>NZ_JBLWFH010000004.1:0-324441 GCF_050306235.1 Glaciecola sp. 1036 | reverse complement strand
CACTGCTCTGTAACCCAACAAGCACCAAGCCTCCAGCCATGCTAAAACAATGAACTACGACTCCATTATTTAAATCACGGGATAGCAACAATGCACTACGACTCCATTGTTAGTGGGGGTTGCTAGGCGTTGACGTTCGTGGGATGTAGGGGCTTAAAAAAATGAACTACGGCTCCATTTTAATTGATAGGTTTTTTGTTAATTTAGTTGTCTTTTTTATTTTAGGATTTTACAGAGGTAGATATTTATTTCTCTAACCGCTAAACTTTAGTCTATTAATGCTCAGGATGAGTCGTACTCAATAAATAATAAGAAAAGAGAATCCTTTGAAAAGTATTGGTGCTATTTTATGTTTGTGTGCAGTTCTTTCTAGTAAGATAGCGCTTGCAAACACTTCAATTGATGATTATATAAACGATACAAGATCATTAACTTATGATTGTCCAGATCCTGAGCAGGCTAATAAAGTAGATGATTATTTGTCTAGCGCTGAAAATACGTCTATTCAAAAATTAGAACTTCAATTAATTAAAACCCATCATTTTATCTGCATTGGCCGTCATTTAGAGGCGCAAGACATTTTAAGAAATATTGTAGAAAATCCTACGATTGATAAACAAAGTGAATCCTATGCTATGGCTTTGTATCAACTAGGTTTTGTTTATGATGTTCAAGAATTAAATGAACGATGTAATTTATATTATAGAGCAAGGGAAGTATCTGAAGGTAAGTTCGAAGATATAAATGTCAGTGCCAAATTAGGATTATTAACAGCATGTAGCTACGATACTCATTTCAGTGGTATTGTTGAAAATGTTTATGCTTTACTCGAAGAATACAGCAATTCACAAAACTTTAAGCTGCTTGCGCATTTGCACAACTCGTTTGGGTTAATTTTTGCAGATGCAGGCATGCATATACAAGCCGCTGAACAATTTCTAAAAGCTCATGAACTAGGGTTAAAAGTTTATAACGGAAGTAATCAACTATCGATTCTTGTTAGTGCGCTAGTCTCTCTTAGAGCAAGTGGTCAATATGATGAGCTTAGGGCTCGGTTAAAAGAATTTGATGAAATAAATCAAAATATCAAAACGCCGCTGACTAATTTTTGGTATCACTTACAAAAAGTGGCTTTTCATTATGATCTCGAGGAGTATTCAGAGTTAGAGTTATCTCTCAACGAGCTTGAAAAATTTAAAAATAAGGTCAACAACCCTTATTATGATGCTTTATTCGGATGGTATGACGCCGTTATTTGTTTATACAAAGAAGACAAAAAATGTGTTTTTACCTATGTGGATACAATTAAAGAATACCCCACAGCCAGATATTTAAACGAAAAACATATTGAATTTGAAGTTAGGGCTTGGTTATTTCTTAAAAATCCAGAAAATGCAGGCGTTGCTTTCGACAAATACGTCAAAAAGATGCAACAAGATAAAGAAGTGGTGCTAACTAGAAGTACTCAGTTTGGCATCAGCGGGCTTTATCAAGAAATTAGTAGCTTAGAGGCCAAAGTAAAGAAAGCTGAAGAAGTCAAAACATATTCAGTTGCCTTAATCCTTGGTCTTCTTCTGCTAATAGCTATAGTTGCGTTCTATCTTTATCGCCGGCAGATAAAAAACAATCCCGAAGTTGATCAAGTAACAGGCTTACTCAATTTAAGCAGTTTTATTGAGAAAGTAGAAAAATTATCAACGCCTCATTCTGATAAGGCGCATGCGCTGGCCATATTTGATTTAGGGAATTTTAGGGAAGTAAATAGATTATTAGGTGGCACTAAAGGCGATTTAATTTTATCTAAAGTTAGTTCTACATTTTCAAGTGTAACCAGAGAAGACGACATTGTAGGTAGATTAGCACCTGAACAAATAATTTTATGTTTAGTAAACATCGACGAAAAAAGTGCTACTGCCTTCATGCATAGGACCCAAAGGGTATTGGAATCAAGCTTTAAAGATTTACAGCAAGGTTTAGATATTAGCTTAAATTCTAATTTCAGTATTTATACCACTGCTGATAAATTCGATGATGTGCAGTTAATCATAGAGCAATTGTTACAAGGTCTACAGCATAACGCACACAACTGATCAATGAGACTTAATGTGCGTCGAGGAATGATTTGAAAAACCTCTTAAAGACTTACCTTGTAGTGAACTATGTGTAATATCTAGTATTTCTAATACTTCAAGTAACAATTGGCGGGTTTTTTCGTCCCCAGTTTCTAAGCAGTATTCTGTCAGTAAATGAACTTCATGTTGAATAGCTTGGAGCTTTTTATTAATTGTCTGCATAACGCCCCCTTATAAGTTTATATGTTTCCCTTCGAAACCAAACAAATTTTCGATTTTGTTTAATTGTAGATCAAAGCCGAAAAAATGAGATGCTTTTATCATACAAAATATAATAAAAAATTCAAAAAAATAAATAAATGTATGAATAAGTTATGAATTTTTATTTGAAATAATTCCCGCTTTTTCAGTTGATTAAATGCTCAAAAGCAGATTATTTATACTTTTCATTAAATAGTAGAAAATTCCACCAGATTTCACATAATATGGTATCAACAAAAGGAAGTACTGCATGCTGAAGGAGAAGCTATTATGCTACTTAAAAATTTTTCAAAGCATTTGAAAGAACAAAACTGGGTGGCAGTATCACTCGATTTTATCATTGTAGTTTTTGGTGTTTTTATTGGTCTTCAAGTAGCAAATTGGAATAAAGAACGAGAAGAATTCCAGCAAACGCTTGTTATACAAGAACGGTTAAAGCATGATTTCAATATCATAATAAATGACTTAAAAAGTAATATCACTCGCATAGAATCCACCCTAGAAAACGCTAAGTTATTGGCATCTTATTTAAAAACCGGTGACTATGCAGATAACCCCAAGCCTATTGCTGATCTTGTATCACCTGCTACTCATTGGGTTTTACCCTTAGGAGATTCTCCTACTTATGAAGAGTTAGTATCTACTGGGAAATTGGATCTAATCCAACCTCAATCGTTGCGGACAGCTTTGTTTGAATATAATAAAGGTTTACAACATTACTTATCAGTAAATGAAAAACTACACATGTTACTGTGGAGCAATGTTGATAATTTAATTGAAATTGAAGAATTAGGGCTAGAAACAGATGCTTTGATTCCTTCTCTTCAAAAACAACTGGAAAAGGATCTAATATCTCCCCGAACTTATTTGGAAGCTGTGTTTGCCGTCACCGCCGCAAATTCTCATTTGATACTTACTAAGCGCACACTGCCTAAGGCTTAGGAGGTTATGAATGTTTTAAATGAATTATCTATCAAGCAATAATTATTACTTTGAATGCCCTATCTCGTTTGCTTAGGTAATGCTATTCGTTGATTTACAGGTGCTATTCGTCCATTTATTCCTGATTTTAATACTTTTCGAGGTAAACTAGGCGATTTCCGAATTTTTACATTAGTTGTTTCAATGGACCTACTCTTTGAATGTCTCTGTGTTGAAGGTATATCTTCTACAGCAACAATACGAGGTATGCCATCAATATTTTTTATTGATATTTTTTTAGTCAATATTCGTTGAGTATCGATCTGTTTGCCATTATAAACCGAACCTTTATTCGTAGTTTTAGAAGCTTGGGATTTGTCATTGTTAGTACCAGTGGAATATACAAATAGGCTACTTATTCCAACTCTGTTATATGCTGTTGAAATATTATTAGCTAATCCAGAGGTTGGTTCATCATCCCAACCATAGTTTATCTGCAGAGACACATAATACGTGCCGCTAGGCACTCTTTCCGGAGTTCCAGCCCAATGATCCATGGCAATGTTAAACGTTGTTGCATTAGTTTCGTCTCTAACAACTTGTTCACCAGGTGCTAAAGACACCTCTACCGCTTCTGAATGCACTCTGTAAGCGCCATCAGTTCCATGGAATAACAAATCTGGTGTGGGGTTTGTATGCAGATATACTTCAACAGTAAACCAAGCTGATTGATTTGGTGCCTGGCCAATATTAGAAATCGAGTATTCAAGTGTTGCGGTACCATCGCCATCTTCAATCCATTCAACGAGCCAATTATCAATGGCAAAATCCACTTGAGGCGAATTCTCTAAATAAATACTTTGCTCGGATGCGGTAACATTGTCTTGCTCATATATTTCCTCAATCTGATTAAAAGGATCTATTACCATGGCTAGATAATAATCTCCCGTTTCAACAAACTCAGGGAAATATACATAGGCAGCATTTTGGTCGTCCCTGCTTCTCACTAGGGAAGCCCCCGGATTTATTGGCTGCTCTATATAATCGTAAGAGAGAACTCGGTCATTAAGGTTAAAGTTTTGGTCATTGGACATGTAGAGAGAAATCACAAAATGGTCGTTCGATGAGGTAGCAATACCGCCATCATTCGTAGCTTCATAATACAAAAAAGAAGGGTTATCTCTTACTTCATCAAGTTCAATATCCCAGTTTTTAATTAGCAAATTCGGTCGCTCTGTTTGTATAGGGATTTCAATTTGTAAATCATTATTAGGATCAGAGTTTTCATCCAATACAACCAACGCACTTGAAACCACACTTGCAACCATGTCATAAGGTATCCAAGCGAAACCTTTATCACCCCATTGTTGTCCCCAAGAATTCATTATTTTAAAGGCGCCACCAAATTTATTGTCATCGTACCCAACTACAGCCACCGCATGATAACCACGTCGATTATTTGATATAGAGTTATATACAGCATTTTCACCCGAATTATACAAGGCGTCAAAGGTGTCATACACGGAGATGGTAAAATATACAGGAAAATAATTGGCCAGAGCTTGGCGAGCTTGATTAATATCTACTCTGGCATAGGTGTCAATTTTATAATGAACAGCTTCAGCAATTGCTGCTCCACTAGGCTGCGTCGTAAAATCATTTTGATCATAAGGCATACGCAATAAGGACGCTGCACCACGTGTTTGTAAAAGATTTAGTGCATTGAATGTATTTGATCCATTATCAACTCCATTGTTGATCTGATTATAAATCCAAGCAGGACTGAAGGTGGTTTCTTCTGTGTATTCCCAATTATTGTCAATTCGCTCTTGATAGGATTTAATTGCGTAACCCAGTGCCCATCCAACACAGCTTTCTTGTTGACCTTGATTTCCTGGCAGAGGGAATAGTGGCGACAAATCGACAAACGTAGGTAAAGTGTTTTCTGGGCCTGTATGCAGATAGTTACCGCCCAAAGCATTGGGCAGTCCTGCATAGTCTTCTGAAGAGGTTTCTTCAGCTCCTGTTCCACTATCGGTGGTTTCTTCTTTGATTATAGTAACCGAAGCTGTTTCACTAAACGCTATACCATCTGTTACACGGTAGTAAAGTTTTACCTCTTCGACAGAACTGTTTTCCATGGTAATAAATAGCTTTTGATCAGAAATAAATGCTTGTTCATAACCCTCACCATCAAATTCTGATTCCAATATATAATTGAGGGTATCATTGTCTGCGTCAGTTGCCAGTAGTGTTACATTGATATAGGGAGATGATAGGTCACTGGTAAACACAATATCTTGAGCGACAGGCGGGGAGTTTGGATTCAAGTCCACGATAGTTATTACAATTGTATCTGAGCTACTAGATCCATCATTATCGGTAACAGTTATTCTAAACTCTAAAGTAAGATTGCCGGTTACGTCAGGCGCATTAAATTGCAGAGACGCCGTATTTGCATTAGATATATTTATTGAGAACCCGGAAATTTGCGTCCATGCATAACTTACAATCGAACCATCAGAGTCAGATGCCGTTGCAGAGATAGTAACAGTGGAATTTTCATCAAATGATGCGTCAGTACCGGCATTTACAGAAGGTGGTGTATTTGCACGAGGTGTTATTGTCTCACCCGATGATTTGCCTCCACCACCCCCACAAGCTGCTAATAAAGAAACAACCGCAAATAAAACGAAGGGTTTAAAATCCATTTTCTACATCTACATATTATCCATCATCCTGCAATTAAATATGGTGTTTGAAATTTAGTCAATATGAAGTTTAAAAAAAAGCATTGTTAAGTTTAAGATTAAAATATCACCCAAAGTTTGGAATTAACGCGCCTAATCATGAACACTGTCTAGGCACATGACATGCACATTTTATAAACTGCTTTTTTTGTGTATGATTAAAATTGAATCAGGGAAAGATGAAGCGGATGTGAAATGGAAACGTATGAGCAATCTATCGTTAAAATAGCCGACATAATAATAGACTTTAAAAACGCCAAAGCATATCCGGCAATTCCTCAGAATGGATCTGATAATTCTGAAGCTTTAGAAGTTGATTTGGATGACAAATCTTTATTGCTTGTTCAACTGCTTTTGTCTGCTGAAAATTACAAACTAAGTAGAGATGATTTACTGACAAAAATATGGGATGACAGAATTGTCAGCGATGATTCCTTAACAAACTTGGTGAGTCAAACAAGAAGTCGAATTAAGCAGATATCATCCTCCAGTATCATTCGCACAATCCCTAAAAAAGGCTACGGCCTTCAAGGTGATGTAACGATATCAAACCAAAACGGCAAAAAAGAGCAGAGTTCGCAGACTCAGACTGTGTTCAATTCAAAAGTCGTTGCAATAGCTCTTGGAATAATTGCTTGTATCACATTTGCTGTTTATATATTTATCAATGATTCAAATGAATTCAACGAAACCATTGCGGTATTACCTTTTCAAGCATTTAGCGATGACACATTAATTCAAAATTCAGCGCAATCGTTTACTGAAGAGTTAACCCACCAACTCACCAATTATCCAGCATTAAAAGTTATCTCTAGAACATTGGCATCTTCCATAAGTACCGAAGAATTATCGCCAGAGCAAATATCTCAGTCATTAGGCAGCCGATTTTTTATAGAAGGCAGTATACGGGAAAATGACGATACGCTCAGGTTGACTCTACAGTTGATTGATGGGACCTCAGGGGTGCACATTTTATCTCAAGTCATTGATAGCCCTATAAGTGAATACAAAGTTCAACGAGAAGAAATTATCCAAAAGTTGTCCCGATTAATTGTATCGGAAATCCCTTTTACGCTAGAACCCGTTTCAGATAAAGAGTTAGCAATTTATACAGAGCGATGCGATCGCTACCTTGATATTGCCATGTTGTATGCAAATCATATTTTACTGAATATCGAGTCAATTGCGGCACAGGCCGAACCCGCATGTGTCGCTCTAACACAAATAAGCGAAGATCCTAGGTTATTGAGCAAACCCGCTGAGTTATATCTGTTTATGGCAGCTGGTTCGATAAAAGAAAGAAGCCAGCGACTATCTTATTTAAAATTAGGACGTAACTATGTCGATAAAGGCCTGGCGAGTGTGCCTGATGACAAAATATCGTTAATTGTTAGCTTAAATTTATGGAGCTATGAATTAAATGACTCGCTCTATTATGATTCTGATCCAGAAATCGCATTTGAACAGCTACAAATAGTTGCAGAAAAAGCGCTTTCTCTGTATCCCGATAATTCTGAGATTATAGGTAACTATGCAATAGCAATGCGGCGCTATGGGGTTGCTTTAGCGAGAAAAGGGCAGTCTCCTATCCCATATTTTGAAAAAGGTATAAATTTATTCAAAGACGGCATTCGGCTTTTTCCTGATGACGAAGATTTTGTCCACAACCTAGGCCGATTATATGCTTCTTATGCTAGTTATTTGAGTTCACAAGATCTTGATTCTATGCCTATGCTACTCAAAAGTATTCAACATTATGAGTCAAGCATAGAGATGAAGCCCGATTACTATAACGCTTATGTAAACAACGGAAATGCCTATCAAAGTCTGACTAAAATATTAGCCGCCAATAATGAACCCTATGAAGAAGCGTTAGCCAAGACTCGTCTTAATTACGCAAAAGCGCTTGAACATTCAGAGCGCAAACAACAAGTACACAATAATTTAGCGGCCTTAAATTCTTCCCTAGCGAAAATAGAACTTGAACGCGGACAAAGTGCTATAGCCCTAGTGCAACAGGGGATTGCAGAAGCACAGCAAGCTCTTGCGATTCAACCGGATTATACTTGGCCACACTTTAATCTTATGAATTTGTACTATTACAAGCATTATGAGGAGTTTGCGAACAACGGAAATGCCATTGTTGCTGGCCAAGAATGCATAGACATAGCGACAAAAGGCCATGAATTAAAAGGCAATCTGGCAAGCACTTGGCACACCATGTCTCAATGCGCACAAATAACGGTTCGCATGTATCTAGAATCAAACCGGTATGAAGCAGCGGGCGTCTTACTAGATGAAATTGATGCTTGGCTCAAACATGCGATAGAACTAAATCCTCAAGCTGCTTCTGGTTATCAAATATTGGGTACGAATCAATTACTACAAGCATATGCAAGTAAAAATCAAATGGATTCCTATGACACCGTTATCCAGTCTTTTGAGCAAGCCCTTGAACTAAGTCCAGATAAACCCGAAGTGAAACTTGCCTTGCTAGAAGCCTTGACCTTCTATCAAAAATTCCACCCCTCCAAAGTAGCGACAAGACTAGAACAGATCTGGAAAACCATTGAGCCCGACGAAAAACCCCAAGTAGGGTTTCACTTGTTGTCGTTTTTGCTCACACATCCAACTATTAATAAAGATCAATGGCAAAATGAAGTTTTAAAACAGCAAGAGCAATATGGATTATTGGCCACCTACCATGGTCGCGAATATCGGTATTTAGTTGGTAACGCTTTAAAATGAATATCAAATTGGAACTTTTTGCTTTGTCTTAACATTTATTTCTATACAACAGGTAACTTAACAGGCTAAAGATATAAATTTAAATGCTTAAATATTCGGTTTTAGGTTTTTTTTAGTTTTTTTCCGTTCTTTTTAATCTGTTTTTTTTACATTTCTCCTAGGAACTCAAGTAACAGCCGTATCGAGTGCCGGTAATTAACTTACTATTGAAATGGAGAATTGAATGAAAAAGCGAACATCTTATATGTTGTTAATGTGGCTAATGACTTGGAGCTTCTTTGCAACTGCCACAACCATACAATTTGGCGATTATGAATATACCACAGGGGAGAATGTTTTTAGAGGTGGCGGAGTTGAATGGTTACGCTGGGACCAAACCGTAGAACTTTCTGTGAATGACGCACTAACTTCATACAGCTCACAAGGTTGGCGTTTAGCCACTAATGTCGAAATGGCAGATCTTTTTAACAGTTTCAATATTGCGCCAGCGAATTTTTTTGGCAGTGATGAAGTAGAGTCTTATTTACAAATACTCCCTTTGGTCGATGCAGCTACTATTTATGATGACATTATTGCATTTCTAGGGACTAGCTTTTACGAAAATGGCGGTGATTCAGGGGTAGGGGAGTTAGCTCGTTCATTCAGTTCCGCTATCTATGGCCAAGATAGTAATGGTAACGGATTTTTTAATGGCGCAATCATTCAGTCAGATATGACCTATCAAGGCACTTCATACGATAACGCCGCGCTCTTGTTTGAAGATACATTCTACATGCCTGATGAAGTCTATGAAGGAGTAAGTGTGGCCTTAGTTAGAGAAGTCAGTGAACCAGAGTCGATCGCAATTCTAGGCGCCCTGTTATTAATGATTGGACTTAAAAATAAAGGCATTAAAAGGTTAAGGTAAAAAATAGTAAACTTCAGGTGCAAGCGGAGACTCCGCTCGCACCTTTGTCTCAATATACTCACCTCTATTAAACTTTTCTAAATCTAGCCTTAAGCCTTAATAACAAGAAAAATGTGAGTAAATACAGGCTTGACAGTGCAGGTTCAGAGACTGAAGTTGTATCATCATCTGCAGCATCTCTCACAAGGGCTATGCCATACATAGATGCTCTATAACCAATAGTATCGTAATATCCTAGATAATCTCTATCTAGTCTTGCCCATCCAGGACTTAAATATGCTGGATATCTAGAGTCTGTTTGTACCCAGTATTCGTCTGCGACCGAAAAACTGCGAATATATGGGTTCCCAAAAGCTTCGCCGTTTAGGTAATAAACTCTACTTAATTCATGTCGATCTCGACCGTTAACGCTATAGAACAAACCTGAAGCATCATAGGTATCACCAAATAAAGCAATAAATTCATTAGCGAGGCCGAAACTGTCTTCTTCATCGACTAATATTTCTAGCTGACGTCCACCTGTTGTTACGTCAAGAGTACCTCCCCACCCAAAGCTATTAAATATGCCTTGCATATCATTGGCGGTGGCGAATCTGTATCCATCAGCCGAATATTGCTCCATGGCTTCATTAAACGTGAGTCCTATGGTGGCTGTCCACTGCAACCATTCTAAACCACCTCCAGTAACATAATTGGTGGATGTATCATGGGTATATCCGTGATAGCTGATAATTTCAGCTGTACATATTGATGAGCTAACTAGCAGTCCAATAGATACAAGTATTTTCCTAACAGATTTCATTCCAAATATTCCTTTAAATTTATAACTTGAGAAACGTTAGAATATTTATGGCGAAGCAAAAAAACCTAAAAAAAACCTAAAATAATTCTAAAAAATAAAGGAAAAGCTAAAGCTTTGAACATCAGGTTTAAAATTTACCTATGTTTGGAAATAGCATTCAAGATGATCAATTAGTTGACGCACCGCGGGGCGTAAATTTTTGCGCGAAGAATTAAGCGCATACACTTGAAGATCTTTAGGCTTCCATTTGGGCAGAACATGAATAAGCTCACCAGATGAAATGTGACGATCAGTAAGGTAAGTTGGAAGCAAAGCAACTCCGGCACCATGCAGAGTTGCATACAGGAGGTTAGTGGTTTCGTTAGCTGTGTATCTGCATTGTATGTTCACAGATGCATGCTCAGTTCCACTTTGTAAATACCAAGTATGATAATCGAAATGTTTATATCCCAAGCATTGATGTTGAGCGAGGTCCGCTGGCTTTTGAATCTTAGGACTAGTCTTACAATAATCCGGCGATGCTACTAAAATTGATTGGCAATTACCTATCGGCTTACCAATTAATGCAGGATCTGGGTTTGATGTAATCCTAATCGCCAAATCTAGCCGCCGCTCCACTAAATCAGCTGTTTCATCCCGCAAATCCACGTCTATGGCGATCTGAGGGTGACGTTACATAAAAGCGGTTACTGCCGCTGATAGCTTCGCAAATCCAAAGGATGTGCTAGTAGCAATGCGAATAGTGCCAGTTAATCTATCATGGGAGCCTGTCATTGAAACTAGTTCATCGGCTTGGTTCATCCACTTTTCAATTTGAGGTAAGCACTGTGTTCCCTTAGATGTAAGTGATATCTTGCGCGTGGTGCGGTGTAATAATCTTACCTGAAGCCAGTCTTCCAAGGACTCAATATAGCGAGTGACCATTGGCCTCGACATCTCCAACCGCTCTGTAGTTGCTGTGAAACTGCCTGAATGTACCACATCAATAAAGACTTTTGCCGCAGTAACTTTATCCATTTATTTGCTCGATTTATGAAACAATGAAGTACATTTTAGTCCCTTTTTCTAAACAAAAAAGACTTTATTATTTAATTACAAAGCTAATTAATTTGTAGTTTTAAATGAAAGTTTTTTCTGCGGCACAAGCCGCAGGCCTGTTACAAGAAATTGGAGAAAAAAATGTCTGATAAAAAGGATACTGTAATTGGACATGTCAGTACCGATATGCCCGAGTTTTAAAAAAAAACTGCCCCAATCACTGATATCAAAGAAATAAAAGAGTTCGATATTGTGGTTATTGGAGCAGGAACACCTGGTGTGCCTTGTGCTCTTGTTGCAAACGAACTTGGAGCCAAAGTTGCAATTTTGCAAAAAGAGGATGATGCCTCAGCCTGCGGTAATGTGGGTTCTGGCATTGATCTGGCAAACAGCGAAAGTGCAGATGTAGAGGCCTTATTGTCTCGCTTGATGGCTGACTCTGGACACAGGCCAAAGCGCGGATTATTAAGCTCTTGGGCTCAGAACTCAGGAGAAGCGGTCAATTGGTTAATAGAAAAATCAAAAGCTGCCGGCGCTCAAGTTTCTGATTTAGGCAATAACGCCCACGGAGGACTGCTGGAAGAAAACGGTTATAAAATTAACTTTGTGACCTCGTTTTTCGGTCCTAAGCCTTATGATATCGGAGATGCTCTCAAATCACTGTGCAGAATGGCGGAACAGCAAGGGGTAGAAACTTTTTTCCGCACACCTGCAAAACAGCTGGTAGTTGAAAATGGCAAAGTTGTTGGTGTTATTGCGCAAACTGAATCTGGCTATGTGCAGTTTAATGCGAAAAAAGCTGTAGTGGTGGCCACTGGTGACTACCAGAACGACTCAGATATGATGGGCTATTATTTACCGGATGTCGCTAACCTTGTACCTAAGAAGTTAGGTAGAACAGGAGACGGCCATAAAATGATTGTATGGGCCGGCGGTAGAATTGAAAACCTAGGACACACCAAAATGTGTCATGACTTTGATTCTGGCCCAATGTGCGATCAGCCATTTATGCGAATTAAGCTAAACGGCAAACGTTTCTGTGATGAGACATTGGGTATGGAGCTGATGAACAACTATGTGCTTGATGCTCAAAACAAAGGTCATTACTGTCAGATCTTCGATGCAGACTTCATGAGTAAAGCGGCTGACTGGTCAGGAGAACTGGTGTCACCGGAAGAGTTAAAAATATGGATGCCAGAAGAAGACGTTGAGCGCCAAGGCGTAGAAGTAGATCTTATCAACACAGTGAAAGCTGATACGTTGGAACAACTCGCTGAAAAATTAGGTATTACTGACGTAGAAGCATTTCTAACAACAGTCAAAAATTACAATCAAATGGTTGCAGCCGGTAAAGTTACAGAATTTGGCAAGCCAAGCAAATACTTAAAAACTATCGACAAGCCACCGTTTTATGGCATTCATCGCTTGTTAGGTATGTCTATGTCTTGTTCTGGTGTCGAAGTAAATGAGAATTTGCAATGTCTCGATATTAACGACAAGCCTATTCCAGGGCTTTATGCTGCTGGAAACTGCGCCGGCAACTTTTTCGGTGGAGTTGAATATCCGATGACAGTAGCAGGACTAAACCTTGGTCATAACTACACGCAAGGCTATGTTTTAGGTAAGCATTTGGCTAAGCTATAAATTTAGACACAAAAAAAACCGACTTTCGTTGGCTCAGTTTGCATAGTGGTACCAGAGGGTCAATTCCTTGTGAAGATTGATTATCTTCACAAGGAATTGACGGGGAGTGTAGTGGCAAACCGGCACTGACAGTTTTTGCGTGTCCAAAATCTGATTTATTAGCTCTATCAATACGTCAGTATTTGCAAGAGAGTGCAGGTAGTTTGTCACCACCTGCACATGTGTAAACACAGTATTACGGGATCAATTGTTGGGCATAATCCTGCCACTGAGCTATGGTGAACTCTGTTTCTTGTGACACATCTTTTGCTAATACGCCTACCAGTAATTCTTCACCTTCGTTGACTTCCAATGGCTCTAAGTTGAGCGTTAACGTTATCCCTCTTGGGGTTTTCACCTTCAAGACATGGGTGTTGCCAATAAAGCCTGGTGCTTGATAGCTAATAAGCTCATAACCTCGATCATCGAGTCGACAGACAAACAACCCTAATGTACTGGCCCCTTTGCCATCCAATAACCCGACATCCAAGTCGTCCATGTCTATTTGAACGCCAGCAATAGCCTGATAGCAACGCTGTTTGGTCAGTGCAATTTGCATAGATTCTGCCTGTGCCAAAGCGACCTTTCTGTACTGTTCAATGTTGGCCGGCAATGGTTGCTGAGAAAACAGGCTTTGTACCGCGCGATTAATAGTCGTCAGGCTTTTCTTATTGACGGCATAACCCGCCAGCTCCTGTTCAAACTCCTTCAGTGATGCTGTAGCTAGCTCATCCAGCTTGGTTTTATAGGCTTTGTCAAAGCGATAATTTCCCATGGCTTTGGCCTGACGCAGGGCCAATGTGACACGTTGCTGGAACTTGATTAACGATCGCAACCCTTCAAGAGTAGAGTCAAAACCTTCCAATTGATTTACTGCATCTGAAATAGCGGCTTCTGACAAACCTTGTAGTTTGGCGTGAATAGCCATCTCCAATTCTCTGGATTGACTGCCTCTCATACGCTCCCGCGTGCGTCTATTAGGTTTTCTGTCCTGTAAAAAGGCCTCTAAACCCGCTAGAGAATCTTCATAGCTGTCAAATGCAGCGATTTGCTGTTGCTCCAGCTGCTTTTTAAGACCTGCGTTAATACTGGTTATTTCATCAAGAAATGCACTTTTGTGCTCTTCACTTAAAAAAACCAGATAGGGTGCAACTTTCATCTGAGCCAATGACAACAAGCTATCTGAATTGGCGGCAAGGCTTCGGGCTTTGCTCAGTGCACGTTCAGCATCGGCAATAGCCGCTTTTCTTTTCACTAAATTACCTTGCTGATTCAACATAGTATTAATGAAGTTTGATGGAAGGTTTTGAGTTAACTTTGAACGCAGTACGCTGGCGATAAATTGATTCGCCATTACATACACCTGCCCCGTTGCTCGGTCTCCTGCTTTTGACGCTTTATGTGCCAGCTCACGACCGGCTTTATGACAAGTATTGAGATGGGTTTGCAAGGCACCCAGGTCACTCTCACTAAATTCAGTTAAGGATTTATGAAATACCGGAATAAAGTACTCATCTTCCAATGCCTTAATTATTCGATTGCCTTGATGAAAGCCCCCTCTTTCATTTCTAACCCATTCATAGCCTTTTTCTGCCCAGGGATAAACCTGAATACAATCCGCTTCATTTGCCAGCGCGTGGTTGGATAGTGACAAAGAGAAAAAAATAACAGCTAGCTTTGATACATGGTTTTTCACTATGCCGTTTTTGATGATGCAGCTTTTCATTTAACGTTCCTTTTTTTAATTTGTGGAATTGAACGTGAACCATCTTTGCCTTAGGATTAAAACCATGCATCCGCAGCTAAACGTAGATAAGCGGATTTATACGGATTTAACGTCTTCAGGAGCAGGCAACCCGTGCCAAGTAGCAGCAATACAAGGAATAACGAAAAAAGAACGCGGCAAAGAGGCGTACGTGCATCTAGGGCGAAATTAGAACAGGCTTTGCGTCAATCAGGATTTAAAACCCAAGCTGCATTGGCAGAAAAGATTGCTTCTATTGAAGGTATTGATTCAGCACCTAGAGATTTAGTCAGTAAAGCGTTTAGAGGAATACTCATTGAGCCTCAATCGTTGGAACGAATAGCTGCTGCGCTCAATGTAAAAGCCTACACCTTGTATCAAAGTTCAGAAGACAAGGAGCGCTCCACCTCCTTGCCTGACGAGCCAACCTCAGAAAGCAAGCCCAAGACTCGCGTGCCTTTGTACATTGGTTTGGGGTTATTGATCGTTTTTTTAGCGGGTATCGGATTTCTGAGCCAAGGCCCCTCTTCCTCCTCAACTTTCAGTTTGCCGGGCATGAAAAAGAGCTTATTGATTTACCCGCAGGATAAACGGCTTTACCTCATTGCAGAAAAGTTAAGCACTCTTTATAGCGAGCAGTTTCAAGTGACTGTCGTCCCGCTTGCTCTAAACAGCTTTCAAGAGAGTCCCTCTGATCTCATTAAGTCGTTCCAGAGTGATTGGGTTTTAATGGTAGAATCGATTTCTGTTGGCCGCTACAATGGTATCAGGCTGTACCTATCTGATGGCACTTTTGATCAAGTATTGTCGGTGGAAAATATCAGCCAGCAAGACCAGTTAGACACCTTGTATTCCACCCCTTATGTGCAAGAAAGATTAAAACAAGACACCTACCTTCTTGTTCGTACCAAAAAACCGATTGAGAGCAAAGCGATGCTGAGCCTAGGCCAGCAACGCAATTATTTAAAAGCCAGAGAGTTGATTGAAGACTATCAGTCATTTGAAGCACTAAACGAGGCACAGCACTTAATTGAGCAATTACTGCGTGACCACCCGTTTTATGGACCGGCGCATGGATTATTGTGCGAGATATCCATCCATGAAAGTTGGAGAGAAAACGAAAAAGCGCTACTGGAGCAAGCCACGAAGCAATGTCATCAAGCAAACTCCCTTTCTCCAAATAACCTTTATGTTCAGACGGTTCTTGGCTTTTTACATGATAAAACTGGCCAGCGAGACCTCGCTAGGTCTCAGTTTGAAACCCTACTTCAAGAGCACCCCAGTAATGTTGAAGCACTAATGGGTTTGGCCACCGTATATTTCAACTTGTATCGCAGTTCTGGTGATAAAGATGAGCTAAATCAAGCCTTGGGTTTTGCCCGTCAAGCTGCATTGGTACTTGAAGATTACTGGCGTCCTTTTCAACTGCTAGCAATTATGGAGTTTTATAGTGGCAACAAAGACAACGCAATAAAGGCTTGGGAATCCCAGGTTGCGATAAAGCCCAATGAATTAATTCTATCTAATCTGGGGTTTATGTACCTTTGCAAGTCTGAGTTAGACGTCGCCCAAGAAAAGTTTGAGACTGCCCGTCAATTGGCACCTCAGTCATATATGCCCTTAGAAGGGCTGTCTGCTATTCACTATTATCAAGGCGACTATCAGCGGGCGTTAGATTTAAGACTTGAAGTACAAGAGCTCATTGGTAACCAAGACGCTGGAATACATCAACAATGGGGAGATTTAGCCGAAGCATATAGACAACTCAATCGTCTAGAAGAGGCCAAAGAAGCCTCTAGAACAGCGTTAAAGATTCTTGAGCGGGACCACCTAAGAGACAACACCTCTTTGGATGACCAAGTGTATCGCCTGTATTATCAAATTCAGTTAATAGCAGACGCTCAAAATCACGAACAGTGGCTTAGCGAGCTTAAGAAGCTTAGCAATACTGAGCTCTCCCCCCCTGCTTATTTAAGAAAAGCATTGGCATTTAAACTGTTGGACGAAACGACTCAGGCAAACGTATTGCTCGAAGAAGCTGCAGAACATTGTCCTGTGTACCGGCTTTCTCCAGATTTCAGGTAATATTATTTTTGCGCCAGATACGCCTTCATTTTAATCCCCAATTCAGTGCAATCTCCTCGATTACTCATTGTTGATGAAGTAGGTTATCAGCCATTCAGTGCACATGAATCAAAATTACAGTTCGATGTGATAGCGAAACGCTATGAAAAAGTATCTATTGTCCTAACCAGCAATTTACCCTTTGGGCAAGATAAAAGGATAAAAGGGGTCAGAATCTGAGGTATCCCCACAAAATTATTAGCTGAAACAAAAAGATAAAATCGAAAGGAACATTCATGGCGTTCGGTGATCAGATCTATCGCCAAACAAATCTTTCAAGGATACGCCATGAATGCTCTGCAAATCCTAACCCGTTTCGTCAAACTCGTCACGCCTAATATGCACTCTCAACGTCGAAAGGCACTGGGCTCCTGTGTTAAAAGAGCAATGCATCAAAGCAAGCTAACAGTCACTCAGCTAGGCCGTGGGATAAGCAGCAAAGCCTATGAAAAACATAGGATTAAGCGCGCTGATAGGCTGTGTTCTAATAAGCATTTATATGGTGAGCTTCCGATGATTTATGCGGAATTAGTGAAACTTGTCGTCGCATCACAGCCTCGCCCAGTCATCCTAGTAGATTGGTCAGATTTGGATGCCTGTCGACGTCACTTTTTACTACGAGCATCATTAGCTTATGAGGGACGTTCGATTACGCTGTATGAACAGGTGCATCCACTTTGTCACAAAGAGAAGTCCACTGTACATTTGAGGTTTCTCAAACAGCTTAAAAGTATGTTGCCAGTAGGTTGTAAGCCTAACATCGTCACCGATGCAGGTTTTCGGGTGCCTTGGTTTCGACATGTGCTGAGTTTGAATTGGGACTATGTTGGTCGAATCCGAAACCGTACCCTATATACCTTAGACAATGGCAATAACTGGATGTCTTGCAAAGAAATTTATGCTCAAGCTCAGAGTAAACCACAGTGGTGGCAAAACATCATGTTTACCAAAACCAACCCATTGGTAGCCAATTGGGTCTTGATAAAAATACCACCTAAAAACAGAAAGCTTCTGAATCGCTTCGGCCAATCAAGGCGTGATAAGCCTAGTAGAGATGCGGCCGCGGCCTCGCGTGAGCCATGGTTACTGGCAACCTCTCTACCAACAGATTCTGACGTCCAAGCGCAAGCTATAGTAAAATGCTATGCATCCCGTATGCAGATTGAAGAAGGATTCCGTGACCAAAAAAGCGCTCGGTTTGGTTTAGGAATGTCACTGCATGAATCACGCAGTTCTCAACGATTATCGGTGCTCGTTCTAATTGGCACATTAGCATTGTTCCTCATGAATTTTATTGGTATTGCGGCAGAATTCGCGGGCTTGGCAAAGCACTTTCAAGCTAACACTATCAAGCACAGACGAGTACTGAGCTACTGTTACATGGCTGCCAGGTTAATTCGCCAAAGTGAACTGCGAATAACCATAAAACAGTGGTTATCCGCAATTCTCTATTTAAAAAAACAACAGAAGAGTATGCTTTGTGTTGGAATTAAAATTCGTGGGGATCCCTCAGGGTCAGAGTCGAATTAAAAGGGCTCCGCCGGTCACCAGATGGGATGGAATAATTAATTAATAGAACGAGATGAATGTTGATCCCCCGTTAATGGGGTAGAGCCACAGATAATTATTCCGAGTACAATTGATTGAAATAGCACAAAAAAACCGACAACAGTCGGTTTGTGTATATCTTCGTAGTTTATATCAAAGATATGGTACCAGAGGCCGGACTTGAATAAGGCGCGTAAGCCTATGAAATATAATGTTATGGTGCATGCTGATTGTTTTCAGTGTTACGAGTGATGTTACAGATTGCAAATGCGCTATAGTTTAAGTTTCAGAGAGTCGAAGTACTTTATGCACCATAATATCTAGCACTTAAATGAAATTAAACCTATGTCAAACATATTGACTGATTTTAATTTGGTGACAAACCAAGCGCCTTAAAATCTGAGTTCATTCACTCTCGGTTTCTGGAGATTTCTTGCGTGCAGCTTTCTTTGCACGCCTAAGCTTTTCCATTCGAGTTATATTTTTTTGCTCGGCTAAAGCGTTCTCAAGCGCTGTAGCTAAGGATATTAACTCATATCGTGATTGTGGTTCTTGGGCTCTTAATCTAGATGCTAACTTAGTTATAGCTATGTGCAACCTATGTTTCAATCCTTCATAGTTGGAATCGATTTTATCTAATTTGTCCATAATTTTATTTTACTCAATGTAAGTTCTAATTCTATTCTTCGACAAACGTCGTTGAAGACTTGAAGTATAGCTTTACTTTTAACATCGTCATAACTCTCGGATAGTTTAGCATTATAAGTGCTAACGCTTATAATATTTTGGATTAAGCGATCCGGTAAATCAATAATAACGGGATAACAGTAAATACTTCCATCTTCATTTTCTTTATCTCGCTCAGACAAAAAGTATTTATCGTTCTTTGCAGCCTCTACTTTTGAGCATAAAAAAATAGGCTGTCCAGTTTCAATACATCTCTTGGCTGCTGAGTTATTATCCAAAAGTTCTTTTGGTGTTGTCCTTCTCCAGTTTCGGTGATTTTTTTCTTTAAAGTAAGGTTTTTTATTTTCCTCAACCGTTAGGATGGTTAAAGCTATATTGTCTCTATCTATATGAAAACTAGCACTAATAAGATCAACGAACTCAGTGATCAGTATGCTTATCTGGTCATCTGGATCTGCAATAGTTTTAAACACATTGCTGTTTTTCTTCAAATACTTTGATTGGTTTTGTACTCTTGTGAGTTTTGCTAATACCGATTTAGTTGCCATTACTGAAAGCTTGTTTGATATTCTGTTGTTTGAAGCTGTTAGACGTTCAGAAATAACGTCGGAAGCTTCCTTAACAAGGATCAGCAAAAAGGTACCCAATAGAACAAATGCAAAGACGATTTTGTGTATTTCTTTGTTATTTGATATGAAATCTATATCATCTCCAAATATGTCTAGAGTAAGAAAATAAGCAGTACTCAAAAAAGTTGCTCCTACTTGAATTAACCGACTAGACAAAAAGTCTACTACTGGAGATTTATGAAAGAGCCGCAAACATATGTAGTGAACAACTAACTTGCCGAATTTATTCGTTAGATACAATATTAAAAACACCAGTATTAACGATGATGTTATTGCGAGAATAATTAAATCCAACTTCCGTGTCCTTTTTTATTGAGAAATAATTTAACTGAGAAATAATTTTTTTAATTTATAAGTTACAGAAAATTGGCAAATGTTACAATCTTACTCCTTTTAATTTAGTAAAATGTGTCAATAATCCCCACGTATTTATTAAATTGAAATGTTTGTCTATGAACTTTTAATTTTATGTCATAGATTTTATTAAGCGAGAATTTTATTAAACGTCTTCTTTTATATAGTAATTCTGGACCCGATTTTCTGCTCGGTTGATGAAAAAACGTTTTAAAGTTGCGGGCATAAAAAATGTGTTGCAACAACGGTACTGACTAGCTTTACCTGCAGACTTTTGATGAGCCCCTCCCTATCTGACATTAGAAGTGATCATATAAACAACAACTCGATTTCAAAATTTCTCGCACTAGATAAATTGTGCGGCTGCGAACTCCCGCAATTAAAGCTCCTAGAAGTACCTTAACTGATTCTAGCGCTTTACTCTTAATTCGATGTTGTTGTTGCTTTGCATTTAAAAATCCTCCCACACTGTGCACGTTGAGGTGCGTATTACCCGCATAGCCACCAGCTCAAAGGTAGCTAAAAGGTTTTCATACAACTATATTATTCACCCAAAAGAGCCTTAGTTCGCTCTCTAGCAAGCTTCAGGAAGCCTAATTTGTCAGATTTAAGGAAATGGTAAGGATTTTTATTATTGTCTTGATACTCAGCTTGTATGAGCGCTTTAAGCAGCGAGTCGATTTGTTCAATATATTGATATTGCCATTCATCCAAATTTTGCATTTCACGTGTACTTTAAGTTGTTTATTCAGGTAACAATTTTAAACCTCAATATTTTAACTACAACTGTCCATCGGTTCAGTTTTGATTTTAAACGCGTTGGTCATTAGACAAGAAAACACTCGCTAAACTCTTCTTTTAATCAGTTAATTAAATGTCTGATTTATTTTTATCGAATTGAAATAGCGACTAAACTTTTTTCTTTTGCGCCAAATTATTTCTCCGCAATTTTCCGACTAATATTTACTCCAAGTATTGGTAAAAAGTTACTTAGTGAATAGCTAATAATTTCTAGTAGGTATGGCTATATATATAGATAACCAATAATTGTAGTTGTATGTTAGTAGTTGTTAACCTTAGGGATATTGCTTTTCTGTTTCCCCTACATAAGACAAATACAGATTCTGGTGCTGTTAATTTTTACAACACCAAAATATGCATAATAAATGGAGTTTCAATACCAAAAATTGTTTATAGAAAAATCTAATGTGAGGATGCTTTATTGTTTATTTTGAAACCGCAGCGCTGCAATCGTGTTCTAATAAAAACCTTACAAAACCTTACATCAAAAAAACTTAATATATTCTTTTCTTCAAATAAATTGGAGATGTTTGGGTATCTTAATACGAGTAAAGAAATATTCATTGAATGAGCTTTATTTACAAAGAAATAAAAACAAATTTTGGTGCTGATAAATTTCACAACACCAAAAAATGTCTATTTAAAAACCTATGCAACAAGTGATTTATTAAACTCTAAACTAAATGCTCTTAAAGGTTTATTTGTTGGCTCTATATCCATTTCAAACCCAGGATTTGTATTAACCTTTTCCCAAGTAATAGCATAGAAATGAGGTTGCCTAGAACCTTTCATAGCCACCTTGCTGTAGATTATTAGATTAGAATCTAAGAGCTCTCTTACCGCGCCATAAACCGTTGTTGCTGAACCAAAGCCTCGCACTTTTAGCTGTTCTGGAATTGCACATAGTTTCCCATTGTTATGTTTATTGTATTGCTTAGCAATCTCAAATAACAATGCTTTAGCGCTGTAACTGAGTTCAATGTAACTTTTGTTTTCCATTACAGAATGAGGAACTCCAGCAAATCTAACACTCTTTTTTTCTCGAAAATATTTTGACATAGCGATCCCTTAATCGGAATCGCCAGTAACTGCGTCGTTAACAATATACAAGTGAGAAATTGAATCGCAGAGTTCATTGAATATAACCTCATTGCGTTCAGCAATATCAGCTATAATTCCATTAACAATTCGCTGATGATTATCTGCAATACTTGTAGAAGCACTTTTGCTCTCCATTATCTTTGAAAGTACTGTTACTTGATTGAGCTTTCTCTGCATGGAATCTAGATGCTCGAATATTTCACATTTCTTCACACTGATACTCCAATTCTGTATTGCTTGAAAGATAATACCGAGCGACACCGTAATGTATTTTTCCAGTGCGATCTTGATATGTCTCAAGTATTTTCTTAATTCTGTAACCCTCTTCTCGTAATTCAAAAATTCTCGGAGCTGGAGCCATTATTCCAAAATCTCGGAACTCAGGTGTATTTACACTTTGCTTTTCACGCAATAATGTTAATATTTGAAGGCGTTGTGTTTGTGCACTCGTGTCTTTGTTATTAAGAGCGCTTCTGGGTTCACTAGGAGCTCTTTTCATACAATCACTCCTCCTAGGCTACCATAAGACTTATTAGTCTGTTTCCAGACTCTAGTCTTTGCTTATGAAGAGAATTTATCAATTCTCGTACTTGCTGATCTGAATGGCCTGCAGCTCGGGCTGTCAATACTGCTCTAATTTCGTGTTCAATGTACCCAATCGCTCGCCCGCCCAATGAAACACTGGAGGGAAATAGACCGTCTTTGGTTCGTTCAAAAATGCTTGTATTAGATAAACCAGTGATTTTTATAACTTCTGGCTTTCGTAAGATATTAATTTCGTTGTTCAGATTCATTCGTCTCTACCTTATAGTTATTGGACGAATAAAAATTACTAGTTTTAAAG
Source organism: Glaciecola sp. 1036 (assembly GCF_050306235.1). NCBI lineage: Bacteria > Pseudomonadati > Pseudomonadota > Gammaproteobacteria > Alteromonadales > Alteromonadaceae > Glaciecola > Glaciecola sp. 1036. Next base: position 301,427 of record NZ_JBLWFH010000004.1, on the reverse strand, counting down.
GCTAATTAATTTCAGATGAAAAAATCACATTTCAGTTGAAACTTTTACAGATCCCCTTCTATATCTCGATAGTGCTTATCAATGCATTCCTTAATTTGGCTTTTAAGAGTTGATTTAGCAAAACCGTATGTAGGCTTATCCTTAAAGACATCAAGTATGTAGTTTGCAAGCGTATCAATATTAAAAGTGCCATTGGGTTTTAAAAACCTACTCTTATTTTTAGACTCTTCTACGACTTTACAAATGAATAATAAAAGTGCTTTCGAGCAGTCATTAACGGCCCAATCATTTATTTGATTATCTAAATCCAATGCAAGGTTATTTACAGTTGGGTTAGGGCCTCTGGAATATTCATATTTCTCAATATCTCCCGATTTTACAGCTTTTTCAAACATCTCTTTTTCTTTTCGTAAAACCAGCAATTTATCGAAAGTAAGAGGTGATACCCAGAACTTGTCACTTCTAGAATTAAAGGTTAAGCGGGGTAGTCTACAATAATCAAACTCTCTATGTTCTTTGAGTTGAAACATCCAATTTCCATCTATTGAATGACCAAAATCAGCCCAAATGCTTTCCGTACAAGTAAGCTCATGAATTGCTGGCATATTTAAAGTGGCAAGCCTCATCTCAATATCTCGACAATAAGCCACTGCGGAGATTGTTCTTTCTGTAATATCATGTTGATATTTGTCGGCTCTTTTTTGACTATCAGGCTTGTAATAACCAGTAAGCAAATAAAACTGTTTATCAGCCTCGGTTTTCTTAAACGTTGTAATAAGGTTTAACCAATCAAAAACTAATATAATTTTTCCTCTATGGGCCATTTTAAGCACTTGTTCAGGTTCTAAACCCCATTCTTTACAGCAATCTAACAAGGGGATCTCATTCAAAACTAATTTCATATTTCCCTCAAATTTTCCTTAAATATTCACCGTTCCATTCATTCAGAAAGCTATCTGTTTAGTATTAAGCCTTGGATATGTTAATTTTATTATCTCAAATTTACTATATTATATTTATTGATGTTAGGGGCTTCTGATTTAGCCTTTTCGACCCAGTCCGACCACCATTGCATCATTACCCTTCGTTTTTCAATATACTGTGCACGGTTATATGCTTTTCTGATTTTATTTTCATCCCCGTGTGCAAGTGCAGTTTCTATAACATCATCGTCAAAGCCATTTTCATTTAATGTCGTACTTGCTAAAGCCCTTAATCCATGTGCCACCAGCCTGCCAGTGAAACCCATATCTCGAAGCGCTTTGTTTGCCGTTTGAGCATTTACCGGACAATTAGGCTTATTGTGAGATGCAAAAATAAAATCTCTATTACCGCTAAAGGACTTCATTGTTTCAAGTATATTCAATGTTTGAATTGTAAGTGGTACACGGTGCTCTCTATTCATCTTCATGCGCTCTGCTGGAATGATCCAAAGTTTATTTTTAAAATCTATCTCTGACCATTTTGCTTCGGCTGTTTCACGCGGTCTTGTCATAGTGTGTAGTTGCCATTCTATAAGGCATCTAGTAGTAACTTTAGCTGATGAATAGCGCAGAGCATTCATTAATTCTGATATTTCATTAACTTGGAGTGTAGGCCGGTGGGTAACTTTGGTTTTTGGAATGACTTCTTTGATACCTGCTAACGGATTGTAGGGTGCAAGTCCGGTATTGACTGCAAATGTCATAACTTGGTTAAGTGTTCTAGCTGTTTTTCTTGCTATTTCTTGGCTTCCTCTCCCTGACACTTTTTCTATAACATTTATACCATGTTGAGCTGTAATTTCCTTAATGGCAATGTGACCGATGGTAGGAATAATGTCTTTTTCAAAGTAACGTTTAGTTTTCTTATAAGTAGTAGGGGCTATTTTATGTTTTTGCAGTTCCAGCCATTTATCTGCAACTAGTTTAAAAGTGGTAAGTTTAGAGTGGAGTTCATTCGCTTTAGCTTTGTCACGTTCTTGCTTAGGATCTTTATTCTGCTTTAAAAGCTTTCTGTCGATTTCCGCTTTTTTTCTAGCGTCAGCGAGCGTAACCTCTGGATAAACACCATAACTTATTGATTGACGTTTTTTTGTTATAGGTTGTGAGAAGTTAAATATCCATAGCTTAGTTGCATTAGGCTTAACGCGGAGAAACAAACCAGCTCCGTCAGAAAGGTTATATTCTTTATCCTTTGCTTTCGCTGCTTCTATCTGCATTGGGTTAAGTTTTAGCGTTTCTATAGCCATTTTGTAACACCATTTTCGGTACATAGAGTGAATGTTACAAATAATGTTACATATTCTGGCGAGTGTTACAAACTCGTACGGAACGTTATAGATACTAAAATCTGCCTTAAGCCTTTATATTTAAAGGGTTTCGACTGTTATAGAATGTTTTCGAATAAAAACATGGTACCAGAGGCCGGACTTGAACCGGCACACCCTCACGGGCGGCGGATTTTGAATCCGCTGCGTCTACCAATTCCGCCACTCTGGCAATGTGGAAAGTCGCATTAGCGAAGTGCGGTGAATTATAACGATAAAACAGTCACTATCAAGTAATATTTTGCACTTGCTAAACTTTCTATAATCAACTGATGAAATTTTGATTAAGTGGTGAACATTTGGCCAAATTAAATTGCTTAGAAACTGTAGCATTCATGGGTAAACCTGCTAGGATCATCAAAAAATTCTAAGGTAGTACTCAGTTTTGGATACAAATGTAAAGGCAAGAGCCGGCTTCTTTAGACGATTAGCAGCAATGGTTTACGATGCTTTGGTAGCTATCGCTGTTGGCATGTGTGCCGCACTGTTGATTATTCTAGTGCTCACTATTTTATTTGAAAATAACCTGCTGTCCAAGCAAGGGTATGAGCACGTCAGTGATGTGATTCAGGGGTCTTTGCTGTACAAAATTATCATTCAAATATGGGTAGGGTTTTGGGTGATTGCGTTTTTCCTTTGGTTTTGGAAGCACGGAGGCCAAACACTTGGCATGCGCGCTTGGCGTTTGCGAATCTTTGCTTTGAAAGAAAATCAGGAAATGTCCTACTTACATTTACTGGGTAGAATGTTAGCCTCGCTAGGCGGCTTGGGAACCTTGTTGGTGTTGTTTGACTTGAAGAACAAACAGTCGTTGCAGGATAGGTTAGCAAATACTGAAGTTTTAGTATTAACCAAACTCGAAAATGACCATACAAATTGGTAACTTTACTTATCACTTAAGTAAGTTATCAACTAAGTAAATTATCGCCTAAGTAAATAGCCCGCCACAGTCGCAAAAACAATACTGGGCAGAATTGCCCCGGCCACAGGAGGCAGTTGGAATACCAAACTTACCTGGCCGAACATTTCATTGCTGATAAAAAATAAGAAGCCAGCCAACACACCCATAATGGTCCGCGCACCCATGGTGACACTTCTCAGCGGTCCGAAGATAAAAGACATGGCAAGCAGTAACATTACGATCACCGAGATTGGTTGGGTAACTTTGCGCCAGAATGCTAATTCATAACGAGATGAGTCTTGGTCGTTATTTTTTAAATAATTGACATAATCGTTTAATCCGCGAATGGAAAGGGCCTCAGGTTTAACCGCTACTATGCCTAACTTATCTGGCGATAAACTACTTTGCCAATCAACTGAATTTAAAAAAGTTCGACTTATTTGAGCTTCATCGATTGTTGTGGTGGTAACGTTAGACAAACGCCAATAATCTTGCTGAAAATCAGCATGTTTTGCAGATATTACATTGGCTAAAGTCAGGTCGCTATCAAATACGTAAATGTCTATATCTTTCAGCTTATTTTGCCCAAGCACTTCAGAAATACTGACAAAATTATTCCCATCTTTTGCCCATATAATACTGTCTGAGGCCAGCAAGCTGCCGCCAGATAATGCCTGAGTCCGAATTTCTTTTGCTTTACTTTCGCTTTGTGGAGTGACGAATTCGCCGAGTGCCATCATGGCAATAATTACAAAGACTACAGATTTTGCTGCTGAAAGCGTAATTTGTCGACGGCTCAACCCTGCGGCTTGCATTACGACCAACTCGCTACTTTGAGCGAGTAACCCCATTCCGATAAGTCCGCCCAACAAAGTGGCCATCGGCAGAAATTGTTCGATTTCCCGTGGCAAACTAAGTAACACATAAAGCGCCGCCACCGTCATATCATAATCACCTTGGCCAACCCGCCTTAATTGCTCAACAAATTTGATCAAAGCACTTAAGCCTATAAGGACCGATAAGGTCACAGTAATTGTGCTTAGCAGGGTTCTGGCGATGTATAAATCGAGTATTTTAAGCATTTCGATCCCGCAAAAAGAATTGTCGAATGTAAGCGCCAGTTTTTCTATCTCGAGCAATCAGGCCTAAGCCAATAAGTGCCATGATAAAATGCACCCACCAAAGGCCGATGGACGCAGGTATTTTACCATCTTCCATAACGCGTCTTGAGGCTAGTAAGAGTAAGAAGTATCCTAGATACAACAATAATGCAGGAAGCATCTTACCGAAGCGACCTTGCCTTGGGTCGACCGCCGACATAGGGACAGCTATCAGAACCAGAAACGGTAAACTTAAGGGTATCGCTAATCGCCATTGGAGTTCAGCTGCGGCTTCGATGCCGTCCATAGTAACCAATTCACTAGTAGGAATTGCCGCTAGTTTTCTCCGTTCTTGCTCTGAGGCTCCTTCTGCGACCACAATGGAATATTCATCGAAATTGACTATGTGGTAATCACTGTGTTTGCGTTTCCCTTGATATTGAGCGCCGTCTGACATTATTAACTTTTGTTCGCCGGCATCACCTTCGACAATTTGGCCGGTTTCTGCGTAAATGAACTGAAGATCGTCACTGCCTTTTTGTTGGCGAGATAAAAATACCTTTTTCAGTTGATTGTTCTCTGAGTCATGCACAAAAATCACAGCTTCATTTTCAGATACAGACTGAAACCTTCCGGGGATTAATGCAGCAATGCCAGATTTAGCCGCCGCATCCTCTTTAAGTTGATATTCTTTTTCAAGGGCCAAAGGTGCCAGATACATGGTAACTGCAGCGGTTAACACTGCAATAAACAGTGAGAAAACCAGGGTAACTCTAGTGACATACCATTCACTCACTCCGCACGCCTTTAACACCGTCATTTCACTTTCCACGTACAGCCGGCCATGAGACAGCATAATGCCTAGAAATAAACTTATTGGCAGCACTAAACTGGCTAAAACAGGAAAATAAAGGGTAATAAAGCCTAATACTAAATCTGCAGGTACATTTCCGTCTGTCGCGTCACCTAATATGCGTACAAATCTAAGTGTGATAAATATTGACATTAATATAAAAAACACCGCGATTTGGGATTTAAAGGTTTCTCGCAGTAAATATTTAAATATCAACATTTAATCAGTAACTTTCTATACAAAAATTGGTTTTTTGGTGGAAAGGCGCAATAAATGCGGTAAACTTAGCGTTTACGAACGTTTTTGTCTTGAGCCCATTTATTTATGCTCAGTTTAGCACAAACACGGCAATCTACTACAGCCAAAAATATAATAACAATATAAACATAACAATAATCCTATTTAGGTACCAAAAGAGGACACAACATGGAATTTGGTGTAAAGAGCGGCAGTCCTGAAAAACAACGCAGTGCATGTATAGTTGTCGGCGTATTTGAACCGCGTCGATTAACCCCTGTTGCAGAACAACTTGATGAAGTCAGTGAAGGTTATATCAGTAATCTAATCAGACGCGGCGATCTGGAAGGTAAAGCAGGTCAGATGTTGTTATTGCACCATGTCCCAAACGTGCTCAGTGAACGAGTACTCTTGGTTGGTTGCGGAAAAGAGCGCGAGCTGAACGAACGTCAATACAAACAAATTGTTGCAAAAACCATCAAAACCTTAAATGAAACTGGCTCTATGGAAGCGGTTAACTTCCTGACCGAATTGCATGTGAAAGGCCGAGATACCTATTGGAAAGTCAGACAAGCGGTAGAAGCTGCCAATGATTCTGTTTACACCTTTTTACAACTCAAAAGTAAAAAGGGCGAGCCTCGTCGTCCACTTCGCAAAATGGTGTTCAATGTACCGACCAGAAAAGAACTCACCATTGGCGAAACCGCTATTGAACATGCGCTTGCTATAAGCCGTGGTATTAAAGCATGTAAAGACGTGGCTAATATGCCGCCTAATATTTGTAATCCAATGTACCTAAATGAACAAGCTGCCGAACTGGTAGCAGAATTTGATTCATTGAGCCTTGAAACGGTTGATGAAAAAGCCATGAAAGCCTTAGGGATGGAAAGCTATTTAGCAGTTGGTCGCGGTTCAGAAAATGAATCTATTATGAGCATCATCCATCACAACGGTGGCCCAAAAGACCAAGCACCCATTGTATTAGTCGGCAAAGGTCTAACCTTTGATTCTGGTGGTATTTCAATTAAACCTGGCGAAGCTATGGATGAGATGAAATACGATATGGGCGGTGCTGCTGGCGTTTTAGGTACCATGCATGCAGTTGCGGCGTTAAATTTACCGCTGAACGTTATAGGTGTACTGGCTGGCTGCGAAAATATGCCAGACGGCAAAGCCTATCGTCCTGGGGATATTTTAACCACTATGTCAGGTCAAACGGTTGAAGTGCTAAATACAGACGCTGAAGGTCGACTGGTGTTATGCGATGCTTTAACCTTTGTTGAAAAGTATAATCCAGAAGTGGTGATCGATCTTGCGACCTTAACTGGCGCCTGTGTTATTGCACTTGGTAAGCATGCTACAGCCGTGCTAAGTAGTCATAACCCTTTGGCTCACGATATTATTAATGCGTCAGAACAAAGCTCAGATCGCGCTTGGCGTTTACCTTTATGGGATGAATATCAAGATCAAATTGATAGCCCATTTGCTGATATGGCTAATATTGGTGGAAGACCAGCAGGCACAATCACCGCAGCTTGTTTTTTGTCGCGTTTTACCCGGAAATATACGTGGGCTCATTTAGATATCGCTGGTACAGCATGGGTCAGTGGCGCAAATAAAGGCGCCACAGGCAGACCCGTGCCTATGTTAACCCAATACCTTATTAATAAGGTTGACTTACTCAACGGCGAATAAACCAGTGACTAAAGTTGTTTTTTACCAACTAGAAGATGCTTCGTCACAAGATTATGTTGATATAGCAGTGCAATTGGTCGCTAAAGCTTATAATGGGAAATCTTATCTTACAGTGGTTTGCACCGATGATACTCAGGCAGAAACCATAGATGAGACCTTATGGGAAAAACCTGCTGATCAGTTTATTGCACATAATTTGTATGGTGAAGGTGACGATAAACCTGCGCCAGTTGAAATTTTGACGTTAGACAAATTGAAATCTGGCACCCGAATCCGCAATAAACGATTGGTTATTAATTTGTCTTTTGAGTATTTGGATAATTTTCAGTCGCTGGGTGAAATTTTTGATTTTGTGCCGGTGGATGAAGAACAAAAAAGTGCTGCTAGAAAACGTTATGCAAGCTATAAGCAAGCCGGTTGTGAAATGGTGTTTGAAAAGCTCTCAGCGTAAGAATTTCCTAACGAATAATAAATAGTTTAATGAGTAGTTTGCTGGCTAATCAGCAATATTAAATAGTAAGAGAATGATTGATGGAAAAGACCTTTAATCCAAGTCAAATTGAGAAAGCCTGTTATCAACATTGGGAATCTCAAGGTATGTTTCGTCCTAGTGGACAAGGTGAGCCTTATTGCATTTTATTGCCGCCACCAAATGTCACAGGCAGTCTTCATATGGGGCATGCGTTTCAACATACCATTATGGATGCGTTAATTCGTTATCATCGAATGAAAGGTGACAACACCTTGTGGCAATGCGGTACTGATCATGCCGGTATAGCGACTCAAATGGTGGTTGAACGTCAATTAAATGCTCAACAACTTACCAGACACGATCTAGGTCGCGAAAAATTCATTGAACGCATCTGGGAGTGGAAACAAGAATCCGGTGGCAATATTACTCAACAAATGCGCCGTTTAGGTACCTCGCCCGATTGGGACAGAGAAGTCTTTACCATGGATGACAACCTTTCAAACGCAGTACAAGAAGTATTTATTCAATTGTACGATGAAGGCTTGATTTACCGAGGAAAGCGTTTGGTTAATTGGGATCCTGCGTTGCTAACAGCGGTATCGGATCTTGAAGTGGTTAATGAAGAAGAAGATGGCTTCATGTGGCATGTGCGCTATCCTCTCGCTGACGGCAGCGGCCACATTGAAGTAGCAACAACGCGTCCTGAAACTATGCTTGGAGATACAGCTGTTGCCGTTCATCCTGAAGATGAAAGATACAGTGCGCTAGTGGGTAAAACTATTCGCCTACCCATTACGGGCCGCGAAATACCGATAATTGCCGATGATTATGTTGATCCTGAATTCGGTACAGGTTGCGTTAAAATCACACCTGCCCATGATTTTAACGACTACGATATGGGTAAAAGACATAATTTACCCATGATCAACGTGCTGACCAACGAAGCTAAAATAAACCAAAATGCACCAGAGGAATTTCAAGGCTTAGATAGATTTGAGGCGAGAAAGAAAATCGTTGAGCGCTTAGAAGCCGAGGGTTTTCTAGTAAACATTAATCCTCACAAATTGAAAGTACCGCGCGGCGATAGAAGCGGTGTGGTCATAGAACCTTACTTAACCGACCAATGGTATGTTGCAGTAGAAACCTTGGCTAAACCTGCAATAGACGCAGTGGAATCAGGTGAAATTCGCTTCGTACCTGAAAATTGGTCAAAAACTTACTTCCAGTGGATGAACAATATCCAAGACTGGTGTATTTCTCGCCAACTATGGTGGGGACATCGAATCCCTGCGTTCTACGACGAGAATGGTCAAGTTTATGTTGGTAAAGACGAAGCCAGTGTTCGAGAAAAGCATAACCTTTCAGACCAGGTTATTCTGAAACAAGATGATGATGTGCTAGATACTTGGTTCTCTTCTGCGTTGTGGCCCTTTGCCACCATGGGGTGGCCAGAACAAACACCAGAACTTGACACATTTGTGCCCAGTTCAGTATTGGTGACAGGCTTTGACATTATTTTCTTCTGGGTTGCCAGAATGATCATGATGACCAAAAAGTTCACCGGTAAAATCCCTTTTAAAGATATTTATATTACGGGTCTCATTCGTGACGAGAATGGCGATAAAATGTCTAAATCAAAAGGCAACGTATTAGACCCTATTGATTTGATTGACGGCATCGAGCTTGAAGCCCTAGTGCAAAAACGGACTTCGGGCATGATGCAACCTCAATTTGCGGCAAAAATAGAAAAGGCTACAAGAAAGCAATTCGCTGAAGGCATTAATGCCTATGGTACAGACGCTCTGCGATTTACCTTTGCAGCTTTAGCTTCAAATAATCGCGACATTAATTTTAGTATGAATCGTGTTGAAGGCTATCGTAACTTCTGCAACAAAATATGGAACGCATCGCGTTTTGTATTAATGAATTGCGAAGAGCATGATACCGGCAGAGATGGTGGTGAGTTGCAGTTAAGTATTTTTGACAAATGGATTTGGAGCCGTTTTCAAGATACTTTGGCTACCTTCGAGAAACATCTTGCAGATTACAGATTCGATCTTGCTGCGCAAAGTCTATATGAATTCACTTGGAATCAATTTTGTGATTGGTATTTAGAATTGAGTAAACCCGTGTTAAATTCAGAGCAAAGCAGCGATGCAGAAAAGCGAGGTACACGCCATACTCTGATAAACGTGCTTGAGCACTTAATGCGCTTACTACATCCGTTTATGCCTTACATTACAGATGAAATCTGGAAGCGAGTACAACCGCTTTCAGCCTGTAAAGATGACCTAAGCAGCATCATGTTAGCCAGTTTCCCTCAAGTAGAGGCCAGCAAAATTGATTTAGCGTCTGAACAAGTCATTGAATGGGTTAAAACCTTTATCATTGGTGTACGCAATATTCGCGGGGAAATGGACATAGCACCCTCGAAAAAGTTACAAGTGCTGTTAAAAAACGCGTCAGAACAAGACAAAGTTTGGCTAGATGAGACATTAGGTTTCCTTCAGAACTTAGCAAAATTAGAAGACATCAGCTTGTTAGAGAGTGACCAAGAAGCACCTGCGTCAGCAACTACTTTAGTGGGTGAGATGGAACTTATGATCCCCATGGCAGGCTTAATCGATAAAGACGCTGAGTTGAAGCGCCTTACCAGAAATATTGAAAAGCTTGAAAAAGACATGCAACGAGTCCAAGGAAAGCTGAATAATCAGAACTTTGTGGCTAAAGCACCTGAAGACGTTATTCAAAAAGAACGCGAAAAGCTTCAGGATTTTGAATCTCAGTTTGCTAAAATTAGTGAGCAAATTGAAAAAATCAAAAATATTTAGTTTTCACTAAAGCCTATCAAAAGCACCTTATGGTGCTTTTTTTTATTTTTGCCTTTATCTTTTTTAATTATATTCCCGTTTGAAATATCACTCAGTCGCTTAAACGGATATAAAAATTGATAAGTAAATCGCCAAAATTTTCGCATAAATATTAATTTGTTAATCATTTTTAACAAATTTAACCATATAAAACGGTTATTTTTGAGCATACCTAAAACTGAAAAATAATAGCAAATTGCCTAACTTAGACTAAAACTATCTGGTTTTACGTCGATTTATTCTTAAGTATAATAAATTTGTCAAATCTATCGGTTTCTTGCATTGGGGTAGATAGTAAAGGAATTGTAAAATCTTGAAATTCTTAAAGGTCGAAATAAGTACATTCACAATAATAAAAATGGTGTTGTTCGCAATGTCATTTATTCTCGTTATTGGCTACGACTTTATACCTCTTCGAAGCACCCAGTTATTTCCAGCGCCTGATGCAACTTTAAACAAGTTTAGTGACGGTGAAATTGGTGGAGCTAGCAGTGCCAATTGGATTGATCAACAAGCCAATATCATCGAATGTAACATAGTGGAAACCGACAACGCGGAGTATTGCGGGGGCACTGTTACATGGTGGGATCAAGTAGACTTATTGAAAGATTTTTCAGATTTTCAGTATTTGCTAATTGATATTGATTATAAAGGAGAGTCAGAAAACATAGGTATCAGTATGGTGAGCAAGTTTGATACCTCATGGAGAGATTCTGCTGAACAGATAGCAAAAAGCCAATCAGTAACCTTGCAGATCAAAGATTTAAACGGGCCGATAAAAGTATATTTAAAAGACTTTAGGATTCCAGATTGGTGGATCAATATGTATTCTATCCCGCCAAGCAAAGCTCATCCACAGAAAAACGACGTTATATCCCTAGGTATAACAATGGCACATCCTTACACTTTTACACCTGAAACTTTTCAATTGAAAAGTATAGTCGGTGAGGGGGTCTATTTTAGTAAGGAATCAATGTTTGTAGGTTTGCTACTGTTCTGGGCTTTTTTGTTCATCATTGAAGGTATTTGGCGATATTACACCATGCTGTCGCGGATTAATGAAGACGAGCAAAAGTTAAATCACTTAGCCAAACAAAGCGAAAAGTACAAAACTAAGTCTGAAACAGATCTGCTTACCGGTCTTAGAAATCGTGATGGTTTGGCTCAATCTCTTTCTGTAATTGATCGCAATAAGACCCGTGGTAATTACGGCATTTTGGTTATAGATGTAGACTTTTTTAAATCCATAAATGATAAGTACGGCCACGATGTTGGGGATAGGGTGCTAGAAGAGCTCGGGGTTTTGATCCAACAAAAAACAAGAGCAGGGGATCTAGTCACTCGTTGGGGTGGCGAAGAGTTTGTGGTCATATTTGAAAAGCATGAAAATATGAACATTAAAAATTTCGCTGACAATTTACGCTTGTTTATCGCTTCCAGTGAATTTGCTGGCAACAGACGTCTAAAAGTGACGGTGACTATAGGTGTTGCACAAATGTCCAATGATGAAGATTTTAAAACCAGTTTCAAACGCGCAGATCAAGCGCTATATGCAGGAAAAAGAGATGGGCGAAACCAGATAAAAGTGGCTGATTAGTTAAATACTGGTACATTTTTACTTTAAGAAAAGCTTTTCTTCATCCATTATCATAACTTCTAACCTGTTGATTTATAAATAATTCAAATAAATTCAAAAAAATTCAAAGTAGTTTCAAGCCGTAAACAAGCTTGTTAGTATAAAGTTTCCTTTGTAATACTACAAAGGACTGAAACTATGATATTTGAAACACTTAACACACAAAGCACTGCTTTACGAATTATTACCCGATTTACCGACAAGGTTCGAATGTTAGGGATTTTCCTCGTTGTTTTCAGTTTAACCAGCTGTGGTTGGTTGAACAAAGATGATTTCGAGTTACCAGAGGAAGAAATACCTGATGAAGTAACCGCACCGGTTGCGAGTTTTACCCAGTCTGTGGAAGCAGGGAAGTCTCCGCTGACGATCACTTTTACCAGTACCTCAACGCCAGGTAGCTCGCCTATTACACGATGGGATTGGGATTTTGGTGACGGACAGACAAGTAATTTAGAAAATCCAGAGGTAGTGTATACAGAACCTGGCACATACAGTGTCAGCCTCTATGTAGAAAGTGCTGACGGTAATAATAGCCTAACAAAGTCAGACATAGTGACAGTTGCCGCCGCTGATATTTTGTTAACCTTTTCTGTCGTCGATGAAAAGGGACTATTATTGGATGATTACACTGTCACCTCTGATGATTTTCAAATCGAAAATCAAGAAATGACAGATACTGGGATGCAAATTGCGTTGCGACCCTCTGAGACAGAAGGAATATTTCAGATAATTAAGTCTGGGTATCTGACCAAAATTCAATATGAAATTGGTGCTTTGGTAGATAAAAGTGTACCCATTACCCTAATTCAGAAAAATCCACCGATATTATTTGACCCAGCTCTTGGTAAAGAGCTTGTTGGTGAAGATGGCACTTCTGTAACTCTTCCTGATATGGCATTGGTAAATAGCCAAAATGAAATTGTTACAGGTACTGTTGAGGCCTATATTACTACCATTGATACTGGCGATATCATTGAACTCAACGCCTTTCCTGGTAGCTTTTGGGGTGGGCAAGAAGGTGTTGAAGACTTAGATCAGCTCTTCAGCTATGGGGTGGTAGATATTACCTTTGAGCAAAATGGTGAGATATTACAACTTGCCGACGGGGCGACTGCTGATCTTAAGTTGCCTTTGTTTGCCACCCAACGTATCGATGATCAACCTTTGGTTGAAGGCGATACTATGCCTGTTTGGTATCTAGATGAGGATACCGGAATTTGGATGTACGAAAGTCTAGGAACTGTTGTCGCCGATGCACTAGCACCTAACGGGTTAGCGCTACAAGGCACCACCTCACACTTCACCTCTTTTAATGCCGATATCAATCCTCCTGGATTAGGTTCTGGTGGCGGCGGTGGTAGCGGTGTCGGTAATGGTAACAATTTCCAAAACAGAACCTGTGTGGTCAATATCGATTTATTAGGCGCCGAGCCAGGTGAGCAGTACCTTTATATTTTGCGTTATTTCTTTGGCTCCATGCCCAGTTCTTCAAGACCTAGAATCTGGGATTATGATGGGTCAACATTGACTCATCCAATTCTCCGTGGAATGCCGATCAACGCAACCGTAATAGGACTCCAGAGTGGTTTGCAAGGTGACACCAATTTCATGTGTACAAATCAGGATGAAGTGAGTGCCCTTATTAACCTTGGTGATGCTCCTGCTGAAATTAAGCACATGGATTTTCAGATAGAACCTGTATTTACACGAAACGCGAATAATCTTTACGAAATAACAAGCAATATTGTCTATATTGGCGCCTACTTCCTTGGCGCGGACACCGCGTTATTTACTTCAGAAATTTTTGAGGAACCTTATATTTTGGGTTCAAGTATATACGTTGAATTTGATTATACTCCAGAACTGGCTACTCCTGCTGATATTACCGCACATGTAAGCAATGAATTTGGCGGTGATGAACAAACTCAAACCATCAATTATTTACATGAAAGCCCGCCGATTTTAGGTTACACCTACGGATATTTTAGCGAAACAACTTTCGAAACTATCATCGGCTGGGATAATCTTGAGGGGGCTGATTCTGTAAGAGTATATTTTCTTGGGGAAGATATAAACGCAGAAGGGCAATTCATAGGTGAAGTACAAACTATTAATCTGCTGGAACCTCAAGTACAAATGGCTGGAGAAAATTATGGTTTGTTTAGGGTGGAGTATTCCAATCAGTATGGCACAGTGGTTGAATATATCAGAATAGGCGAAGAATCTTGCCCACCCTTCTCTGATTTATGTGTTGTACCGGTTTAAATTGGGCAGTGTGCTTGAGTTTCATACTCAAGCACACTTTATTCGATGGTTTGTCTTCGTTTGTGTTTATCTAATAACTTTATGACACGATAGTCTAAGTCTTTTGGGGTAAAAGGTTTGGCAAGGTAATCATCAACGCCATGAGATAAAGCCTGCTTCACTCTAGATTTTTCGGTTGAAGAGGTTACTAACAGAAACGGCGTTGCTTTATGTTCGGTTGAACCTCTGACCTTTTTTAGCAACTCAAGCCCATTAAGTTTGGGCATATCCCAATCGCTGATAATTATATCAATATTCTTACTGGTAAGTAGATTCCAAGCATCATAGCCGTCTCGGCACTGAAGAATTTTTTCTGCTCCGAGTTTGCGCAAACAACTTACAATAACGCTGCGCAATGATTCCATATCATCAGCTATTAAAAAAGTTACTTTTTTAATTAAATCACTGTTTGGCAAAACTACACTACCTTATAAACCAAAAAGAACGGAATTAAGCATCCAGTTTTTCTATAAAATATGTACCCCAACCGTCGTAATGCACCTTGTGCTTAGAAGCTACGGCAACTAATTTTTCTGTATCGGTATTAAAGGTTGCAACATCCAATTTTTTTTCGACAACGGCGTCAAAACAAAACAGTACACCGCCATCATCAAGGACGAGTTCTTCGGCATCGCCAACTTCAAAACCTAATTTGAACACATCGACAGCTGCTTTCTCTAATCTATCAAAATCTTGGCTAGCAAAATGATGTTCTATTTGATGGGGTTTATTACTGTCTGTACCATCTTCAATAAGAGCATTGATGGTTTCTTCATTAAAGGCAAACCAATCTTGTAATTCGTCAGACACTTAAACCTCACTTGTCATTTGGCTGATTTCGTCGTTTAATTCTTTATACTTGATTTTCATTAATTCTTCAAAATAGTTCGCCATTTGACGAGGGTTTTGTTGTCCCTCCATTTCGATGGGATCTAAAATGCTCACTAGCACCACACCATTGTCCCATTTGTTCATTTTTATCTGGCTTAAATCACTGCAAATAACGGGTACTATCGGTTGCTTAGTTTGCTGAGCTAATCGAAAAGCCCCTGTTTTAAATGGCAATATCCCGCGACCTCTGCTACGAGTACCTTCTGGGAACATGAAAATCGATAAGCCGCTTCTTTTTACTTTTTCTGCTGTAATATCTAAGGTGTCTTTGGCTCGCGATGTGTTTTTTCGATCGATCATTATATTGCCGGATAACCAATAAATTAGCCCGAAGACCGGTATCCATTTTAGGCTCTTCTTACCAATAGTTACTACGCCGGGCCTAGCAGCTGCAGCAACTGTCATTAAGTCATAACTGTTTTGATGATTGGCAATGTAAAGATAGGATTTTTTAAAATCTAATTTATCTGTAGCTCTTACTTCAAGTGAAATACCCATAATTTTGGCCATAGTTGAATACACTTGCCCGCCTAAATACACGTTATTTTTATGCATTGGGCGCAGGATAAACACCAGCAATAACCCAGTATTAATTAAAATAAAATAGACAAGCAGTACAACAAATCGAGCGGCGGCTAACACTAAATTTCCCAGATAAATATAAATTCGCACGATTATACCTGACTGCATTTAAAGTCATAGAGTAAGTGTAAATTAATTCTGTAATTGGTCGATATAATTTTACCTAAGCAAATAACACAATAGGCATTATGGCTGTATTTACTCCAGATGATATTGATGGTGATATTCTTCATGATTTACGCGAAGAAATTGTTGAGCTGTATGAAGCCAGTGAACAATACTTAGTTGAACTTGAATTAACACCAAACGACAATGAGTTACAACGGGCTTTGTTCCGTTCTGTGCATACCATAAAAGGCGATTTGGGCCTCGTGGGTTTTATCCCTATGATACAGGTATTGCAACATTTAGAAGATATTTTAGACTTGATGCGAAAAGGCGAGGCCGATTATTCAAGTCAATTAAGTGATCTCGTCCTAAAGTTACTAGACACTGTTAGTAAGTTCGTTGAAACCTGTATCAGCACGGGCAGTGCTGAATATGATAAAGAAGCTATAGATGCAACCATTGAAGTTATCAAACAAATCAATGGTGGGAATAGAGAAGATCACGAACAGCTACTTAAAAAAGCACTGAATAAGCTATGTCATAAAGAAGATGACGTGCCACAAGTGCAACTTGCTAAAACGGGTATTCCCAAGAATCTATCAGCAGAAAAACAGGTTGATCTGCTGTTTTTCCGCGAACTTATGCGACCAATTGAAAAAAGAGCTGGATACAAAGAAGGTCGCGGCGACCGTCTTGCCATCTTAGCATTCTATATTAATGGATTAAGTGACAATCCATTGCCAGAAGAACAGTTGGCTGTGGCTTGTTACGTCCATGACTTCGGCATGGCATTTATGCCACATGAAGTGGTCAGTAAACAAGGTAAATTATCGGCATTGGAATCCAATCTTCTGCGCTCTCATGTATACAAAAGTACTCGTCTAATTGAACATTTGAAAGAATGGGATATGGCAAGAAAAATCGTGATGCAACATCACGAAAATATAGATGGTAGTGGATATCCTTTGGGTATTAAAGGAGATGAAATTTGTGAGGGTGCTAAATTATTAGCAATACTCGATCGCTACGACAATTTAACCAACAAGTCACAAAATGGTGAGGAACCACTTTCACCGAAGGATGCGGTAATTGCACTTAATAGGGATTATAAAGGTCAATTAAGTGGGCATTGGCTACGTCATTTCAATCAAGGAATGACCCAATACTTAATGCAATAGGACTTTTATCTCGTGGCTAAATTGGCTATGAGACATCCAAAGGGTTGTCATTTACATGTAGATGATAGCCAAACAGAATCAATTACTGGAGTAGCTGTAGAATGTACGAGTTTACCCTTAAAGGCTCATTAAACGCAGATATTCAATCAATCTATCAAGCGTTTGTAAATCCTACGCTGATTAAAAAATGGTGCGCTCCCAATAATTTGGTGGCTACCCAATTTGTCGGGCAAGTGCTACCGGGAGAGCATTTTAGATTACATTTAGAAAGCGAAGATGGGTTTCAACAAACCGTCTTTGGCGCTTATCAAGAAGTCATTCCTAATCAGAAGATTAGTTTTACTTGGCGCTGGGAAGATACCAATGATATTTCTATGGTAGAAGTATGCTTAGAAAATACCCACAATGACAACACTAAGTTTCTATTGTCGCAAAAAGGGTTTCGCCAAAAGTCAGATATGTTGCAACAACAATTTGCTTGGATTGACTGTTTAGAAAATTTAAGTCTTTATTTACCAGACTTTCCTAAACCCGTTCAACCTGACCCAAAAACCATGTCTTCAGTGGCGGCTTAACGCCACTGTGATTGGCTTAACGCATTGCAAGCATAATCCGTTTATTGTTTTCCAGCATAGCGGTATGTTCTTGAGCAATCAGCATGAATGCCGATTTTTCTTTAGCATCAATAGGTTTAGCTTTTGGTAACGAGACTGTTCTAGGGTTGCGATGTACGCCATCTACTAAGAATTCATAATGCAGATGGGCACCAGTCACCATGCCTGAACTTCCCAAAGTACCAACGGTTTGTCCTTGTTTTACCCATTGTCCGCGTTTTACTGATTTGCGTTTAAGATGCAAATACTTGGTGGTATAGCGCTCACCATGTTGGATAAACACATAATTACCATTGAATTTGTTATAGCCTGATTCCGTTACTTTACCATCTCCAGCGGCAACTACAGGCGTTCCTGTCGGCGCAACATAGTCAACGCCACGATGGGGTTTGATACGTTTTTGCACAGGGTGGAAACGTTTAGGATTAAAATTAGAACTTACATATCTAAAGTTAATAGGCGCACGAAGAAAGCTTTTGCGCATACTTCGACCTTCAGGGGTGTAGTAATTCCCATCGGTATAGCGAATCGCCGTAAAGGCTTCGCCTTGGTTAACAAATTCTGCAGCCAAGATATCACCGTACCCAATAAATTCACCGTCAACATAGAGTTCCTCGAACGCCATATTGAATGAATCACCAGACCGAATTTCTTGAGCGAAGTCGATATCCCAACCAAAAATGCCCGCTAAGCGCATAATTTGGTTATCAGTTAAGCCTGCAGACATGCCTGCATTCCAAAAACTACTGGTAATAGTGCCTTGAGCAAAATTAATCAGTTTTTCGACCTGCTTGGTACTTACTGAACTTACCAGCTTGTCATCTTGCTGGGTAATTTCTAATGTTTCAGTGGACGATAAAGGGTATTTTAAAGACGCTAATTGACCAGCTTCATCCAATTGTAAATAAAGCACATCGCCCGGCTTAATCTTTTTTAATGTTTGATTGAAGTTTTCAAGTTTACTTACTCGATACGTCAATTGTGGTGAAAGCTTATGTTTAGAAAAAATTTGAGCAATTGTATCGCCGTTTCTCACCTTGTGAGTGATAAAATCTTCAGCTTCAAATAACGAAGGATGAACTTCTGAAGTACTGACTAACTTTGGTACAGGCAGGTCGTACTGGATACCAGGTTGCAGTACCATAACTTGAATATTTCGCGAGGCTTTTACTTCATCTGTCGGTACAATGAGTAGCACTAGCATCAAAACGATTATGGACGCTAGGGTAACGCGATGAGCTTTTGGCATTTGTTTTATTGTATTGTGTATCATAGGCTCGTAAAATAGCGACAACATTGAGCAGAATATAATGCTTTTAGTCTAATTTCCAGTACAAAGGTTCAGTACTACCATTAATGTATTATCGACCTTAGCATTAATAAGCATTAAAAAGTTATATAAAATCGCATTCTGTTAATGAAATAAATCACTTAAGAATAAACGTCACACACAAAATAACACTAGTAGGAAAACATTAATGAGCAGTTGGGAGTCAGCTTTCGCTGAAATTAAGCGCGGTTCAGACGAGATTTTAATAGAAGAAGAACTCATTGAACGGCTAAAAACAAATAAACCGCTAAAAATCAAAGCTGGGTTTGATCCTACTGCACCTGATTTACATTTGGGCCATACGGTACTTATTAATAAACTGAGAACTTTTCAACAACTTGGGCACGAAGTTATCTTTTTGATTGGTGACTTTACTGGGTTAATCGGCGATCCCACAGGTAAAAATGTCACAAGAAAGCCATTGACTAGAGAACAAGTGCTAGAAAATGCTAAAACTTATCAGGAGCAGGTATTTAAAATTCTTGAACCTGAAAAAACCACAATTCGCTTTAATTCCGAGTGGATGGAAAAATTAGGCGCGTCTGGCATGATTAAATTAGCGGCAAGTCAAACCGTAGCTAGAATGTTAGAGCGTGACGACTTTAAAAAGCGCTATGCCAATGGACAGCCAATTGCGATTCATGAATTTTTATACCCGTTAGTGCAAGGTTGGGACTCGGTTGCTTTAGAAGCTGACGTAGAGCTCGGTGGAACGGATCAGCGCTTTAACCTTCTCATGGGAAGAGAATTACAAAAATCTCAAGGGCAATCTCAGCAAACGGTATTGATGATGCCATTATTAGAAGGTTTAGATGGCGTCCAAAAGATGTCAAAGTCTTTGAATAATTATATCGGCATTACCGATGCGCCAAATGACATGTTTGGTAAAGTGATGTCTATTTCAGACGAGTTAATGTGGCGCTACTATGATCTGTTAAGTTTCAGACCTCTTGAAGAAATAGCGCAACTGAAGCAGAAAGTAGCTGATGGTACTAATCCACGAGATGTAAAAATCGAACTAGCAAAAGAGCTTATTGCTCGTTTTCATGATGATGACGCTGCCCAAAAAGCCCATGAAGATTTCATTCAGCGTTTCCAGAAAAACGCCATACCTGATGACATGCCAGAAGTTACAGTGGCACTAGAAGATGGCGGTATTGGCATAGCGAATTTGTTAAAAGAAGCTGATTTAGTAGCCTCAACTTCTGATGCTATGCGAATGATTAAACAAGGCGCTGTTAAAGTTGACGGAGAAAAAATCTCTGATACTAAACTGCGCCTAACCGAAAGCTCTACTGCGGTTTATCAGGTGGGTAAACGTAAATTTGCCAAAGTAACCTTGAAGTAATAGTTATTGGCTTGCCTGTGTTTTAGCAGGCATAGCCACTGGCATATCCGCTTTAATCCAGCCTTGCATATCCCCGTCTAGGTGGTACAAATCACTGAAACCATTTTGTTGCAAAATATCCAGCGCCTTGCCTGCACGTTTACCCGAACGGCAATACATCAAAATGGGTTTATCCTTATCTTCAAACATTGAAATGTCGTTCTGAATAGTCCCTAAAGGAATATTTACGGCACCTGGGACATGACCTTCTGCGTATTCTTCAGGCGTTCTTACATCTACGATAAGCAAAGATGATTTTTCCATTTTTTGAAAGCTAACGGGATCTACATCTTTAACATCCTTGGCGGAAGCGGCCCCGGACAGAAGTACACTAAACAGGATTAAGAAGAATAGGGGTAAACGATGCATATAGGTATCAATTTTCATTTTTATATTGTCCTTGGTCGATGATCGAAGCACATAGATTGATAGTTGCATATACGGCTCTAGGCGTAAATCGGTGCATTTCGTCAGGATTTAAAATGATTATAGAAGATTTCAAATAACTTGCATGATCAGACCAAAACGATTGGTGAAAGGCTTTATCACGACCATCAGCAGCAAGTAATAGTTGCGGTTGCCGACGCAAAATTTCAGACAAGGACAACTGTGGATAAGGACTTGAGGATTCTTGAAACAGATTTTGAATATTGCAGGTAGATAACAGACTATTTAGCCATGGATCACTGCCTAATCCTACAAGCGGGGAGGTATTTAGGTAATAAACTGCCGACACTGGGGATGATGGGGTGTCTACTCCAGCTAATGCCTTTTTAAGCTTAGAGGTTAAAGCCCTAGCCTTATCTTTTGCCTCTATAAATTTACCAATTTGGTTAATTTCCGAGAACAAATTATCGATGGTTAATATCGAGGACTGATAAACATTCAATCCCAAAGATTCAAGTTTGGCAATATCCGCACTTTTATTGCCGCCTTGCCATACCAGGACATGGGTGGGGGCTAATCGTACTATTTCGGCGATATCAGCACCTTGATAACCTGCGACCTGGGGCAAATTCAACAAACTTTTTGGATAGTCGCTATAGGCGCTGACAGCAACTAAAGCGTCAGATTTATCCAGTTCAAACACAATTTCAGCCAAATGGGGTGACAAGGTCACTATTCTTTGAGTTTCGTTGGAAGCATAAAGCTTAGAACTAAAGCCTAAGCATATAAAAGTCCAAATCAATAAGCGATGGAGAAAAACTGAAAACACCGATGAAAAATCCTTGTTTAATATCCAATTAGCCAAACAGACATGGCAAGCATTAAGAATAACATAATAGTGTTTAGGTGGCAGAGGGTTACAACCCTTTGGATGTCTTCTACATTAGGTTCTGATGCGCCGATAAATTTTGAGCGACGATATTTAATGCCATCTCGGAAAACCGCGCCGCTTAGATGTCGATTTAGCGCCAGTCCCATTGAAAATAAAATACTTACGCCACCGAAGCTCCAAGCTTTTGCACTAAACCAAAATGTTATTACCGCTTTTAAACCGGACGAGGTTAATGCTAGCAATGACAAAGGCACTAATGAGAGTTTAACAGGAAAATACTGGATTATTTGAGTGACAAAGAATGCGGGCTTACCAAAAGCAGTGTAAGTATTTTTTTTAATATTCCATGCATGACTTGCTTCATACACTAATCGATAGCAAAAAGCGCCAATGGGCCCTAGAACCAGGAAGCAAAACATGACCACATACTGTTGGTAAAAAATTCGCAACACATAGGTTTCAATGAGCGCCTTGCATATACCTACGTCAGATAACTTCTCGGTTTCTCGCTGCACCAGTTTATCAAGGGTTTGTCTGGCGAGTTGTTTCTTATTATTTTGCAGTGCAATGGCGATTTTTTTCCGCCACTGGTCTATATGGCTAAATTGCAAAGATAGATACAACAACATGATATCAATAAGAGATTGGTAATAAGCCAGTTCATATATCAGGTATAAGATAATCAGAAACGGCAATGCCAACACGATAAAGGCGAGGCTGCCTGAAATATAAAACTGGGTGCTATCTTCGTGTCGCGGCATGACCTTTTGCCCAATGCGAAGACAAAGCAGTCGCCAAATACTTAAGGGATCTACCTTTGGCGGTAAAGGAAAAAAACGCTCCAGAAGGAGCGCTATTAGAAGAATGATTAAAGGTATGAAGGCTTGAGGAATATTAAGGCTTTCAGATATCATTAAGCTTCTATCTTTTCGAGCATTTTCATTACTAGCGTCGCTGAATTCTTAGCGGCTTTTTCTAAATACTGTTCAAATGAAACGGTCGAGGTTTTACCCGCAATATCAGATAAGCTTCTGATCACTACTATAGGCGTATTTAACATGTGACAACATTGGGCTATTGCAGCGCCTTCCATTTCTACGGCCTTCATTGCTGGAAACTTTTCTTTTATTAGTAGCGCTTGTTCATCACTGCCAATAAAACTGTCACCACTACAAATTAACCCGGTTTTTACTTTGATATCTGGCAAATCGTTGGCTGCATTAAACGCCAACTGGCTAATTTCAGCTTGGGTAACATATTGCGCTGGCATTGAGGGGACTTGTCCAAGGGCATAGCCAAAATGGGTAACATCAACGTCATGATGGACTAAGGCATCGGCGATGACCACATCTCCCACATTCAAATCGGGGTCAAATCCACCCGCAGAGCCAGTGTTGATTACCAAATCAGGGGCAAATTTCTGAATGATAAGGGCGCAAGCAACGCTAGATGCAACTTTGCCAATACCGCTTTGAATTAGTAATACCTGATGTTTTCCATAGTCTCCGGAGACCAAGTCAAAGTCAAAAAGATCCTGAGGTTGAGGGTTAGCCAATTGACTTTTCAATAAGGCGACTTCCTCTTGCATGGCGCCAATAATCGCAATTTTCATGTAGGTAAGGTTCTCATTAATTGAATCTATTGCGCCATGATAGCGGTTCAAGCATCAAACGCAATAGCTTAGGCAGCAATTGCGTTTCTGCTTGGAGATAATGGTCGAGTAGGTTTGTTAGTGCGTTTAATAAGTTCAGGTTTGTCTTGGGAGGTGCCAAAAGGAATTTTGCCTTGCTTTCTGCGTAAGGGGACGAGTTTAGTTTCGATACACTCGCGAATTTCAGTTACCGTATAACCCGCTTTCGCTTTAATTCTTGCATGAGGGATGGCAACTGTATCCAGTGCGCCACTGACAAAATAGTCTCGTTTTAGTTTATGTCCGTCTTTGCCTTGACCATAGACTAAATCAATCGCCAGAACAGGGGTGAAGTCTTTGCGGTCACACAAAACAAAATCTACATGCTTTTTACCCGCTTGTAGCAACGCTGAGTTGGCCATTTTTTTACTCGTGTTGTTCTTCAAACTAAGTAGATCGATAAGTTTGATTCGACACATGACACGAAATTCATCGCCTACGGCTGTTTCGATTAAGTGTAAAAACTGACGTTCAGCTTCTGTGAATAGTTGTTTCTTTGATGCAAATGGAAAGGTAATGCTCGTATCGCTAAGTTTAATCGCGACGACTGCAACTGTGATTAACAATACCATTAAAACGATTGCGATTTCCATGATGACTCCGCTCAAGGTTAAATAATTGACACTCAAGGGAGGGATAGCAATCCATGTGCCAAGCATTAAATTTTTAATACCTGGCAGGGGGAGAAAAGAAATTAAGCTTGGCTTTTAACTAAGATGTCTACTTGGGTGCCGCCGCCGTCTTTAGAGATAATTAGGGTGGTGTTCTTATCTTCAGACTGGAGCATAAATCGATCTTTAACCTGAGTTGCATTTTTAAATGATTCGTTTTGCTGGTAATAAGAGACCACTTCTTCAGGCGTTTTAGGGACAAAAAATATCATAGATGCCGGGTAATCGGCGGCAAAAACCTGACAAAGTTTGCCGTCTTGGGGGATATTTACCGCATTAAACACTGACGGACAATGGGCAGTTTCAACCTCAGGCATTTTTGCTTCTTGTGCACATACCTTAGCGGCGATAAAAATTAGCGCAATGAGTAATAAGTGTTTACCAAATTCAAAACCACTTTTAAGCATTTTGATCAATCCAACACCTGGTGCTTTAACTTTCGCAGAAATTTGATTAGTACTTTGCATAAAACCCCCTCAACAATGGTATTTAAGGAACAGCCAATTCAATTAGCTTGATTGCTTCCTATGACCTTAGCCTATAGCTATATAGCGGGTCTTACAATGATTTAAGGGTCTTGCTAATTCATCTTAGTTATTAAAATTAAGACGTAAAAAAACGCCTTCTAATCAATAAGGTTTGCTAGATCTTTCAACAAATCACTTACTTTTCAAAGACGTTTACTTTTCAGTTGAGTTTAGACTTCTAAGAAATCAAGTATACCTTCAGCTGCCTTTCTACCTTCGTCAATCGCGGTAACGACTAAATCAGAACCTCTTACCATATCACCGCCAGAGAATATTTTGGGGTTACTGGTTTGAAATGCAAATTTGCCGTTCGCTGGCGCTCTTACACGACCTTTTTCGTCCAAGATAATGCCGTAGTCTGCAAACCAGTTTGCAGGGCTTGGAGAGAATCCAAACGCAATAATAACTGCATCCGCTTCTAGTACATGGGCTGAGCCAGGCACTTCGACTGGACGTCTTCGGCCAGCGGCATCAGGTTCACCCATTTCGGTTTTCACCATGCGAACGCCAATGGCTTTACCATTTTCATCCACCGCAATATCGATAGGTTGCATGTTGAATTTGAAGTCTACACCTTCTTCTTTGGCATTAATGACTTCTCTGCGTGATCCTGGCATGCTTTCTTCATCACGACGATAAGCACAAACCACAGAATCAGCACCTTGACGAATAGAGGTTCGCACGCAGTCCATGGTTGTGTCACCACCACCAAGTACCACAACACGCTTTCCTTTCATGTCGATAAACTCGCCGTCAGCTTGTTCTGTGCCCATCACTTTTCGTGTATTGGCAATTAAGAAAGGCAAAGCATCATAAACCCCTGGTGCTTCTTCATTAGCAAACCCACCTTTCATCGAGGTATAGGTGCCCATGCCTAAAAATACCGCGTCGTAGTTATCTAACAACTCTTTAAAGTCGACATCTTTGCCGATTTCAGTATTTAGCTTAAATTCAATGCCCATTTCAGTGAAAATTTGACGGCGCAATTGCACAATCTCTTTTTCCAACTTAAAAGACGGAATACCAAAGGTAAGCAATCCACCAATTTCTTCGTATTTATCAAATACGACAGGTTTTATTCCATTGCGAACCAAAATATCAGCACAAGCAAGACCTGCAGGTCCAGCGCCTACTATGGCGACTTTCTTATCTGTCCAATCAACATCAGACATATCCGGACGCCAGCCCATTTTAAATGCTGTATCGGTAATATATTTTTCGATACTGCCAATGGTTACCGCACCAAAATCATCGTTCAGGGTACAAGCGCCTTCACACAATCTATCTTGGGGGCACACTCTGCCGCATACTTCAGGTAAGCTATTGGTTTTGTGACACAAATCTGCTGCTTCAAGAATTTTCCCTTCGTTGGCTAAGGCTAGCCACTGGGGAATATAATTGTGCACTGGGCATTTCCATTCACAATAAGGGTTACCACAATCCAGACATCTGTCTGCTTGACCTTCTGCTTGCGATGCTGTCATTGGCTGATAAATTTCGCCAAACTCTTCTCTTCGCATCACAATTGGCTTTTTAGGTGGATCTATACGGGCTACATCCACAAATTGATAAACATTCTTTGCCATAAATACTGCTTCTCCCTCTTACTGTGCCTGAATTCTTAACTCTGCACTGGAACGGCTTATGTGGCCGAGCAAGTTTTTCACATCAGAGGTTTTTGGTTTAATCAGTTTAAAGCGTTTGATTTCTTCTGAGAAGTTAGTCAAAAGCGCTAATGAATGCGCACTGCCGGTGGACTCATAATGTTCGTTAATAAGGCCACGTAAATGCTCTGATAAAATAACTTTATCATCAATGTTCAATGCTTCAACAAGCTCGAAGTTCACTCTGTGCTCTAAGTCGTCAAACTCATCATACAGATAAGCGAAACCACCTGTCATACCGGCACCGAAATTCACTCCGACACTTCCTAATACAGCAACAATACCGCCGGTCATGTATTCACAGCCATTGTCGCCCATGCCTTCGATCACAGCGATTGCGCCTGAGTTACGTACTGCAAAACGTTCACCAGCGCGACCTGCCGCCAATAATTTTCCGCCAGTAGCACCATACAAACAAGTGTTACCCATAATGGCACTGTTGTGAGCGTCAAAGCTGACGCCAAGTGGTGGATGAATTACCAGCTTACCACCAGTCATTCCTTTACCAACGTAATCGTTGGCGTCACCGACTAAGGTCATTTCTACGCCGCCTGCATTCCAAACGCCGAAGCTTTGACCTATGGTACCTTTAAGGAAAATTTCGATGGGTGTATCAGATACGCCTGGGTTACCGTAAAGTGACGCAATATAACCAGATAAAGTAGCACCTATAGAGCGATGAGTATTACGCACTTCATAAGCTAACTTAATCGATTTTTCATTGTCCACAGCGTACTTAGCATCTTTTAAAATTTGTCGGTTTAACTCACCTTTATCAATAGGAGAATTTGTGGTCTCTGAACAGAATAATTGCGTATGCGAACCCGCTTTAGGTCTTTCCAATAAGGGGGAAAGATCTAATTTAGTTTGCTTAGCTGTTAAACCATCGACTAACTCAAGTAAATCCGTTCGACCAATTAGCTCGTCGAACTTGCGGATCCCCATGGCGGCCATAATTTCGCGTACTTCTTCGGCTACAAATCTGAAGTAGTTCATTACCATTTCAGGCAAGCCAATAAAATACTCGTCTCTTAGCTTGGCATCTTGAGTTGCAACACCTGTTGCGCAATTGTTCAAATGACATATTCGTAGATATTTACAGCCAAGTGCTACCATTGGGCCTGTACCGAAACCAAAGGATTCAGCACCTAAAAGCGCAGCTTTGATTACATCTAAGCCAGTTTTTAAGCCACCGTCAGTCTGGACTCTAACTTTATGTCGTAAACCATTTTCAACTAATGCTTGCTGAGTCTCTGCCAAGCCGAGTTCAAAAGGGCTACCCGCATACTTAACAGATGTTAATGGGCTTGCACCTGTGCCGCCGTCATAACCAGAAATAGTGATTAAATCGGCATAAGCTTTTGCCACACCCGTTGCGATGGTGCCTACACCAGGCTCTGAAACCAGTTTTACTGAGATTAAGGCGGTTGGGTTGACTTCTTTTAAGTCAAATATCAACTGGGCTAAATCTTCAATAGAATAAATATCATGGTGCGGTGGTGGTGAAATTAAGGTTACGCCAGGTACAGAGAATCTAAGTTCAGCGATGTATTTATTCACTTTATCACCGGGTAGCTGACCACCTTCGCCAGGCTTAGCACCTTGTGCTACTTTGATCTGAATTACCTTAGCATTCACCAAATAATGAGGCGTAACACCAAAACGACCCGAAGCAACTTGTTTAATTTTGGAGTTTTTCTCGGTGTTAAAGCGTTTAGGATCTTCACCACCTTCACCCGAATTTGATTGACCGCCAAGTCGGTTCATCGCAATTGCTAGGGCTTCATGCGCTTCTGGGCTTAATGCACCAATTGACATGGCTGCTGTATCAAAGCGAGGAAATAGGTGGGTTGCATCTTCCACTTCGTCAATATCAATCGCTTTATCAGCTAACTTAATGCGCATAAGGTCACGAAGGTGACTAGGCGCTCTGTCATTAACCAAATCAGCATAAACCATGTAATCGTCTTTGTTCCCACTAACCACGGCTTTTTGCAGTGATTTAACCACATCTGGATTATAAGCGTGATATTCGCCACCGTGAACGTACTTCAATAGTCCACCATGACCCAAAGATTTACGTTTTAACCATGCAACCCGAGCAAGGTTAATCAGGTCTTGATGGAAATCATCGAATCCTGCACCTTGAATACGGCTTGGTACGCCGGAAAAACATAGGTCCATGATGTCTTTGCTGATACCAATAGCTTCAAACAGTTTTGAGCTACGATAACTGGCAACGGTACTGATACCCATCTTAGACATGATTTTATATAAGCCTTTGTTTATCCCTTTGCGGTAATTCAACATGGCTTGTGTTGGCGAAATATCTAGGTCACCTTTTTCAACCAACTGCTCAATAGTTTCATAGGCTAAGAATGGATATATAGCTGTTGCACCTAATCCAATAAGCACAGCAAAATGATGTGGGTCACGGGCAGACGCTGTTTCAATTACTATATTAGCGTCACAGCGCAAATGCTCATCCACAAGGCGTTTTTGCACCGCACCTACAGCCATAGCCGCAGGAATAGGTAGCTTACCTTTTTCAATATGGCGGTCTGATAAAATCAAGAAAGCCGCATTTTTTTCTTTTACCGCGATCACAGCATCGTCACAAATTCGACGAATGGCCGACTCTAAATCTTCCTCAGCAGGATAGTTTAGATTGATGGTTTCGTGATGATAATACTTAGGATCATACTCGCGCAGCTGTTTTAAATCTGTATATACCAAAATAGGGGATTCAAAAAGTACCCGATGAGCATAACCACTGGTTTCATTGAACACGTTTTGTTCACGGCCGATACAGGTTGCCAGCGACATCACGTGATTTTCTCTTAAGGGATCAATCGGTGGATTGGTGACCTGAGCAAACTGCTGACGGAAATAATCGTACAAGGTGCGATGACGAGATGACAAAACTGCCATTGGGGTATCATCACCCATAGAGCCAACAGCTTCTTGTCCATCTTTCGCTAAGACTTTGACTACTTGCTGAATTTCTTCATAACTGTAGTTAAACATCTTGTGCATGATGGCCATTTTATCGTCATCAAATGCACGAACGCCGATCAAACTTGAATCGCATTCCTCGATGGGCTTTAAACGTTTAATGTATTCACCAATCCATTCTGAGTAAGGATGACGAGCCATTAAATCTTCATCAATTTCAGTTGAGCGCCAAATTTTCCCAGTATGAGTATCTACCGCTAACATTTCGCCAGGACCTACACGTCCTTTTTCCACCACATCATGTTGAGAATAGTCCCATATGCCAATCTCTGACGCTAAAGTAATGGTACCGTCATTGGTGAGTACATAACGAGCAGGGCGAAGACCATTTCTATCAAGGTTACAGGCTACATGACGACCATTGGTCATTACTATGCCTGCAGGGCCATCCCAAGGTTCCATGTGCATGGAGTTAAACTCATAAAATGCACGTAGTTTAGGATCCATGGTTTTGTTGTTTTGATAAGCGGGTGGCACTAATAAACGCATAGCACGGAATAAGTCCATGCCGCCGGCCAAGAACAATTCCAACATGTTATCTAGTGAGCTAGAGTCTGAGCCTTCTGTATTCACATAAGGTGCAGCATCTTTCATATCTGGAATTAGCGGAGTAGCAAATTTGCTTGTTCGAGCAATAGCCCATTCTCGGTTGCCTTTGATGGTGTTAATTTCACCATTATGCGCCAAGAATCTAAATGGCTGCGCTAGTGGCCATTTAGGTAATGTATTGGTTGAGAATCGTTGGTGGAATACACAAATAGACGATTTTAATTCTGGGTCCGCTAAATCAAGATAAAAAGCAGGCAAGTCTTTCGGCATTACCAAGCCTTTATAAATATGTACAAAGGCAGATAAGCAAGCAACATAAAAGTCAGGATCTTCAGCGACTACTTTTTCAGCGCGACGGCGCGCCATATATAGCCGACGTTCAACGTCAGGTAAAATCCAACCGTTGGGTGCGTTGACAAACACCTGTTCAATCTGCGGCACACCTTCTAATGCTAAGTCACCCAAAATGTCTTTATTTACTGGCACTTTTCGCCAGCCAATAACATTCAGAGTTTCTCTTTGCAGTTCTTTGTTTAGTGCTTTTCTTGCTTGCTCAGCTAGCGTTTCATCCTGACTTAAAAACACCATGCCAACGGCATAGTTGTTATTCAAGGTCCAACCGTTTTCGGCTGCAACTTTGCGAAAGAAACTATCAGGCTTTTGCAATAATAACCCGCAACCGTCGCCAGTCTTGCCGTCAGATGCAACACCACCACGATGCTGCATACGGTCAAGACCTATAATAGCGGTTTTAACGAGTTCATGACTTGACTTACCATGGATGTTTGCAATTAAGCCAAATCCACAGTTGTCTTTAGAATCAGTTTGGTGATACAAACCCATATAATACTCCTATCCACCAAGCCTAGTTACAGCTAGCTTAGTGACTATGTTGAGCTGTTGTCAGCAACAATATATTCCCAATCGGAAACGATGTCCGAGGCACAATTTTATTTTTATTTTGTCGTCAGCGTGCAATCTGAGAGTATTTTGCTCAATGCATAAGCATCGAATTATTATTCATTCCTCTAAGCGGGAAGTTGAAAATACCGATTTCACCAAAAGAAATCAATTATCACTCTGTATAATATTATCATTGATTTTATGAATAATAGCTATCCTTTTGTTTTGCATGATAATATTTTAATGCTGTTTTATTTGAAGATTTTGTAAATAAAACGAAACAAAGTTAATTACTTGTGAAAATTAGTTGTCGCTACAACTTTATGCGCTACATATTTATTCACTTTGATTTTTTTAATTTTCCATTTCCTCAATAGCACTATGTTAAAAGTTGAATTCTTGTTAGCATTTGAGATCTTGTATCTGGAGTAGAAAGCGTTATGTTAATCAAACAACCAGCCAATTCCTGGGCTATCAAATTCGCAAAGTTTGTAGATAAATGGGGCACCATTAAGGTCAGTGTTCTATTTGTGCTATTGCTACTGGTATTTTCATTGGTTGGAAGTTATATCATTAGAACGGCGATGGGCAGTGACATTGAAACCGCCGACTTTATTAGTGCATTTGTATTAACGCTCGTAAGCGCACCATTGTTGGTTTATTTCTTTAGTAAATTGATTAAGCAATTAGAACATTCGCGCATTAATTTAGAAGAAGCAGTGTCGCAACTGGAACGTTTACGCCGCCACGATGTAATTTTGAATCGTGAACTTCAAAACAATATTCGCCAATTGAATTATGAAATTGAACAGCGAAAAAATGCTCAGCTCGAACGGGAAAAAATGTTTACCGAGCTAGAAAGGCAAATTAAAGAAAAATCGGATCAGGAATTACAAGCAAGACGCCTTTCAACACTCACACGCTCTATAATAGACGCATCGCCTGATTTAATATACTACCGCAACGAAGAGGGACGGTTTGCTGGCTGTAATAAGGTAGCCGAAGCCTTAACAGGTAAAACTGAAGAGGAATTATTTGGGTTAACCCCCCACGAGGTTTATGACGAAGACTTAGCCAGCCAAGTAGTAGCTTCAGATCATGAAGTATTAGAAAAAAATACCAGTATTACAGAAGAGCTTTGGTTGCGATTCGCTGACGGTAAAAAACGCTATTACGAAATGCGCAAAGTGCCTTTTTACGATGCCGATGGCCATCGATTAGGACTCTTAGCTTTTGGGCGAGATATGACCGACCGCATGCGTTCTCAACAAGCTATCGAGCGTGCTAGCCAAGATAAAACCAAGTTCATTGCCACCATTTCCCATGAATTGCGTACTCCCTTAAACGGCATTGTTGGGTTAAGTCGAATGCTCAGAGACACAGAACTCAGCAATGAGCAATTTGAGTGGGTCAGCACCATTTATGCTAGTGCCATCACCTTGGGTAACATTTTCAACGATATTATTGATCTTGATAAGTTAGATAGAGATAAAGTCGAAATTCAACTTAAATCCGTTAATACTAAGAATTTTGTCAATGAAATAGCCAGCATTATCAAGTTATTGGCAGTTGATAAAAATCTTAAATTCCATCACGAAATCGTTGAGCCTGTGCCCGTAGGTTTTGAAGCTGATGGCACTCGCTTACGCCAAGTATTATGGAACATGCTTTACAATGCTGTGAAGTTTACCCCAAAAGGTTCGGTGTCTTTAACCATGAAGTCAGAGATGACGAGTGATACAACGGCTGACATCACCTTTACCATTCAGGATACGGGAATAGGCATTGCGAAAAGCGAATTAGATAAAATTTTCGCTATGTATTACCAAGTGCAAAGAGACGATTTTCAAGCTGCCACAGGCACAGGTATTGGATTGGCTATCTGTAAGCAAATGGTGGATAAAATGGGTGGTCGTATCCAAGTTAACAGTGAATTGAATAAAGGTACTGTATTTGAGATTACTCTACCGGTAAAAATATCTACCTCTCACATGAATTTGGAAGAACTAAGAGTATCAGGATTAAATATTCTTTTGGTTGAAGACATTGAACTCAATGTCATGGTGGCCAAAGCCTTACTTGAAAAGTTAGGACAGCATGTAAGTGTGGCAATGACAGGGCAGGAGGCGATTGATCAAGTAAAAGAGCATGATTTTGATTTGATATTACTCGACATTCAATTACCTGATATGACAGGCTTCGACGTGGCCAGAACCTTGTTAGAAGAAGATTTGGTGTTACATACACCTATAGTTGCGTTAACGGCTAACGTAATAAAAACCCGCGAAGAGTATCTGAAAAATGGCATGGATGATGTCATTGCCAAACCTATAAAGAAAAGTCGCGTCATACAAGTATTCAACGAGTTGTTTGCCTCAGACGATTTATTAGATGGACCTGATTCTGTAGTGGATAGAATCGAAATTAAACAGTCTTCACCGAAAGTCATTGATTCTGAAATGTTGACCATGTTGCTCGATACCATTGGCGAGTCAATGGTGTTTACCAGCTTGCAAGTATTCAACGAAAAAATTCCAGAGTACATGGAGCACTTGAAAGATTCTTTAGCCGCTGAAGATAAAGACGAAGTATGCTCACAAGCACATAAAATTAAAGGTGCTGCAGGTTCAGTTGGGCTTAGTCGTGTACAGGCAAGTGCTAATCAGATACAGCAGGGCGACCATCCAACTTGGTGGGAAAACGTCCATGACTGGGTTGAGCAACTCGATATGGCCATAGAGCAGGATACAAAAGTTTTATCCAAGTGGTTAAACGAACAGCAGATTGATGATT
Organism: Glaciecola sp. 1036; assembly: GCF_050306235.1. Taxonomy (NCBI): domain Bacteria; kingdom Pseudomonadati; phylum Pseudomonadota; class Gammaproteobacteria; order Alteromonadales; family Alteromonadaceae; genus Glaciecola; species Glaciecola sp. 1036. The sequence goes on along the minus strand of NZ_JBLWFH010000004.1, from coordinate 267,870 downwards.
AAAAGATAACCAAGCTTTAATCTTGTTAAACCAAGAATAAAGTTGCTGTACCAAGGAAGGTGAAAATCCCCACAACATCTGTGATTGTGGTCAAAATGACGCTTCCAGCTAAGGCCGGATCGATTTTTAGTTTCTTCATGATGATGGGCAAGGTCGCACCAGATAAACCTGCGGCTAACATGTTCATCATCATGGCAAAAGCAATCACACCACCAAGAGCGAAATCTTGCTTCCATATGGCTATTACTCCGGCTATTAAAACGGCCCAAATTAAACCGTTCAAAAAGCCTATAGCAAGCTCTTTGCGTACTAACCATAAGGAGTTAGATGCGCTAACATGGCCTAACGCCATACCACGGATTACCAAGGTTAATGTTTGATTTCCTGCCACGCCGCCCATGCTTGGTACTATGGTGTTAAGTATAGCCAAAACGGCTAATTGGCTTAAGGTAGATTCAAACAAATCACTCACGGCCGCAGCCAATAACGCGGTAAGTAGATTAACGCCTAACCATACCGAACGGCGTTTGGTACTTTGACCAACTGGTGCAAAGGTATCTTCTTCATCATCAAGACCGGCCATACTCATCATGGAGTGTTCAGCGTCTTCACGAATAATGTCGACCACGTCATCAATGGTTATACGTCCAACGAGTATATTTTCATCATCGACAACGGGCGCAGAAAGCCAATTGTAACGCTCGAACATACTGGCTACTTCACTCTCTGGCATATCCACTAGGATTGCTTCAGCTTCATCATCCATTATCTCCTCGACAGTGACGTCAGGGTGGGTGGTTAGCAAACGAGAAAGTGGCACTGTACCTAACAAGTGGTCTTGTCGACTGACTACATAGAGTGTATCTGTGTTTTCGGGTAATTCGGATTTCAATCGTAAATAGCGAAGCACCACGTCAATGGTAACGTCTGAGCGCAACGTAATGGTGTCGGTATTCATGATGAAACCGGCAGTATCTTCGCCGTAAGATAGGGCCTTCTCAGCGCGCAGACGATCTTGAGCGTCCATAGACGCCAAAATGGATTGTAAGACGTCTTCTGGCAAGGTACTTAAAGTTTCTGCCAGATCATCGGTGTCCATGTCTTCTAGTGCGTCCACTACACTAGCAGGCATCATTTTCGAAATGATACCGTTACGAACATCCTCGGAAAGCTCTTCTAATACTTCACCATGAAAGTCAGCATCAATTAATTGCCATAAGTCATCACGGGTTTTGGTTGGACTAGATTCTAATAAGTGAGCAACATCACTGGCGGGTAATTCAAGGAGTACTCTGCGTACGCGAACAAAAGCGCCAGCAGATAAGGCTTGAGATATGTAGTCGAGTCGTTCTTGCGTATTTGACAACGCTTCTACTGTCTCAGACATACAATCTCCCCTTGATTATTTTTCCAAGATTATACCATTAATTATTAAAAATGTGCTGTGAATCTTTGATTTCTTTAGATTTATTCTTGTTCGTCAAATTTATTCTGAATAAGCGAAACTATGGCTTCCATAGCCTCTTCAGCGTCATCTCCGTCACATAAAACTTCGACCGTTTTACCTTGACTACTTTCAAGCATCATGAGCGCTAGAACACTGTCAGCAGGCGCTGTATTATCGCCTTGTGTCAGGGTGATCTGTGATTGATGTTGATTAGCAAGTTGCACCAACTTAGTGGCGGCTCTTGCGTGCAGACCTAGTTTATTGACAATGGTGACGTTGCGTCGAATCTGCATATGTAATCCTTATACCAATTTCATGGGGTTAGTTTCACCCTTAACGCGCTTTAGTTCTCGGTGCTTTATTTGCACATCGCCATGACTGGCACTGAATGCATCAGCCAAAGATTGCGCCACAAATACGGAACGATGTTGACCACCTGTACAGCCGATAGAAATGGTTACATAACTTCTATTATTTCGCTCTAAGTGTGGTAGCCAAGTGGTGATCAAGTTTTGAACTTGCCAGATGAATTTCATCACTAAGGGTTGCCCGGCTAAAAACACTTCCACAGGACCGTCTAATCCAGTTAGCGGGCGTAAATCGGGGTCCCAATGAGGGTTAGGCAGAAATCTTACGTCGAATACATAATCTGAGTCTTTGGGTAAACCATATTTAAAGCCAAAGGATTCAAATACAATGACTAAATCTGTGGTTTTTTTACCAAGTACTCTTTCTCTGACTAATTCAGCCAGTTCATGCACCGACAAATGGTCTGTATTAATGGTTAAATCTGCACTTTCAGCAACAGGGGCTAATATTTCTCGTTCTGTTTGAATAGCTTCGGTCAAACTGTTACTGAGTTTAAACAATGGATGTAAACGACGAGTCTCGCTGTAACGTTTAATCAATACGTCATCACTGGCATCTAAAAAGATTATGGTGACTTCCCAAAAAGACGGTAAGTAATCAAGTACGTCGCCAACCTCTTCTTGTACTCTAGGAAGGTTGCGCACATCAATACTCACTGCGACCTGGTCATATTCGTCGGTGATGGCGTTTACTAATGTTGGGAGAAGGTTGACGGGAATATTGTCAACACAGTAGTAACCCAAATCTTCGAGCGCTCGCAGCGCGATTGATTTTCCTGACCCTGAGCGGCCACTGATGATAAGTAATTTCATTACTGCTAGTCCACTTTGCCAGTTGCAACTTTTTCCTAGCTTACCACAAAGAAATGAAATGTTAGGCTAATGCGGCAATTATTTGATTTTTATTTTCAGCACTGCGTATCGCTTTAACAATATCTTTATTACCTAATTTTCTAGCAATAGCGGCTAAAGATGCGAGGTGTTTTTCGGCTTGTTCCTTGGGGACTAAAATAGCGAAGAAAATATCCACCGGGCGATTATCGATAGCATCAAAGTCTATGCCTGAATCACTGGTCACAATAATGGCCATTACATTGTCGATTCCGCTTATGCGACCATGAGGAATTGCAATGCCGTTGCCAATGCCTGTGCTGCCCATTTTTTCGCGGCTTAATAAACTATTAAGCACATCAACTTGATCGAGTGAGGGATTTTGTTTTACCGCAATCTCGCTGATGATTTCTAAAATTCGTTTTTTGCTTTGGCACTCAACCGCACATTTGGTGCGGTCAAGTGAAATTATGTCTGAAATTATCATACAACACTTAGTGGCGTTTTAGTTTCTCTTTGTGTTTGATGACTTGTCGATCCAATTTATCTATCAGCGAGTCAATGGCTGCATACATGTCGGTATGCTCTGAATCAGCAAATATTTGACCACCGTTCAAGTGTAACGTGGCTTCTGCTTTTTGATTCAACTTTTCCACATTTAAAATCACATGAACATTATTGATGTGATCAAAATGACGTTCCAACTTTTCAAACTTAGTATCTACATAATTACGAAGAGAATCAGTGATTTCAACGTGATGACCAGTTAGGTTAATTTGCATAATGCTAGGCCCTCTTTTGTTGTATAAGTCTTAGATCAGACTCTTACGTTGGTTTGATGGGGGAATGTTTAACGATTCCCGGTATTTTGCAATGGTTCGCCGAGCAACTTGAATTCCTTGCTCTGCGAGCAACTGCGCAATTTTGCTATCACTCAGTGGCTTAGCCGCAGGCTCTGCAGCCACTAATTTCTTAATCAAAGCTCTAATTGCAGTAGATGAGGCGTTTTCGCCAGAGTCCGTTGCAACATGACTTGAGAAGAAATATTTCAGTTCGAAAATACCTCTAGGTGTATGCATATATTTCTGGGTGGTAACACGTGAAATTGTCGATTCATGCATATCCACCATCTCTGCTACATCGTTGAGTACCATGGGCACCATTTTTTCAGGTCCCTTTTCGAAAAACTCTTTTTGTCTTGTCACTATACAATGTGACACTTTTAATAAGGTTTCGTTTCGTGATTCTAAACTTTTTATAAACCACTTTGCTTCTTGCAGGTGGGATTTTATAAATTGAGACTCAGTTGGGTTTTTTGTGGTTTTCGCTAAACTGGCGTAAGTGTCATTGACCGAAAGGGCAGGAAGGGCGTCGTTGTTTAATTCAACCATCCACACGCCTTTGCTTTTGTACACATTTACATCAGGGATGACATATTCTGGTTCTTTGGTTGAAATGGCTGTACCAGGTCGCGGATTTAGCGTTTTAAGCAACTTCATAACTTCACGCAGTTGCTCCTCTTTCAATTTAGTTTTTCGCATTAAGGTGCGATAGTCTTTACCACCAAGCAAGTCTGAATATTCTTGAATTAAGTCTCTTGCTTCTTTCAACCAAGGTGTGTCCACAGGAAATTGATTTAGCTGTATCAGCAAACATTCTTGTACGTTTCTGGCACCTGAGCCTACAGGGTCACAGTGTTGAATGCGTTTTAATACACATTCAACTTCATCAAGTTCAATTTCTTCGTTGTCTAACGATTCTAAAATCTCTTCACAACTTACGGTGAGGTAGCCAGCTTCGTCAATGGAATCAATGATAGCGATAGCGATACTTTTGTCGTTATCTGAAAAATGACTCATTTCAATTTGCCAAAGCAGGTGGTCTTGAATGGAGTCGCTGGTTTCACCTTGATATACGTAATCATCGTCAGGATTTGAACCCACCATTTTGATAGGAGCCGAACTAGAACCTAAATACTCATCCCAAGAAGTATCCACGGGTAAATCATCAGGAATATCACCTTTCTCTAGGGCATCATGGCTATCAAGGGTTTCTTCCCTGGCAGAAGCTGATTCAGTGAGCTTTTCTCCATTGTTATCAACATTTTTGTCGATATTGTTATCTAGCTGTTGTTTGCCGTCTTGCTCGGGATTGTGTTCGGTAAGTTCTAAAAGCGGGTTAGATTCTAATGCTTCTTGAATTTCTTGTTGAAGATCCAAAGTGGATAACTGCAATAACTTAATTGCCTGCTGCAATTGCGGCGTCATGGTGAGCTGCTGACTGAATTTAAGCTGTAACGAAGGTTTCATTACTATTTTACACTTCCACTAAAAATTGCGATTTCATTAAGTTCGCTAAAAAGTTGTTAACCACTTTATCACAAAGAGAACTGCTCTCCTAGATAAACGTCTCTAACTTCTTGATTTGCTAATACTTCTTCTGCTGTACCAGCAGCAATCAAAGAGCCATGGCTTACAATGTATGCAGTTTCACACACATCTAAGGTTTCTTTTACATTATGATCGGTGATTAAGACACCAATCCCTCTTTCTTTCAACTGATAAATTATTTTCTTTATATCACTAACAGAAATAGGATCAACACCTGCGAAGGGCTCATCTAATAAAATAAACTTGGGGTTTGCGGCTAAAGCTCTTGCTATTTCTACTCTGCGGCGCTCGCCACCGGATAAACTCATGCCTAAATTATTTCGGATATGATTGATGTTAAAATCGTCTAAAAGCTCATCGGCTTTCTGTTCTCGCTGCTCAGCACTAAGCTCTTTTCTAGTTTGCAAAATCGCCATGATATTTTCAAACACAGAAAGTTTTCTAAAAATGGATGCTTCTTGGGGAAGATAACCAATGCCATGTCTGGCTCTTTCATGCATAGGTTGATAAGTGAGCTCATTTTGGTCGATGGAAATTTCGCCTTTGTCTAGCGGGACTAGGCCGACAATCATATAGAAGGTAGTGGTTTTTCCTGCGCCGTTAGGGCCCAAGAGACCAACAATCTGCCCCGTGGACACTTCCAAACTAACGTCTCTAACAACCTGTCTAGACTTATAGGATTTCGCTAAATGTTTTGCACACAGGGTACTACTCAATTTACACCTTCGTCGTTTTCGTCTTGGTCACCAAAGCTTATAACAGTATTTACTTTGCCTTCATTGTTACCATCAGAGCTTGCATTGATTTTATCATTTAACATGTCGTAAGTTATAGAAGAGGCTGTTACTTTTGATTGATCTTTGGTTATCTCAGCATTGCCGGTTAAAGTTATGGTCTTGGTCGCGACATTGTATACAATAGCATTTGCCAGCGCACTTACATAGGAGCCATCTTCAAGCCTTTGACGATAGCTGGCTGGTTTGCCGGTGGCGGTAATAACCTCGTTACCTTTAGATGCATCGGCTTCTACTCGGTCTGCTTTGATTTCCAGACTACCTTGTTGAATCACCACGTTATCGATCAAAATAGAGGTTTTTGCTTTACCATCCAGTTCTTGATCATCCGAGCGAATATTCATGTCTTTTTGAAAATCTGTCACTATGGAATCAAAGCTAGTGCTATCTTGCTGCTCTTGACTGGTCTCTTGGGCATTCAGCATAAAACTAAGACAAAGCCCAAGACAGATCACTGGTACGCATTTGACCAAGCGTTTACCACTAGCTTTGAGGAGAATAAAAAGTGCGTACATGTTGTTTAAGCTCATATTTTTGAGTTGCTAGATTACCTATAATGCCAATGCTCTTAACGTTAAAATTTTCACCAACAATTTCAACAGGTTCGTCAGATAATAAGGTTTTGTCATTTAAATTAATTTCAATGTATTGAGTATTAATTTCTTTGACATACTCTTGCTCATTGAGATTTAGTATTTTGACGTTGCGTTCTAGTTGAATGCGACTGTTCTCGTATAAGGTACCTTGTTCAGCGGTGACTTGCCAAGGCTCACCAGTTTCCATGTATACAGTGTAAGTCGGGTTATCAAATACCATAAATCCCAAAGGCTGGTAGTGCTCCATTTTGGTTGCTGCTACCTGATGACTCAAAATACCATTATCATCAAATATTTTACTATTCAAATTGACGACTTGATAGGTTGGGACAACGATTAAATCTTCATTCGCTTTGGTTTTTGCTTCTTCTTCATCAAAAAGAATCACTAGATACAGACCAATAACAGCTGAAAATATTAACGCTATGCTCCAGCCAATTCTGTTCATATACTAGCACCATGTATTTTATCAAGCAGCCCTTTCGATTGTAACACTAAATCACAAAACTCTCTCACAGCACCTTTACCGCCCGGCAGAGAGGTTACGAAGTTTGCTTGCTGTTTAACACTAGGGTGAGCATCTGCTACGGCTACTTTAATTGCGCTACAAGAAAACAAACCAAGATCTGGTACATCATCACCTATACTGGCTATTTCATGTTGCGAAATTCCGTGAGTTTGCATCAATGATTGTAGTGCCTGATATTTTTCTTCTTCGCCTTGTATAATAAATCTGGCGCGCAGTGATGTCATTCTTTTTTCGACGATTTGTGACTGACGGCCGGTAATGACAGCAATATCTACTCCGTTATTTGCAAGTGCTTTTACGCCGTAACCATCCTTGCTATTAAAGGCTTTCAATTCTTCGTTTTGGTTACCCAAATAGATAAAGCCGTCAGACAGAACTCCATCCACATCTAGCACAAGTAGTCGAATATCCTTACACATCGCAAAGATATCAGCATCAACTGGGCCATAAAGTGTATCAACAGTGTTTTTAGAAAACTGTGCCATTTACACTACTCCCGCTCTCAACAACATATTGATGTTGAGTGCGCCAACGGGTTGATGATTTTCATTCACAACAATGAGCGCGTTAACTTTTTTCTCTTGCATAATATTTAAGGCGTCCACTGCAAGTGCATCTGGGGTAGTTGTTATGCCTTTGGCGGTCATAACTTGATTGACGTTAGCAACTCGAATATCAATATTTTTATCCAGGGCTCGCCTTAAATCGCCGTCCGTGAAAACACCAATCATAACGTCATTTTCAACGATTGTGGTTAAGCCTAAACCTTTTGAAGATATCTCTAACAGCGCGTCACTTAACAGGTCTTGAGGATTCGATTTGGGCACGTCTTCAGGACCGACCATAATATCTTCGACTGTCAATAACAAGCGCTTACCCAGAGCGCCACCAGGATGAGAAAAGGCAAAGTCTTCAGCCGTAAACCCTTTAGCTTCGAGCAAAGCGATAGCTAGTGCATCGCCCAAAACTAAGGTTGCTGTAGTACTGGTAGTCGGCGCTAATCCTAACGCACAGGCTTCTTGCTTTACATGCAGTGCCAGCGTAGTTTGTGCAAATTTAGACAGTGTTGAAGAGGGATTGTTCGTAATGGCGACTATGGGCACCTTGATGCGTTTAATCGCGGGTAACAATGCTATGAGTTCAGAGGTTTCTCCGCTATTGGATATCGCAATAAGAACATCATTTTCAGCCAACATACCAAAATCGCCATGGTTAGCTTCACCTGGGTGCATAAAAAAAGCAGGTGAACCTGTGCTGGCCAACGTAGCTGCAATTTTATTGGCGATATGCCCGGATTTCCCCATTCCAGTGACAACAATTTTTCCAGCACATGAAAGTAAAAGATCACAGGCTTGGTTGAAAGGCGCTCCTAGATGTTGGGAAAGGTGAGTAAGCGCCTCTATTTGATTTTCAAATGTTCGTTTAGCAGATTCTAAATATGGCATTTTTACATAAACAACATATATTGATAAGCAAGGAAGAATAAAAGGAAAACGCCTCCCTCTATTCGATTTATTTGGCTCGTACCGCGCAATTTAAAGCTAAACACAAATAGCAATATAGTAAGCCCTAACATGACTAAAGAGTCTCTATTGGCAGCGGAACCATCCAACTCAGATGGCATTATTAAACCTGGCATAGCTAAAACAGCCAAAATGTTAAATATATTAGATCCGATAATATTGCCTAATGCAAGATCATCTTCACCCTTAGCGACACCTGCAATACTTGCTGCGAGTTCTGGTAAGCTCGTGCCAATAGCAATAATGGTTAAGCCTATAACCAAGTCACTGATGCCAAAATATTTTGCGATATAAACCGCTGAATCAACTAAAAAACTAGCACTTGTAGGTAACAAAATTAATCCTACGACGACCCAAAATACGGCGGTTGATGTAGGTACATTGTTGGGGATTTCAGCATCCGTTTCAGCTACCAAAGGGTCGCCTTTATCCACTTTAAATGATAAGACACCCATGCAAGCTATGACCAAAACGAAAAGCGTAATTAAAACAATCCCTTCTATTCTAGTTAAATGGCTGTCGGCGACGAAATACACGGCTAACAAGGTCACAAGTAGCAGAACAGGTAATTCTCTTTTGAGTGTGGTTGAAGAAACCAACAAGGGTTTAATTATCGCAGTTAGACCAAGTACCAAAGCGATATTGGTAATGTTGGAGCCTAACGCGTTACCCACTGCGGTGTCCGGTTTTCCAACCATGGATGAGGTTGCACTTACTACGATTTCTGGGGCTGATGAGCCCATAGCAACGATAGTTAAGCCTATCATCATTGGCGATACACCAATATTTTTTGCTAAAGCTGAGGCGCCATAAACGAAGCGATCTGCACTCCAGCTTAATATCGCTAATCCAATAATAAAAATAGTTATGTTTAGTAACACGAGACCTCTAGTGTCAGAATTGCTTGGTTATTCGATAAATTAATTCAATCAAATATTCGTTGTTAGTTATTGTTTTGCGGTGTTTTTAACCCGCACACATAGTATGTATACTAGCATAAGTTGAAAAACGATGATTAAATTTTGACATTTCTTCTATCCCTAGGTTCATTTGATTTCAACCCTATTGCGGGTGCGAATTTTTACATACAAGTTAGAAAATCCCTAATGGTTTCAAAAAATCGAACATTCTCTTACAAAAATTAACAATTAATTTTAACTTTAGTTCATTGAAATAAGGTAAAATAGCGTTATATTGAAACTTTGTGATTAAGCGCATTGGGTACCAAAACGTTGTCTATAAAATAGTCAATGTTGAACTTCCTTCTCAGTAAAGACTCATTCTAGGCACAAAAGTTAAGATTTTTGAGATTCCCTTTTTTATTAATTTAAGGACTTCGCAAGCAACATGGCAGAATCAATAGTCACCGTCGATAAAATGCACTTCTCTCGGGGAGAGCGCGTGATTTATGACGATATTTCACTGAATGTGCGAAAGGGGGCTATCACTGCAATCATGGGGCCGAGTGGAATAGGCAAGACGACACTTCTAAAACTTATTGGTGGTCAGCTTGCTCCAGATAGCGGTTCGGTGCTTTTTCAGGGTAGCAATGTGCATAAAGTCTCCCGACATAAACTCTACGAATTGCGTAGGCGCATGAGCATGTTGTTTCAAAGTGGTGCTCTTTTCACCAATATGACGGTGTTTGATAATGTTGCTTTTCCATTACGCGAGCATACTCATCTAAATGAAGATATTATACGTACAATAGTGTATCTAAAGTTAGAAGCTGTGGGTTTACGTGGTGCTTATGATTTAATGCCGAGTGAACTTTCAGGTGGTATGGCGAGAAGAGCAGCTTTAGCAAGAGCTATCGCATTAGATCCAGATTTGATCATGTACGATGAGCCTTTTGCTGGACAAGACCCAATATCTATGGGGGTTCTTGTGTCTTTGATTAAGTCGTTAAATAAAGCGCTTAATTTGACCAGCATAGTGGTAACGCACGATGTGACAGAAGTATTGAGTATTGCTGACTATGTGTATATTTTGGCGAACAAAAAAATCATTGGTGAGGGTACGCCTAATGAAATTCGCCAATCTGATTCGGATTTAGTACAACAGTTTTTGGAAGGAAAAGCGGACGGGCCCGTTCCATTTCATTATCCAGCGCAAGATTTACGTACTGCATTAATTGGTGAGTAAGGAACAAATAATTCGATATGCAAAAATTGATTAATCTAGGGCGCGGAACACTTGATTACATTGCCGCTATAGGCAGCGCCAGCATGATGTTGTTTGGCGCATTATTTGCCTTTCCCACCTGGAAAAACACCAGATTGATGGTGCACCAAATGTATGTGGTAGGCGTACAGTCCTTGCTTATTATTATAGTGTCAGGTTTGTTTATTGGTATGGTAATGGCGCTTCAAGGCTACACTATCTTGGTGAGTTATGGAGCAGAAGGCAGTTTGGGGCCCATGGTTGCTTTATCTCTGCTTAGAGAATTAGGACCTGTGGTTACTGCATTATTATTTGCAGGCAGAGCTGGTTCAGCCCTTACCGCAGAAATCGGGTTGATGAAAGCCACTGAACAGCTAAGCAGTTTAGAAATGATGGCAGTAGATCCTCTTAGACGGGTATTGTCACCTCGCTTTTGGGCGGGTGTTTACAGTATGCCTATGCTGGCGCTGATATTTTCAGCGGTAGGTATACTAGGTGGCCATCTGGTTGGGGTCGATTGGCTAGGCGTTGATAGCGGAAGTTACTGGTCAATCATGCAATCTACAGTGGAATGGAATGAAGATGTGGTTAACGGCGTAATCAAAGCGTTGGTATTTGCTTTGGTGGTTGTTTGGATAGCGCTTTATAAAGGATACCATTGTATCCCTACATCGGAAGGAATAAGTAAAGCGACGACTGAGACGGTAGTGTACTCATCGTTGACAATTTTAGGGTTAGATTTTGTGTTAACAGCGTTAATGTTTGGAATAAGTTAGGAAAGCCATGACCAGCAGAAAAACAGAATTATTAGTCGGAATCTTTGTTGCGTTAGCCATAGCAGCAACGTTACTTTTGGCGCTTAGAGTTGCCAATCAAGGTATGGCTGGTGGTGGTGAAACTTATACACTTACTGCTCGCTTTGATAACATTGGTGGTCTAAAAGCTCGTTCATCGGTGAAAGTTGGTGGCGTTATTGTCGGTCGTGTAAGTCGAATTTATTTAAACGAAAGAGACTTAGTACCCATGGTTGAGATGGAAATTTCTACTGAATATGCAAATACTTTTCCTGATACCAGTTCGTTATCTATCTTAACTTCTGGTTTGTTGGGTGAACAGTTTATTGGTTTGAAGCCGGGGTTTATTTTCCCAGAAGATTTGGAAATGATTGAAGAAGATAAAGTTTGTGAAACTAGTCCTTATGAAAATTGTCCATACCTCACAGAAGGTGAAGAAATTATGGATACTAAGTCGGCACTAGTATTGGAAGATTTAATCGGACAGTTTTTATTTAACCAAGGAAACGAATAGCTATGAGAACCCTAATGATAAAAGTACATAAACAATTGGCAAGTTTGGTCGTTGTACTATTGTTGTCGGTTGGTGTTTCTGGGCTGGCAAACGCGGCTGAAGTTGATAAAACTGATCCCTATAAAATGGTGCAAGATGTAGCTTCTGTTACTTTTGAGCGAATCAAAAATGAAAAACAGGACATTAAGAATGATCCTGAACGTTTAAGAGTGATCATGGAAGAAGAGTTACTTCCCTTTATTGATTACCGTTTTTCAGCCTATAAAGTACTTGGAAAATACGTTAACACAGTAGAAAGAAAAGATTTGCTCGAATTTATCAGTGTATTTCGTCAATATCTAATCACCAGCTATGCTGTAGCTATGGGTTATTATGATGATCAAACGGTTGAATTTGAACCCGGTAGAGATTTTTCAGATCGAAGCGATGTAACAGTACGTGCTGTCATTAAAGACGATGATCGTCCAGACATTAAAGTTGCTTTTAAAGTCCGTAAAAACAGAAAAACCAACGAGTGGGAAGCTTACGATATGATTGCCGAAGGCATTAGTTTGTTATCTAGCAAACAAACTGAATTCGAAGCGATTATTCGTAAAAACGGTATTCAAGAAGCAATATCACTTATGCGTGATAGCATTGAGCAACCGATTCAACTTCAACAAAGTGAAGAGCAAGCAAATAACAGTGAAAATTGATATTTCAACTGACGGCGCTAACAAGACCGTTCATATTCTAGAAAACTTGACACAACAGACGCTGAACGTTAACTTTTTCGAAATGGCTCAAGGCCGAGATTTAAAAAAGCAGGGCGTTCAGCATCTAGATATCTCTCTAGCCAAAGTAGATCGCGCTGATACAGCTGGTTTAGCTTGGTTGCTTAACCTCAAACGAGACGCAAAAGCGAATGGAATAGACGTTTTATTGCACGACATGCCGAGTAAATTGGTTGATCTTGCAAGACTTAGTGGCGTCGAAACGCTTTTAGAGGCAGAACATAATAATGACAAATGAAGAAGTTGCAGATCTAGTTAAATCCTCCCTCGAACTTTTTGACGTAAAAGTGAAAAGTGAAGGCACTCACTACCAAATCATCGCCATAGATGACAGGTTCGAGTCCATGACCCGAGTAAAAAAACAGCAAATGATATATGCGCCGTTGTCAGATAAGATTGCAGATGGCACTATACACGCGATTTCTATAAAAACATTCACACAGTCTCAATGGCAACGCGAAAAGCTGTTTAATTAAAAGGTTAAAAATGGACAAACTGGTCATCAAAAAAAGCCCGCCTCTGTCGGGCTCAGTTGTAATTTCTGGTGCAAAAAACGCTGCATTACCCCTATTGATTGCAAGTTTGTTAGCTGAAGATGCCTGTACCTTTAGTAATGTCCCAAACCTAAGAGATATTAAAACCACACTTCTATTGCTCAAAGATTTAGGTGCTACAACGAGTCATATTGATCAAAGCACTGTGGTCATTGACGCCAGTGAGCTTGAAAGTGTGACAGCGACCTATGAGCTTGTGAAAACTATGCGCGCGTCTATTTTGGTGTTAGGGCCTTTATTGGCAAAACACGGAAGAGCGAATGTGTCATTACCTGGTGGATGTGCTATCGGCGCTCGACCAGTCAATCTGCACCTTTCTGGTTTAGAAAAAATGGGCGCAACTATCGATGTTGAAGAAGGCTATGTTAGAGCTTCTGTAAACGGCCGCTTAAAAGGCGCACGTATATTTATGGATATCGTAAGTGTAGGTGCTACAGAAAACCTCATGATGGCAGCTGCTCTTGCTGATGGTATCACTGTTATTGAAAATGCCGCCAGAGAACCTGAAATTGTTGATTTAGCAAACTGCTTAAACAGTATGGGCGCCAAAGTTTCGGGTGCTGGTACTGATAATGTCACCATCGAAGGCGTTGAAAAATTACATGGCTGTGATTACAGCATTTTGCCTGACCGAATAGAAACCGGCACATTTTTAGTCGCAGCGGCGGTAAGTCGTGGAAAAATTCGTTGTGAAAAAGCCGCGCCTCACACCCTTGATGCAGTGTTAAGTAAACTAGAGCAGGCGGGGGCTAAAATCACTTTGGGTGATGATTGGATTGAGCTTGATATGCAAGGCCAAGCACCAAAAGCTGTTAATGTAAAAACAGTGCCACACCCAGGCTTCCCAACAGATATGCAAGCGCAGTTCCTCACCTTAAATACGGTAGCTGAAGGTGCAGGTGTAGTCACTGAAACCATTTTCGAAAATCGATTTATGCATGTGCCTGAATTACAGCGCATGGGAGCAGAAATAGAACTTCAGGGTAATTCAGCGATGACCACAGGCGAATCTAAGTTAAAGGGCGCTCAAGTCATGGCGACCGACTTACGTGCGTCAGCTAGCTTGGTTATCGCAGGTTTGGTAGCCGAAGGAGCAACCACAGTGTCTAGAATTTACCATCTAGATAGAGGCTATGAAAATATTGAAACTAAGCTGAGTAATTTAGGGGCAAATATTGAACGGTTAGCGGAGTAAGCTAACCTCTGATATCAGATTGAGGTGAGCGGTTAAGGTCAAGCTTTCCAATAACGACGTCCACTTCAAATATTCTGCCGTTTCTATTTACTTGCACAGTGACCACTGAGCCGGGCTTTGTTTCAGCTACCATATCGAGCATTTCGGAAGCCGTAGAGGAAGTGCCTAGCTCACCGTCAATGGAGAGTAAAATATCATATTCTCTGATACCGGCTCTTTCTGCAGGCCCCTCATTGGTAACAGATGTGACGATTAACCCGGGTCCATGAAGATTTTCACCGCCACCAACGCCTAATTGACCTCTTGTGACTGTGCCACTGTCGATAATTTCATTCATTACGCGTTTAGCGAGTTCATAAGGCACCGCAAAGTTTACCCCATCGACTGGCTGTAGTTGACGTCTAGAATAATCAACTGTACTAAAACGAGCATTTGTAATGCCGACCAAATATCCATTGCTGTCGATTAATGCACCACCAGAATTACCTTGGTTTAATGCGGCATCTGTTTGAATGAAATCAAAATAGTTGGCTAATCCTGTTCGACCTGTTCGACTTACAATACCCGATGTAATGGTTTGTCCTAGGCCTAAGGGATTACCCACTGCCATGACAATATCACCGATACGTAAGTTGGAGTTTTCCATTTGTGGGATCACAGGGAGGTCGGTGGCGTCGATTTTTAATACTGCTAAATCTGTAACGTTATCAAAGCCAACGAGTTCAGCACTATAAATTCTGTCATCTTGTAACTGCACAGAAATACTAGTGGCATCTTTAATAACGTGATAACAGGTAATGATGTAACCTTCAGAGGACATAACAACCCCTGAACCTAGTGAACGCCTTTCTGTTGAGCGATTTCTGAAAACGCCGGTACCAGTATCGATACTGATGCTATAAATATTCGCTACGGCGGGTGCACTTTGTGCTAATGCTTCGTAGTGAGACAAGCGAGGAGGTACTTTATTCTCGCGGGTTAACCAATCGAAGCTTAACCCTTCACCTTGACGAAATTCTGGAAAAAACAATAGCAAAACCCCCGCAACGGTCACACCGAGCAAAACGGGTTTTAAAATGGCTATAAATATTTTTCCGAAAAGTGACATCTGTTTGATTTCTAGTTGAATGAAACAAAAGTATACCAAGATTTGTATTTTATATGTAGTTCTAGCTACTTAAGTCAAGGAATAAACATAAAAAATAACCCAACACATTGCTGCATTGGGTTATTTCTTTAGTGTAAAAGACTATCTTATTACAATAAACAGGTTGCTTGATCCGCGTTGAATGCTAAGTGCAATCACACCTTCGCTGTCTTCAATTTCTTTCCCTAGCTCGACTGTGGTGTTAACGCGTTTACGGTTAACTGCTAGTAGGATATCGCCTTCGCGAAGCCCTGTTCTGGCTGCAGGAGATCGTTCAATGACTTCTTCAACCAAAACACCTCTAATGCCTTCGCGATCGTAATTTTGTAAGCTAGCGCCTTCTAGGGCAGGGTGCATGTCTTTGGCTTCTGCTACAAGATCATCAGCTGCACCTAAGACTACGTCAACCGACATTTCTTCACCGTTTCTAAACAGCGTTAGGTTAACTTTAGTGCCGGCACCCAAACTACCAATCTTACCTCGAAGTTCTGAGAAGCTATTAATACTGTTACCGTCGATAGCAGTAATAATATCACCTGACTGAATACCTGCTTTTTCAGCCGCAGAATCAGCAGTAACTTCATTTACAAAGGCACCTTGATTGGTTGGAGAATTCATTGCTTCCGCTAAACCTGCGTCCAGGTCACCGCCGAGAATGCCTAATAACCCACGTCTAACTTCACCAAACTCAATAATCTGATCAACCAAGTTTTTCATCATATTGCTTGGAATGGCAAAGCCTATGCCCACGTTGCCGCCGTTCGGACCGAAGATGGCAGTATTAATTCCCACTAACTCGCCTTTTAGATTTACTAGTGCACCACCAGAGTTACCGCGGTTGATGGCAGCATCGGTTTGGATGAAATCCTCGTAACCACCTATATTTAAACCACTGCGACCAAGGGCACTTACAATCCCAGAAGTAACCGTTTGGCTAAGACCAAAAGGATTGCCTATAGCAACTACGAAATCGCCTACACGAATCGTGTCGGAATTAGCCAATGGTAATTCTGCCAGCCCTTTAGGCTCAACTTTTAATAAAGCAATATCACTTTGCGCGTCAGCACCGAGTTTTTCTGCTTCAAGTTCACGACCATCGGTTAATTTAACGATAATTTTGTCAGCATTATCAACCACGTGATTGTTAGTAACTACATAACCCTTTTCTGCATCAATAATAACGCCCGAACCTAAACCTCTAAACGGTCGTTCACGTACCTGCTCTTCAGGCATACCAAAGAAGTACTTAAACATTTCTGGTACTTGTTGCCTTGAAGATTGTGTCCCCTCAACTGCAATGCTGACAACTGCGGGAGTTGCTTTTTCCAGCATTGGTGCGAGCGATGGGGTTTCTTCTTTTGAAAAGAACGGGATACCTGCATGTGCAGATGCAATTACAAAACAAGAAACTGCCACTGAAAACGTGATCGTAATACGTTTAAGCATTTTATTCATTTAATCTCTTACTCCTGATATTAACTACCCCTTACAGACCTAAAGTAGGGGTCATTAGTTCAGAATCCAAGTGCTTATTTTGTTAATTTTTCTTCATTTGAGTTGCCAACAAACAAACCCGAGCCAGAATTAGAAAAATCTAAGGGTTGGGCTTCTGTAGTTTGGGCAGAACGTTCAACGGCACTCAAGTCTTTACTGTTACGCAAAAATAAGCTTGTGTGCTCACCGAAAAAGGCGTTTGAAGAATCAGCGTTGTTGCTTTCTTGAAGGTTGGCTTCAAATGCATTTAGTTTATTTTGCATGTTTTGTAACTGCACTTGCATGCTTTCAATCGCTTCTCTGCTAGATGCAATGTGTACCTGTGCTTTTTGCGCAACTAATTGTTTTATTTCGGTTTCAGTTTCTGCAATTTGTGCAGATTTGTTATTTGCTTTACCGGCTGCTACTTTATATCCTGCGATACCGCCCACAGCTAAACCAACCAAAATACCAACAACAATACTTATGGGTTCCATTTTTTACTCCGGAAAATCTTTATGGCTAGATCATTGAACAATAACGGGGACTATGCAAGCCAATATTGCTTAATTTTGTGTTAAGTGAGTATAATCTGGCATCTTTCGCAACGCCAGAATTAGAAAACAAGGTTTACTTAATGACCCCGTGGGAAAAGTATCAAGATGACTTGACACTTATCGAGTTTCAACACGATCCAGCGCAAGAATACGCAGTTAAAGAGCTTCAGCGTTTATACGACGAGTTGACTCAGCCAAGAAAAAAAATCACATGGCGAGTGAAATTAGCTGAAAAGTTTGGAAAAGGTATGACGCGTCCAAGTATTCAAGGGATATACTTCTATGGCGGCGTTGGTAGAGGCAAAACTTACTTGGTAGACACTTTCTATGAATGTTTACCATTTAAGAAAAAAATGCGCGTGCATTTCCATCGATTTATGCACCGAATTCATCAAGAATTGAAAGCCCTTGATAAGCAATCTGATCCGTTAAAAATAATCGCTAGAAAAATAGCCTCAGAAACTAAAATAATTTGTTTCGATGAATTCTTCGTGTCGGATATTACCGATGCCATGATTTTAGGTACTTTGCTGCAAGAGCTTTTTGCACAAGGCATAGTGTTGGTGGCGACTTCTAACATAGTACCAGATGATTTGTATAAAAACGGATTACAACGAGCCAGATTTCTTCCGGCGATTGAGCTAATTAACCAAAATACCCGAGTGATTAATGTCGACAGCGGTGTTGATTATCGCTTGAGAACCTTAGAACAGGCTGAGATTTATCACTATCCATTAGACGATGATGCTCAAAAGAATCTGGACAAATATTTCGAATTGTTGGCCGCTGAAAAGTGCTCAGATGAAAACCATATTGAAGTAGAAGGACGTAAAATTCCGGTTATAAAAAAATCGGAAAATGTCATTATGTTTGAGTTCAGGGCGTTATGTGACGGTCCTAGAAGTCAAACTGATTATATTGAGCTAAGTCGAGAGTTTAATACTGTATTAGTGGCCAATGTTGAGCAGATGAGCGAAAACATTGATGATGTGGCTCGCCGATTTATTGCCATGGTAGATGAGTTCTACGAACGAAAAGTAAAGTTGATTATCTCCAGTGAAGTACCTATGGAAAAACTGTATAGCAAGGGACGATTGAATTTTGAATTTCAGCGTTGTTTAAGCCGTCTTCAAGAAATGCAATCGCACGCATATTTAGCATTACCGCATTTAGCATGATAATCACTTCATAGTATTCAAACTAATTTGTATAATACGCGCAACTAAAGGTGAATTAGCACCTTACCGCTTTAAAAAGAAAAGAAGAGAATAAGATGGGACGAAGTTTCGAAGTAAGAAAGGTAGCGATGGCCAAGACGGCTGCGCAGAAAACCAAAGTTTATTCCAAATATGGAAAAGAAATTTATGTGATTGCCAAGAATGGCGGACCAGATCCTGAAGCAAATTTGTCATTAAAACGTATGATAGAGAAAGCGAAAAAAGATCAGGTACCAAGTCACGTTATTGATAAGGCAATTGATAAAGCAGTGGGCGGTGCCGGTGAAGACTTTACCCCGAGCCGCTATGAAGGCTTTGGACCTGGTGGTTGTATGGTTATTGTCGACTGTTTAACTGACAATGCTAACCGCACAATTACCGATGTACGTAATTGTTTTACTAAAACTGATAGTAAATTAGGTGCACCTGGCTCAGCCTCTCACATGTTTGATCATTTGGCTATCTTCCGCTTTGCTGGCGATGATGATGAAGAAGTACTAGAAGCGCTTATGGAAGCCGATGTAGATGTGCAAGACGTCGAAGTAGAAGACGGAGCTGTAACTGTATTTGTTCCACATACTGAATTTTTCAAAGCGAAAACCGCATTAACAGATGCCTTTGAAGGTATTGAGTTCGACGTAGAAGAAATCAGTTTCGTGCCACAAACCCAAACCGAAATCTCAGAAGAAGATAGACCAACCTTCGATAAATTTATGGATATGCTAGAAGATTGTGACGACGTACAAAACGTCTACCACAACGCAATTTTATCCGAATAATGGAGCCGTAGTTCATTCTCCAAAAACAATGGAGCCGTAGTTCATTTTTTCAACTTCTTCGGCGCCCCCGGCGTAAGCTTGCCAAACTTGATCCCAAGTTTGGCACTTATCCGAGCGATAAAATCATCACTCCCAATGGGATAATTGTGTTTTGTAAACAAAGTAAACTTTTTAATTTCCTCAGATGATAAGCCCTCTGTAAACAAGGCTTTGTAATTGTTTAACCTAGTTTCTTGGCTTTTACCCAAAGCTAAATACTTTTCATGCGGCGTAATGCACTTTATCTCTTTACCTAGAGCGTTGGCGTGATAGCTAGACCAGGTGTAATTTGCTGGATTCCCAACTATATTTGCCCGCACAGGGTTTAGCTCAATATATCTGTAGCAGTTCAACAGATATAATTCAGAATCGATAAGACTTGCAAAGTGTCGGCCTCCCCATAGCGCGCCAGTTCTTTCGTATTTTTGATTAAAATAGTAGACATACTTTTTACCCATAAGCTGCATTACTCTTGAAATGCCAATTTTTGTTGATGGCGTCATGAGAAAATGCACATGATTTCCCATTAGAACATAGGCATTTAACGCTACTTCGTATCTTTCTATAGCTTCCGATAACAATGACATGTAATAGGCACAATCGCTATTATCTAAAAAAACGCGTTGTTTATTATTTCCCCTTTGCACTACGTGTGTTGGGACGTCCGGTACATAAACCCTTTGTCTTCTTGGCATAACTTTCTCCTTATTAAAGCCTTAAGCGTACTGGAACTAAAGGAGGTAATCTCATGTACTTTGATACAGAAAATGAACTACGGCTCCATTATTTTTGGAAAATGTACTACGACTCCATTGTTGTTGGGTGGTATACTGTCAGGGAAGTCAGCCAGACAATCGCTGCTTAGATAGCTTGCTAGATAAGGGGAGGAAAGTCCGGGCTCCATAGGGCAGAGTGCCAGATAACGTCTGGGCGGCGTGAGCCGACGACAAGTGCAGCAGAGAGAAGACCGCCAAGCTTGCTTGGTAAGGGTGAAAGGGTGCGGTAAGAGCGCACCGCGTCACTGGTAACAGTTGATGGCGAGGTAAACTCCACTCGGAGCAAGACCAAATAGGTTTCCATAAGGTGCGGCCCGCATTGGAAACGGGTAGGTTGCTTGAACAAATCAGCGATGATTTGTCTAGAGGAATGATTGTCCGCGACAGAACCCGGCTTACCGGCTGACTTCAATTTTCCCTTTTATCTTTAAATCGCAAGCCCCCATCCGTTAATCTCATACAAGATTGCATTCTACCTGTTAATATTGCATAAATTAGAACTGTAACAGCATTTCCAACGTTTACTGTTAAGTAATCTTTTAAAGCTATAAAACATATATGAGGTTTGTAAGTGGGATACGACAAAAATAACGAAGATGGCGAACATTTACTCGAGCTTAGGCATTTAACGCTTGATGATTTCCAACAAATTAAACAACTAATGAACATTGTTTATGAAAAAGACGGAGGCGCGTTTAGTAAGCGCAACTATCATTCGCAAATCAATACGTTTCCCGACGGCCAAATCTGCATTGAAGATAAGGGAACGATTGTAGCGGCTGCCTTCGCCGTTATCGTCGATTACGACAAATTTGGTGATAAGCACACGTATGAAGAAATCACTGGAGATGCCTACATCACAACTCACGATCCAAATGGAGATGTTTTATACGGTGTAGATTTCTTTGTACATCCTGATTATCGAGGCTTGCGACTGGGTCGAAGGCTTTATGAGGCGAGAAAAGAACTCTGCCGAAATCTTAATCTGAAATCTATTATGGCAGGTGGAAGAATTCCCAATTATTCAAAATATGCGGATGAAATGACGCCATACGAATATATTCAGCAGGTGAGAGAAAAAGAAATTTACGATCCAACGTTGTCATTTCAAATGGCTAATGGATTTGAAGTGAAACAGGTATTAAAAGGTTATTTGCCCGAAGACAAAGCGTCCTTGGGGTTTGCAACCTTGTTGCAGTGGCACAATATTTATTACGAGGCGGAAAAACCGGATTTGTTAGGAGGGGACAAATCCACGGCTCGAATCGGCTGTATTCAATGGCAAATGCGATATTTCCATGATGTAGAAGAATTGCTGCAACAGGTTGAGTATTTCATAGATGCATTATCAGATTATAAATGTGATCTTGCAATCTTCCCTGAGTTCTTTAACGCGCCGCTGATGGGGCTGCGTCCGACAGAATCTTCCATTGACGCAATTTGGCATTTAGCTGAATACACTGAAGAAATTCTAAGCGCAATGTCCAAATTGGCAGTGAGTTACAACATTAACATAGTAGCAGGCTCTATGCCGGTTATCGAAGAGAACGATGATCTGACCAATGTCGCTTATCTTTGTCACCGCGATGGTCGAATTGAAAGCCAACATAAGCTGCACCCAACGCCACATGAAAAGCAAGAGTGGCTTATGAAAGGGGGCGATAAACTTACTGCTTTTGATACAGACTTCGGCAAAATAGGTATTCTAATTTGTTACGACGTTGAATTCCCAGAATTGGGGCGTCTTCTATCAGAAGAAGAAATTCAAATACTCTGTGTGCCCTTCTGGACTGATACTAAAAATGGCTATTTGCGTGTTCGCCGATGTGCGCAGGCTAGAGCGATTGAAAATGAGTGTTACGTGGCAATTGCAGGAAGTGTGGGGAATTTGCCAAAAGTTGACAACGTCGATATTCAATATGGTCATAGCGCAGTATTTTCTCCATCTGATTTTTCATTTCCGCATGATGCCATAGTGTCTGAAACCACGCCTAACACTGAAATGACACTTATCGTAGATTTAGATTTTGATAAGTTGAAAAAGCTCCAGAATGAAGGGTCTGTGCGCAACTATTTAGATAAAAGACGTGATTTGTATAGAGTGCAGTGGATAGGTGAGCGGGAAACCAAGTTAGTTTGATTAAGTTGGTTGGATAATGAACTACGGCTCCATTGTTGGTGGGGGTGTGGAGGCTAATGGATACGTGGGGTGTGTGGGCATGGAAAAATGAACTACGGCTCCATTATTTTTTTTAGATGATGCCGAGTTCTATGGCTTTTAGGACAGCTCGGGTGCGGTCACGCACGCCGAGTTTGGCTAAAATACTAGAGACTTGATTTTTAATCGTCCCTTCTGAGCGAAATAGGCTTTCCGCCATCTCTTTGTTGCTGCAACCTGCGGCCATAAGCCGTAATATTTCGGTTTCTCGTTTACTTAAGGCTTCTGGCATTTCTGCAGATTCAAAATTGGACGTTTTGCCTTGTAACCCTTGCAGTAATCGTTCAGTAATCGCCGGTTGTATTAAGGTGTTACCAGCATGAACGGTTTCAATGCTTTCAACCAAGGTTTCCAAGGAAACATCTTTAAGTAAATAGCCTTTTGCTCCGGCTTTAATGGCTTGCATCACTGACTCATGGTCATCAAAGGTGGTAAGCATAATCACTGGGATGTCTAAGCCTTTTTGATTCATTGCTACTACGGTTTCTATGCCATTTTTTACTGGCATACGAATATCCATTAATACAATGTCTATCTCCGGTGTTTGTTCAATGAGATCTAGGGCTAACTGGCCGTTTTCGGCTTCTCCGACGATTTCAATTTTATCGGAAAGGCTTAAAAGACTGTTAATGCCCTGACGCACCAACATTTGATCGTCAACGAGAAGTACTTTAATCATTTTGTACCTTAGGAATTTGGATGCTCGTTAAAAAATGGTCATTTTCTAGATGGAAACTGACGTTACCCGCGAGGGCTTTGATACGTTCTTGGATTCCCTTCAAACCATTGCCTAGATGGATTTTATCCGGCAAATTACCGTCATTCGTAATCACAACTTCAAGGCCGGAATTCATCTTGGTTATTTTAACCTTGAGGTGCTTACCATGTGCATGCTTTAAGGTATTGGTAATCGATTCTTGAATGCACTTGATTAAGGCATCGGCAACTTCCATATCATTTATTTTAATCTCTTCTTCAATATCAATGTCTATTTCAATTTGAGGCAATTTGTTACGGATTGTCTCAATGGTGGATGCTAGATCAATACTGCCTTTTGTACGAATATCGCTCACCGCTTCTCTTACGTCGCTTAACAAAAGTTTTGATAATTGGTGGCATTTTTCAATAGTTTCTTTGACTTCTCCTTGAGATTGGCGACTTGCTACTTGCAAGTGAATACTCAAGGCCGTTAAGTGATGACCTAATAAATCATGAATATTACGTGCGATTCTTACTCGTTCGCCTTGTTTTACTGCCTGTTCTAACAAAGACTGTGTGCTGACCAAACGCAAATTTGCAGCTTCGGCTTCTTCTCTAGCTTCTTGCTCCTTGCGAACGGAACTCACCATAATGAAAGCGAAAATATTGAAGGTCCAAAATAGCAATGAAGACACCATAGTAGAATTTTGGTGCCAATAAAATTCGTAAACAAAATAGAGGGGTAAAGAGCACAATGAAACAAAGACTAACCCCGTTTTCTTGGGAAAATAATAAGCAAAGATGCCACAAGCAATGCCCATGAGAATGCTTGCAAATGAAAATGGCGATACGAAGTAAATACCTATCACAATTGAAATTAATACAGCGACCGAAATTATTTTCCCTTTTAGGCTGGCTAATAATTTATTTTTGGAGGTGCTTAACAACCATACAATTATGTAAACGACAAATAGCACTGTCGCAATGATGATATGTAATGTTGGACTATTAGCAACATCAATCATCAAATAAATAGTAAGCGCGGCCACTACGAACCAAGTGATAACGGCTGATATGTTGTCAGCTCTAAAAAAAGATTTCACGGATGCACTACCTGATGTTTTTTATTAAGCCTAGCATGGAAAAAATTTTCTTGGCATAGGTAAAAAGTCATAAAAATAATCGTGACTTTTGCCACTGATGCGAACCCTTTCGTTTTATTACTATGATAACTCGAATCAAATGTCACGAGGACAATATCATGGTTTTCTTACACACGGGTTTATTTTGGATGCACATAACCGCTGGTGCAATTGCGCTAATACTCTTTTGGGTGCCTTTATTTACCCAAAAAGGAAAACTCAATCACGTACGTTACGGGCATTATTTTAAAACCTGTATGTACATAGTCGCGGTAGCTGGATTTCTCATGGCCGCGTTAGTCATTTATGACCCTCTGGCAATAAAGTACGAATATGCGAATAGGGAAAACGCCCAAGACATAGCGGCATACCTGCGGGTATTTTGGGGATTTCTTGGTCTGCTGGCGATTCTAACCTTTGTGACAACTCGCCATGGAATAAAAGTGCTAGAAGTCAAAGACGACAGAAGTTCTTTAAAAGCAATTAATTACTTAATCGCACCTGTTTTTCTATTTATCGGCGGTGTCATTTATTTTTATTTTGGTATTAGCAAAAGCTTCCCTTTGTACACAGTGTTTGGTGTTATCAGTATATTACTGGCGATAAACGTGCTTAGATACTGCTTAAAAAAACAGGTAGCAAAGCGTAGCTGGATTCTAGAACACATAGGTTCACTTTTGGGCTCAGGTATAGGTGCTTACACCGCATTTTTAACCTTCGGTAGCCGCAGATTACTCGACCTAGGAGAGTATCAACTTGTGGTCTGGATTGCACCAGGCGTTATAGGAAGCATAGCTTCGTACATCTTATGCAAAAAATACAAGGGATTGTTCAGAGTTCAAGTGGCTACTTAAACACCAAGAAGCATATTTATGGGCTAGCTCTCTGCGACTAGCCCTCTTGCTAATATCTTGTTTGATAACAAGGACAAGAGTTCTAACTCCTCATCACTTCGTTTGCCATCCACCGCTGTAATCGACATAGCAACTTCAAATGCGGTTGCCGCGTCAATATTAAGTTCATTGGCTAACCCTTTTAAATAGTCTGCACCTAATTGACTATCCAGGGCTTGGCGGGCGTCATGAATGACTTGGTTAATAAATGCAGGTAGGGCAATACCACTGTACCAGTGCATTTCTTCAATTGTGTCATTAAAAAAATCTTGTTCCGTTAATGTGACCTTTCCGTCTGCTTGATACAAAAGCACCATCATGCGGATAAGTGCTTCGTTGAACTGTTGTTGACTAACTAAATCTCTTAAAATCGAGTTTTCTACTTCCACTGTTCGATCTCCTAAAATATCGACTACTGCGACTCGGCTTATGCATAATAGTTCAAAAGTTAACAAATTGTTAATTTATTTTGCGCCGGGGGCGAGCATGGGGTTTTCAATATCCTGTAAAACCGAATGATTTTTTAATGCCAGTTGGCAACCTTGGTTGAGTATTCTGTGGCCTTCCGAGCAATCTACTTGCCATTGGCGAAGCACATAAGCAGCTAAGGCAGCTCGTACACGCATAACTTTTTGTCCATTTTGCATAGCAAAATCCATTTCTATTGCTCTAGAATTAGTAACACTAGGGTGGGGAATAAGCACCAAATCGACCATTTTGTTGAATTGTTGATCTGCAGACGCCAATTCGTGCTTTTCGCAAGGTAATCCAAGTTCCTTCACTTCAGTAAACCGTGTGCACACAAAATCTCTAAAACTTTTGGTTTTTCCATCAAAACCGCGTACATGCCATCTATGCCCATTATTTATAATGGCGTGGGGCACTAATCGACGCTGGCTTTCACCTGACGAAATTGACACGTATTTAACTGAACAGGCTTGTCGATTATGAATAGCACGCATAAGCGAAGCAATAATATTAATGTCTGGATGTATCAACTTCACCGCTTCAAAACAATGCTCGGAGGGCACGACCTCTGCAGTTATACCGTCACTAAAGCCTTTACTAACAGACTGTAAAATAGCATCAGCCGAGAAGCGAAAAATAGGTTTGAAAATAGCGGTTCTTAAATACTGCTTAGTAGAATGATCCAATATCAAATTATCAGGCGCTAACTCTTTATAGCTGGCGAAATCTCGCGTACTAGCTGCTAAGCCAGTCTGGAATCGATTAATCAGATCATTTCGTGAAAGACGACCAAAAAATTGCAGATTAAAATCGATAAAGGCCAGCCTTTCTCGTTGGGCACTAGAAAGCTCGGATAATCGCTGTTCTATTAAATGATGTGATGCTTTGGTACTCATTATGATTTTCTGTGCTGTATAAATAACAATGTGTATTTGTACAGATTCTAGAAGACCTTTGCCAGCATTTCAAATAAATTTAGCAAAATTAGCAATATAAAAAGCTGCTAAAACAGGTCGTTTCATTAATGGTGAATTTAAAGCAATGAAGAAGGAGGCAGTTAGCAAAGTAAAATAATAAAGAAGTGTTAACTCACGACAAAACACCAGCCGCTTTAAATAATTGAAAATGCACTTCTACCAAGGCATCAATGTCTCTTTGATAGCCACCACCAATTACCGCTGCAACTGGCAAACCTAATTTATCACACTGATCAAATACAAAGGCATCTCTGTCGTAAACACCTGCAGTACTTATGTCCAGGTGACCTAAATCATCATCAACATGAATGTCGACGCCAGCGTCGTAAATAACAGCGTCTGGATTGGCTACGTTTACCGCTAGTTGAAAGGCTTGCTCAAGGGTTTCTATATATTCATCATCCTGAGTCCCTTTTGCTAAGGGGAAATCCATGTCAGAAACTTGCTTACGGTGGGGAAAGTTTTTTTCACCATGCAAAGAAACGGTAAAGACCCTTGGGTTGTTCTCTGCCAATTTTGCTGTGCCATCGCCCTGATGCACATCACAATCAAATATAAGTACTTTATCAATCCCAGAGGCTTGCAGCATTTGCAATGCGGCGAGATAAAGGTCGTTAATCATGCAAAAGCCA
Source organism: Glaciecola sp. 1036 (assembly GCF_050306235.1). Classification (NCBI taxonomy): domain Bacteria; kingdom Pseudomonadati; phylum Pseudomonadota; class Gammaproteobacteria; order Alteromonadales; family Alteromonadaceae; genus Glaciecola; species Glaciecola sp. 1036. The sequence continues at coordinate 240,382 of NZ_JBLWFH010000004.1, read as the reverse complement.
GAGCCAAAATTTGCAAAGGCATGGTGATAGCCGCCAGTTAAGTTGATCGCCTTGCCGTGCTGTAAAGCCAATTCGGCGGTCAATACAGTGCCGCCAGCTGCTGTTAAGGTACGTTTCACCAATTGTTCAGACCAAGGAAAGCCTATCCGACGCATTGCTTTAGGATCTAAGGCGCCAGAGGTCAATAAATCAATATAACTAGGATCTAATACGCTAACTAATTGCGTTCTGGTTAAAGAGCAAGGGGTAACAAAGCGATTCTCCACAACACCTTCTTTCAACAATCTATCTTTGATTGCTTGGTATTTTTGAATAGGAAATCTGTGCCGCACGGGCAAGTCAAGCTGACTATAAATAGGGTGAAATACCAGTGGAAACTCGCGCATATTAAAATAAATTAATATGCGTTTTTACCGATAAAACCTTTAAAAACAGTAGCAAATATGATTTTAACATCTAGCCAAACCGACCATCTATGGATGTAATCTAAATCATATTCTACACGTTTTACCATTTTATTGATGGTTTCAGTTTCGCCTCTAAAGCCGTTAATTTGCGCCCAGCCGGTAATGCCAGGTTTTACTTTATGGCGCAACATGTAACCTTCAATCAATTTACGATACTGCTCGTTGTGAGCCACGGCGTGCGGGCGAGGACCAACAATTGACATGCGGCCTTGTAGAACATTAATAAACTGTGGTAACTCATCCAAAGAAGTGCGTCTTAAAAATGCACCAAAAGGTGTGATGCGTGCATCGTTCTTTGTGGCTTGCTTAACTTCTGGCCCATTATCTTCAACTGTCATACTTCTAAATTTGTAGACTTTTATTTTGCGTCCATCTAGCCCATAACGGAACTGTTTAAATATGACAGGACCTTTCGAAGTTAACTTAATGCCAATAGCGATACCTAACATAATAGGCGCTATCATAGTCAAAATAATGGTCGAAAAAACTAAATCTTCGGTGCGTTTCAATACGTTGTTAGCACCTTGGAATGGTGTATCAAACACACTCAGGGTTTGCACGGCACCTATCGTCTGCCAGCGAGCGTTAAGTAGGTTGTAAATAAAGAAGTTTGGAATAATATACACATTACAAGTTGTATCGCTGCACTGATTGAGAATTTCCATAATGCGGCTTTCAGCACTCATGGGCATTGCCACATAGATATAATCGATTTTTCCTGCTTTTGCAGCAATGATGGCATCTTCAATGGTGCCTGCCACTTGATTTTGCCATTCATGGGTTAATCGTTTTTCGTCGCGATCATCATAAACACCGTACAATTGAATACCCAATTGCTCGTTATTAATAATTTGTGTCATCAGGTTATAACCTGAAGCGGTTGCTCCAATGATGGCTGCAGAACGGCTATTGCGTCCTTGTTTACGGACAGTAAATAACACTTCTCTAAAAATTAAGCGCCAGATGGTGAGTGCAGGAAGACATAAAAATTGCCAAATAAAAACAATGTTCTCTGGTACTTCAAAGTTGTCACCGAAGAAATAAGCAAAAAGAATCAAGGCAAGTAAGGTGATGACCCAAGTAACAGCGGTCATTCTAATTAATGCAGTGGTACTTTGAGTACGCCAAGAACGATAGAGATCTAAGCCTTCAGCACTGATATTGAATACAATAATACCGACCAGCAAAATGATAGAGTTTTCGGTATTGATGGCAATGTCGTTGGCATGCAATACGAAGTAGAATAAAAAGGTAATAGCCACTAAATCGATCAACCGATAAACGGTTGCAAAGCTACTTTTGTTGGATTGAATAATGCCACCGCGATTATTCTTGTTAACCTTTTCTTTCATAAATTCCTTAAATAAGTCTTCCCTGAACTAAAAATTGCACCTTTTAGGTGAAACTTTTTCCACCTTTTTAACTACTAACATTAGAAACGCAATAAAAATGCCATTTTTAATAATTGTATAGGTGATGCGATCTAAAAATAAAGCAGTATCTGACAAGATTCACAAAACTTTTATACTTTTTACAAATCTGTTGCTAATCATAGACACTTAATATGAATTTATAATGAAACTTTTGAAATCAATTGGTTAACTTGCTTTACCTAGGATATACTTGGACAATTGTTCAATTTGCAATGCACTGGCATGTAAACTGCAACCTACTTTTTAATATTCACCACCTCATTATTTTAGTGGTGGTAAATTTTAAATTTATAGTTGGATTGGTCAAGACGACATGCAGTAATCCAATTAACTTCAAGATGAAAGGAAATCATGAAAAATTTACCCAAAAAAATCATACTTACATCTACCTTGGTCGCTTGTACAACGGCGTACGCACAGCAATTTGAAGATGCAGCCAGCATGGAATTTGGCGGGTTTGACTTCACTCCAACAGTAGATCTTGGTCTGGAATATGATGATAACGTAACCCAATCTAACACTGACGAGATTGATAGTTGGTCTCGTACTATTGCACCACAATTGAACTTATTTACCACCTATGGTGCAAGTGATGTTGAGTTTTCATATCGTTTAGTAAACAGAGATTATTTTAGCAGCGACACTGATAATTTTACCGACCATTTTCTGCGTGCGGCAACAAACTTGGAATTAAATGCTAGAAACCGAATTCGCGCTTCTTTGAATTATGAAGATGGTCATGATGCTCGTGGTACAAACTTTTCGATTGGTCAAGGGCAAACGTTAAGCGAACCGGACCAATATAAGCAGAGCGAGCTAGATTTTGAGTATTCTTATGGTGCGTTTAACGCTGATGGACGTCTTGATCTAAATGTTAATCTGTTAGACAAAAACTATGATTCCGATAGCATTATTTATCAGGCTAGAGACCGCAAATACTCAACGCTTGGCGGTACATTCTATTACCGAGTTGGCGCAAATACAGATTTAACCTTTGACGCATACAGAACCTATGTCGATTATGATATAGCTTTAGATAACGCCAACCCTTTAGACAGTGTTCAAGACTCATTCTTAGTAGGTGTGGATTGGGAAGCAACAGCAAAAACTTCAGGTTTTGCTAAAATCGGTTATCAGACGAAGGATTTTGACTCCGCTTTTAGAGAAGATTTTAGTGGTGTTGATTGGGCGCTCGGAGTTCAATGGGAACCTCTTGAATATTCTAGTATCGAAGTCAGTACCGAATCGAATACAAATGAAACCAATGGGGAAGGTAACTTTATTCGCGGTAACGTACATTCAATTGAGTGGAGGCATGATTGGTTGGAGAGAGTGAGATCCACAGTTGGATTTGCATATTTGAATAATAGATATGAAGGACAAATAGTAGATGGATTTGATGTCCGATCAGATAACGATGTCAGATTTAATGCCTCGGTATATTATCAGTTTCGCCGATGGTTGAATTTTGAACTAACATACAGACATAACGAAAGAGACAGTAATAGAGAACAAGTTGAGTTTGATCGAAATCGATTATTGTTAAATGCCTTCATAACGTTGTGATTTTTATAAAAGGTGGTACCAAAATTATGCGCAAATACGCTGCAAGTTTTATTTGGTGTTTTATGACACTGCTGTGTTTAGCCTCCGGTTTTGCTCAAGCTCAAGAACCGGCACAAGATGCATATTCTCTAGGCTCTGGTGACGTGATTAAAATAACAGTTTTCGGCCAGGAAGATTTAACCCTAGAAACTCGTCTATCAAATATTGGCAATATTAAATATCCTTTTCTTGGAGAAATTAAGCTTATTGGGCGAACAGTAGATGAAGTTGAACAACTAATAGACCAAGGATTGAGGGGTGACTATTTAGTCGATCCATCTGTTTCTGTGACTGTAATTGAATATCGCCCTTTCTTTATTGATGGTGAGGTTAAAAAGCCCGGTGGCTATCCTTATCAACCTGGTTTGTCATTCGATCGTGCTGTGGCATTGGCAGGTGGCTATACCGAAAGAGCCAATAAGTCGCTAGTATTTGCAAAACGAGTCGTAAACGGACAGGAAACAACGCTAGAACTTGATAGCAACTATATTGTTTATCCTGGTGATATTATCACTATCCCATCCCGGTTTTTTTAATTCATTTCGAGCCAATTAATGTCAAAGCAATCTCAAGAACAACTAGAAGCCAAGCTGTTTGACAGCGATGTAATTGACTTCGGTCAATACGTACAAACTATCAAGCGCTATTTATGGAGAATAATAGGGTTAGCGGTGTTTTTAACACTTCTAGTAGGGTTAATAGTGTTGTCTATGACACCAATTTACTCGGCAAAGGTATCGCTACTTATTGAATCCGAACAAACTAACATTTCGCCCGTTCAGGAACTTATTGGGCTCGACTCGAGTAGAAAAGAATATTTCGAAACCCAATACCAAATTCTTCGTTCGCGTCAAATCGCAAGTAGAGTCGTGGAACGCATGCAACTGCAGGATAACCCGCATTTCGACAAAGACGTGTATGAAGCGAATAAAGGTACTTTCGAACAATTAACCAGCTCTATTAAAGAGTCTGTTCGAGAAAGTCTACCTTTCTTACCGCAAAAGGAAGAGTCAGTAAAAACTGAAGAAGAGTTATTGGAATCTAGAAAGAGTTTTGCAATTTCGAAACTTATGCAAAGTACTAGTGTTTCACCAATAAAAAATACTCAAGTGGTTGAAGTTACTGTTGAGTCGCCTAGTGCGTCATTAAGTGCTGAAATCGCAAACAATATAGCAGACGTGTACATTGAAAATTATCTTGAAGCCAAGTTAGAAATGACGGAAAAGGCTACATCTTGGTTAAACGAAAGCTTGCAAGGTCTGCGAGATAAACTTGACGAAGCGGAAGGCAAGTTGTCTGAGTTCTATGAGAAAAATCAAGTGGTTAATATTGACGGTGTCGTAGGCTTAACATCTGATCAAGTGCAGCAGTTAAGTGACCAACTACTGGATGCACAGATTAAATTACAACGAGATAGAGCCGTATTTGAACAAATTAATCGAGGGGACGTTTCTCTCAATGAGTTGGCAACATTACCAGAAATTCTAAATCATCCTTCTATTCAGAATGTGAAAAGAGAAGAAGTTGTAATGCAGTCGAAGGTGTCTGAATTACGAGAAGTTTACGGTCCTAAACACCCTAAAATGATTTCTGCTAATGCTGAACTAAGTTCTTTAAGAAGCAGCCTAAGACAACAGATTGATAACTTAGTGTCCGGTATTAATAGCGAATTTAGAACTACTCAAGGTAAGGTTGAAGCCTTACAGCGAGATTTGGAAACAGCAAAAAGCGAATTAAGAAAGTTATCAAGTTTGGATAACCAAAGAAGAGCGCTTCAACGCGATGTTGATATCAATCAGCAACTTTATGATTCCTTTTTTACTCGATTAAAAGAAACAGATCAAATCGGCGGTTTCGAAACAGCTAATGCTCGTATTTTAGATGAAGCGAAACCACCAATTGCACCGTCTAAGCCCAAAAAGGCACTGATAATTGCTGCTGCATTTGTTCTTAGTTTTGGATTTGGAGCCTTCATGGCCCTTGTTCTAGAAGCACTGAACAGTGGGATAAGATCTACAGATGACGTTGAAAGAAAATTATCTCAACGCATGTTGGGAATTATTCCTTGGGAACCCCATAAACGTAAAGAGAACCTACCTGTAAAGCACTTTTTCGATCCTGCACATCACATGTTCAGCGAATCAGTTAGAACGCTTAGAACCAGTTTGCAATTACTTAATCTCGATAAGCCTTCTAAATCGATATTGGTTACCTCAAGCGTGCCAAAAGAGGGCAAAAGTACAGTTTCAATTAACCTCGCCTTTGCGTTAGGACAATTAAACAAAGTACTGCTATTAGATACTGATTTAAGAAAACCCTCCATTGGAAAACTATTCAAATTGCCAGGATTTCAGCCTGGTTTAGCGAACGTGGTTGCGGGTACGCACAAGCTTGAAGAATGTATTGTACATGACGAAGATGCCAATATTGATATTCTAGCGGCCGGTACTTTACCACCTAATCCTCAAGAACTTTTGGCCTCTGAAAAATTCAGCGCGCTTATGGATCACTTGAAACGCAAATACGATCATATCGTTATTGATAGTGCACCTACACAAGCTGTCAGTGACGCTATTGTGGTATCAAAACAGTGTGATTCACTTGTGTACGTGGTAAAAGCTGATAGTACTAGTTCTAAGATAATCAACAATGGTTTGTCTCGGTTTATTGAAATCGGTCATCGAATTGACGGTGTGGTGCTTAACCAAGTGGATTTGAAAAAGGCGCGTAAAACAGGCGAATATGCAGGGTTTTACGACCAGTACGGATACAATAGTTATCAGCAAAACGACGCTAAAACTTGATAGATTTACACAGTCATATATTGCCAGGGATCGATGATGGCGCTAGTTCAATTGAGGAAACCTTAGCGCTAGCTAGACAATCAGTAGACGCTGGCGTTACTCATATGATGTGCACGCCACATGTCAATCTAGGCATATTCGACAATGATAAGTCATCAATTGAAGCTGCTTTTGAAGTAGCCTGTAGAGAAATAGCAGCAGCTAAAATTCCGTTGAAACTAGCATATGCAGCTGAAGTCCGAATTTGTCCTGAAGTGACTACTTTATTAGGCCAAGATAAACTTATGTTTATTGGCGAATATGAAGGAAAACGAGCACTATTGTTAGAGCTACCCCACAGCCATATTCCCGCGGGCACTGATACATTAGTGAGATGGCTGTTAAAACAAAATATTCAACCAATCATTCCACATCCCGAAAGGAATCGAGAAATTCTCGAACAGTACGAAAAAGTGATCTGGTTAAAAAAATTGGGATGTATTTTTCAATTGACAGCTGGAGCCCTGACAGGAAGTTTTCGAAATATTGTCCGAGAAGCAGCGTGGCAAATGCTAGAGGATAAACTTATTTGTTATATAGCGTCGGATATACATAATTTACATAAAAGGCCCAATGACATGGGGCTGGCCTATACAGAAGTAAAGAATGAATATGGGGAATCTACAGCGCAAAATTTATTTGTTAATATTCCCAGAAAACTAACTGAGAGAATTCAATGGAAATGAGTACTCGTAAAAGAAGATCTTCAAGACAAAATAAGTCCAAAAACCGCTTTTTGAAATTGAGAGATAAAGCAACTGCTGATATTGGCATTCCTAATGGCTTGAACTATTTCTTAATGTTTATTTGCGTAGTGGGTTTTATTAGCGCTTTTCGATTTGGAACAGCCAGTTTAGATTTTTATTCAGTTCAAAACAGCATCGATATATGGAACAAGCAAAAGAATGTCCAAAGTGAAGAAGATTTTTTAAAAGCAAAGTCGTCGATACTCACAGCAAAATTTATACATTTTTCTCACCCGCTTTATGCTGACATCACTGGACAAGTATTAGAATGGGGAGTCGTCGCTGGTTATTTAAAACCCGAAAGCCTAAATGACGCTAAATCTGCTTATCTAAAAGCAACTAAGTTAAGACCTTCATGGCCGGTAACCTGGGCATCATTGGCAATGATTAAATGGCGGCTACAGCAGTTTGATGATGAAATGCTCCAGTATTTAAATAATGCGAATACTCTTGGACCTGTAAAACCTGAAGTGCATAGATTGTATGTTGAGCTTGGATTATCTCTTTACAATGCAAACCATCCATTTTTTATATCTATTCGAGATAGTGTAAAAGAGCGGCTAGTCTTAGGTTTGCGGAATAAAGAAAGTCGGCCATATATAATAGATTTTATTCAACGCACTAAGAGTAAAAAAACGGCTTGTCGTTGGATTGCTGACAAAGATACCTTCGTTAAAAAGCAGGTACTTAGTTGTGAATAATCTTATTTATACCCATTCTCAATTTTAAGCCGTTGGAAATCATTGCCAAACCGATAAAGACAACGAAATAGCAAGCATTAGCGTATCCTTGGAGCGGAAAATCTACGGTCATATGCAGTCCCATGCCTAAAATAGCCATACAAGAAGCAAAGCCAACCCCTTTGAAAATTGAATTCTTTCGTTTGTACATTGCTCTTAGGCTTTTATATAAAGCAAAAGCGGTAATACCACAAAGAATTAATGTACCTAAAAGACCGTATTCAATCACAAATTGCAGATAGTCATTGTGAGCATGGTCATAGAATAAGGAAAAGTTCGACTGTTGATATCCTGGAAAAACAGAATAAAAACTCCCGCCTCCGGTACCAAACCAAGGAAAGTCTTGAACAATAGGCATAGCTTCTCGAATAATTTCATCGCGAGTTTCTTGGTCAAGACTTGTCTGTTCAAGTCGCTGCTTAACTCTTTCTAAGCCAAAGTATGCGCTAACAATCAATAGATCTATGATAAACATACTCACAACTAAAATAAATAACCCTTGACTGCGATTGCGAATGAGTACTAGCGCCAATAGCCCTGTAATTGCCATAGAAGCAAAAAATGCAGTATTGCCCATTCTTGAGCGTGACATTACGAGACCAATAACCATTACTGCAAGGCAAATTCTAATAATAGCCTTGCTACTTAACATGCTAATGGCAAAACTGCGCATAAAATCTTTAGGCGATGAGGATTTCTCTTTTTCCAACGCTGTAACAATTAGCCCCACGCCAGCTGCCAAGCATAGCATTAAAAAGTTAGCAAAATGATTGTGATATACAAAGCTACCACTCGCTCTGTTATCAATCTCTAAGCCAAATATTAAACTGCTATCAAGCCCTAATAAAATTTCCAAGCTGCCATAAATAGCTTGAAATGTTCCACTTGCTACTATTGTTAGAAGAAGAAGGCGTAATCGATTTTCTGAATTAATTAATTGTAGTATAAGACAGAGTAAACAAAACAAGCTTAATAACTTTATGAAATTTATTGTGCTCTGACCAACATCGATGGACAAGTATTTGGATGTGGCGTTAGCCATCGCATAAAACTCATATGATTGGGGAGATAAAGTAGAAACTAAAACGTCAGGTAAACTAACGATCTGAATAACGGCAATTCCAATAAAAACCATCCACATGATTAACATGCTGACATATTTGTGCATGCCAGCGAACTTGTTGCCTCGGAGTTTCCAGGCAACTAAGAAGCTAAGTGCAAAAATGGCTAACTCAAAAAAACTCCATGCCCAGGGTCTGTTTGCGCCTAAAGGGATAGGGAGTAAGAATAGAATAGCGAGTAAAAAATAAAACGGTAGTTTTAAAAAGTCGTCCGATGAATTTGTGTTAGCTACCACGTAAATGTATGTCCAAAAAAAAGCCCCTATTCGTAGGGGCTTAGTTTACATTATCTTATTAATTAGTCGAGGCTGTTGTATCTCCGCCTCCGGTTCCACCAGCGCCAACGCCCGCTCCTAGGGGAGTAACTGCTACATCAGGACCTGCTGCCGGACCTGCTGCCGTGGCATCAGACACGTTCGCAGGATTTGCGCCAGCTTGAATGGCGGCAATCAAAATATCTTCAGGTGACATTACGCCAGCGAGTGCCGCACCATCATAAACTTCTTGTGCATAGTCAGGGTACAAGGTCACACCTAAGGTGATTGTTTGTACCGCTTTCTCAGGAAATTCCTCAGTAACGACTTTAATTACTTCCAACAGGCTATTAGACTCGATCATTTCAAGAAAAAAGGCCTGAGCGTGAGGCAAGTCAAATGCTAAAATAGACTTTGATTCTGCATCAACTATGGTCGCAGTTTCTTCAAGAGATGAGGCGATAGCGTCATTGACTGCAGGTTGGGCTTGTTTGCCATTTTCAATACTAGCCAGTATCTCAGAATGCAAATTAGTACCAGGCTGTGACGGATCTCCAAACGGTGAACTTACTGGCTCTTGAGCAACAGAAATCCCTGAGAAGATCACAAATACAAACAACAAAAAATTACGGCGAAACATGTTTAGTCCTTAGTTTTATAGGGAACTACTTAAATCCTATGGGCCTATTTTAAACCGTGTACAAAAGTTAATCAACAGCGATTACTGTGGAGTACCTATAAAATATCCTTGTACTAAGTCTACGCCCGCATTTTTAAGCCATTCCAATTCTCCTTCAGTTTCCACCATTTCAGCGATTACGTTGATGGAAAGTCCTTTGGCAATTCCGATTAAAGAATTAACAAAAAGTTGATTATCTAAATGTTGATCAATGTTGCGAATAAATCGACCATCGATCTTTAAATAATCAGGCATAATATTGCGTAAGTGACTAATGCCTGCAAGTTGAGCACCAAAATGTTCAACTGCTATCTTAATGCCAAGGGATTTAAGCTCTTTCACCAGATTTTTGATAAATTGGATATCTTGCACCAAGGCTCTTTCGGGTATTTCTAGCACTATCTTGGGGCAAATTGCACTGTGAGAGTTCAGTGTGTGTAAAAACCAACGAGAAAAACCTGCGTCTAACAATGAAAATCGCGATAAATTTAATCCTATAGCCACTTCACTAGTACGAGCCACCTCTAATAAATTGATCACAATTAGTTTGTCAATCTGGGTCGCAAAATCCAATTTTATTGAAGCCGGCATAAGCTGGTTCATGGGAACGCCCATGCTGTTCACTTTATTTGGAAGCCGAGCAAACCATTCTTGATATTCAATGCCATCATCAGCACATCGTTTTATGGGTTGCTGAACAAATTCAGCTGAACCTCGGGCCAATAGCTCTTTTATTTTTTCACGCCAAACTTCGTTAGAATAGTTCACAGCGTTATCTTGGGCTAGGAACCAACGATTTTCATTTTCCAGTGCGCTAGTAAGCGCTGAATCAGCTTGCTCTAATAAGTCTGCTAATTCTTGTCCTGTACTGAATTTAGTAACGCCTACATGGGCAACGCCCAAGGTATGCTCAGACTTCTCTATGCGCTTAGTCGCTTGAATAATGGCAGAGGCTATTTCGGTTGAGGTATTTTCGTCAATGTCTTCGATAATCAGGGCAATATCAGCGCCATTCATTCGATAAATTGAAAAGTGCTGTACCTTAGATGCACTAACTTCTTTAATCAGACTTACTAGGGAAGCCAAATATTGATCACCCGCCAGTCCGCCTAAACTTTTATGAATAGAGCCTAAGCTGGTGGCTTTAATAAAGAACAAATGCCCCTGCGCATGATTATTCGCGTCACTTAATAGCTTCATTATTGCCAGTTCAAAAGAACGTCGATTACCAGCGCCTGTGGTCATATCAACGTAAGCAAAACGACGATACTCTTCACTTTGTCGAGTAATTTGTGCAAACATAGTCGCCAGCTTATTCGACATTCTATTGAGTGCTTGAATTATGCGCGAAAACTCAGGGGTTTTGGGTTGTAAATTTATGGTATTAAATTCTTGATGACTAATTTCATCTGCTTGTTTAAGCACTGCAGCCAAAGGTTTAGAGACAACTTTGGATATTAATAACCACACAAACAACCCAGTAAGCAAAAACGCCAGAATAAATATAACAAAGCTACCTTGAGCATTGGCATACAGTTGTTGGTAACCTAAACCCACATTACTAACTACTAATAAATTCCCTTTAATGTTCCAGCCATCGTTAATTTGAGTCTCAGCCTCAGGTGCATTCAAGGGAAATAACGAGGTGAACCAGTCGGGAAATTGCTCGGAAGTCACTGGATTACTCATAGTAACCAAAACTTTGCCATCAGTATCGGTTAATACAATTTTTTGATAATAACCGCGATCAAAAATCGCTTGTTGCATGGTTTCTACTATTGCTAAATCATCGTCATTGCCTATATAGGGAGTAATCGATAAGCCCAATGAGGTAGCTGTGTCTTGGGCATGAGATTCTAATTGCTGCTCTATATATTCTCTGGTGTTTTGAATATTCAGCCAAAGCGTACCAACAAATATCAGTAATAATATGAGAAAAAAGCCAATGCCAAGTTGTTTAGATAGTGACATCGCTAGCTCCTTGAGTGCCTTTTTTTGGTGCAAGTTGTGAGTGATGAATATTATGCATGGTTAATATCCTTGTTGCATACGTGAATTTAGTTCGATCCACATGCTATTGTTGTTTTTCCCTCGCATTTTACGCCCTGTGCCTTGTGACTTAGCTAGCCATAGCCCATCACCGTTAAAACTGTAAATAGGGATTAAATCACGACGCTTTGATGCTGGCAAAATTTGTTTATTTATATTATCTAAAACTAATGGTATTGAATTTGCTTTATCGTAGTAAGCTAACACCATATGAGGCTGACGAACAGGACGAGTTGCTGTAACATACATGAGCCTTAGTTTTTCTTTGGGAACACCCATGGATACCAAGGTGAAATATTTTGCAATGGCAAAGTCTTCACAGTCGCCTGCATAGGTGCCTAAAAATTCAATTGGCGTGGCCCAGTAATCTTGTTGCCCCCAATGAGAGAAGTCATCAACGAAGTTTACCTTGTTAAAAAAGCGATTAACTTCAAAAAGTTTGTCTTCAATAGTTGCAGCACGGTTTTGTTCAATTATTGATTGCCAATATTTAACTTGTTGATGAGCTGCATTACCGTATTTTGATGCAACATAGGCATATAATTTATCGGAAAACTTGATGTCGGAAATCGACTTTCCTAGCGCGAGCAGAAGCACAATAAGGCTTAAAATTTTAACTGGTCGAGCTATAAACATATTGGAAGTATGGTAATGTGCAATTGAAATATGGAAAGTTATAAGTATTTAACGGTTTGTGTCATCAAAACTTAATGTTTTATGGGATAATTAGCTGAGAATTGTATTGGTAATCATCAATAGCATTCTCAAATTTTGAATTAACCGCTTAGGGAATGCTTAATAAGCAAGGAATAAACAAGGCGTATGAAATTAAGTGACGTGCAAAACGTTGATGTTGGCGGTGTCTCAACTGCTTGTATTGATAGAAAACAGTTAGTTGAAATAATGGTTTCGTCTATCAGTGAATACCGAGACGGGCAAAGAACAAACCCGGTGGTTATTTTTGATTCGAACGGACATGGTATTTCCATGGCGAATTCGGACATAGAATTCAATGAAGCGCTAAAGCAAGCCGACATCATCCATGCTGATGGGCAAAGTGTTGTTAAAATGTCGACTTGGGTCAAAGGGCCTAATATTCCAGAGCGCAGTGGAACTACAGATACAATTCACGATGTTGCGACTATGCAGCCGAATCCTATGCAACATTTTCTATTAGGTGGAAAAGAAGAGATAGTGCAAAGCTGTGCTTCGATACTGTCTAAAAAATACGATAATTTTCTAATAGCTGGCATTCATAACGGCTATTTCTTAAATAAAAATGAAGAAGAAGTTATTGAGTTAATTAATAAAAGTGGCGCAGATGTTCTGTGGGTAGGTTTAGGAAAACCATTAGAGCAAAAGTGGGTAATCGAAAACAAAGATAAATTAAAAGTACCGGTTATTATTACCTGTGGTGGTTGTTACAACTATGTCACCGGAGATTATGCTAGAGCGCCGATGTGGATGCAAAATCTAGGGCTTGAATGGCTGCATCGTATGTTAACAGAGCCTAGAAAATTATTTTGGCGTTACCTTACAACAAACCCCCATAGTATTTATTGTGTTTTAAAGCATAAATATAAGTCTGAGCGTTAGTAGTTTATGGATAATATTTTGTTTTTACACAAGTGTTTTGTAAAAAGTGGCGGAATAGAGCGAGTCCATACAAATTTAGCAAACGGACTTAAAAGTGTCGGGAAGAATCCTTATTTTTTTGTTCTAGACGGATTTGGAGAGAGCGAAGAAGGGTTTCAGCGATTAGCGGAAGATTTTCCCGCAGAAAGAGTTAGCTCAGAGTTATCTTTTTATAAACGATTGGAAAAACTTTGGGCGTTTATCTCAAAGCACCAAATTCAGGGCATCATCAGTGCTACTGAAACAGCCAACATGTTTGCTTTTCTAACAAAAATAAGATTTCCAAAACTGAAAGTTATTTATACTCGACACTGTGCTTTTGATGTAAGTGATCAAAAGCTTTCGCCATTCGCAATTAAGTTACTTTATTCTTTATTTGCATTTAATGGGGCAGTGGTAGGGGTGTCAAAGTCTTTAAGAGACCAAATTAAACAGGCCGTAGTTTTCAAAAGAAAGCCCATAGAGTTTATTCCCAATGCCGTTATTAGCGATGAAATTTTACTCAAAGCAGAAAAATCTGATCAACAGTGGCCTGAGAAAAAATATTTTGTCGCAATTGGACGATTAGTTGAACAAAAAGGCTTTGATTTATTATTACCTGCTTATGCTTCCGCAGCAAATAAAGACGCTGATTTACCTGATTTAGTAATTATTGGGGAAGGTAAAGATGAACACGAACTTATACAACAAGCTGCCTCTTTGGGCATAGCCGAAAAAGTAATCTTTGCGGGCTTTACAACAAATCCTTACTATCCTATTAAAAATGCGCAAGCCTTTATTTTGAGTTCTCGGCATGAAGGAATGCCCACAGTGCTTATTGAATCGCTCAGTCTAAACACGCCTGTTATTGCATTCGACTGCCCAACGGGCCCCGCAGAAATTATTCAACATGAAGAAAATGGATTTTTAGTGAAACACCTAGATATCAATGCGTTATCTTTTGCTATTTTAAACTGGCAACAGTTGCCAACAGAAAATTTAGCCAACGGCGTTTCAAATTTCACTTTTGAAGCTGTTGCCAATGCTTACCATTCAATGTTGGAGAAAGCATAATGCATAAAATTACGCTTGTCTTGCATGATTTACGAGGTGGTGGCGCAGAAAAAATGATGGTCAGATTGGCAAACCAAATGGCCGAAGACGGTGATCAAATCGAAATGATTTTGATTACTGAAGGTGGTTCCAACAAAGCATTTTTATCAGACAAAGTAACCCTAACAGAATTAAAATGCATCAGAACGTTAAATGCCTTTGGGCCACTTAGACGAGCTTTGAAAAAATCAAAACCCGATGCAATTCTTGCAGTGTTAACCCACATAAACGTGATAACAGCAATTGTATGTTTTAGCTTAGGGTGGATTAAGCGATTAAGCGTGAGTGAACGCAACACCTTTTCGTTAGATAAAAAAGTTAACACCAATGCAGTAATGCGTACCGCTTACTTTTTAGCTCCATTAGTTTATCGATTGTTACCTAAGCCTGTAATAGCAGTTTCACAAGGTGTAGCGCAAGATTTGGTTGATACAACCATGGTCAGGCAAAAAGACGTAATAACAGCACCTAACCCAGTGATTACAAAAGAAATCGAAGAAGCATCCAAAGCACCACCATCTC
Source organism: Glaciecola sp. 1036 (assembly GCF_050306235.1). Classification (NCBI taxonomy): domain Bacteria; kingdom Pseudomonadati; phylum Pseudomonadota; class Gammaproteobacteria; order Alteromonadales; family Alteromonadaceae; genus Glaciecola; species Glaciecola sp. 1036. The sequence continues at coordinate 225,196 of NZ_JBLWFH010000004.1, read as the reverse complement.
ACCCATGGTTAAAAGATAAAACAAAACCAGTGATCATTAGTGTAGGTCGTTTAGCCTACCAAAAAGGTTTTGACATGTTATTGGATGCGCTTTTTAGAGTAAGAGAAACCATTGATTGTCGATTGATTATTTATGGTGAAGGTGAATTAAGAGAACAATTGCAAAAACAAGCAGAAAGTTTAGGAATAACAGAAGACGTGGATTTTCCAGGTTACACTGACAACCCCGTAGCCGAGATGAAAGCTGCTGATTTATACGTATTGTCATCAAGGTTTGAAGGAAGCCCCAATGCCATAGTTGAAGCTATGTCGGTTGGAACGCCAGTTGTTGCGTTTGATTGTCCTCATGGGGCAAGAGAAATTCTGAAAGATGGTGAAATTGCGCCTCTGGTGGAGTATCAAAATGTTGAAGAGTTGGCTTGTAAGATGGCTAGTACATTAGCTAAAACATACGATACAGCTAAAGCTACTGAAATAGTAAAAGATAAGTTTACCAGTGAAAACTCTGCTCAAGCATACAGAGATCTACTTGTGAGTAAAAAATGAAATTAGAGCTCGTTACATTCAAACGAATGTTCTTGGGAATGTCGCTTTTTTATTACATGGGTTTTCTTAACTTTGTTACATCGTTTCTAGGATCTAGAGGCGATGACGTTTTTGCTGCAAATGCTTCAGGTTCTTTATCAAACCAAATCTTAGGAATAATTTTACTTGCTATGTGCTTGATATTAATTTTTCAGGCAAGAATTGTGAGTTTGAATAGCTTTGCAAGGCAATTTTTTCTTTGGGGACTTTTGATTTTTTGGGTTTTCCTTTCAGTTTCTTGGTCATATGCACCAGCAGTTACATTTCGAAGAGGAATTGCGTTTACAATTCTAGTACTTACCGCTTTTTGTCTTGTGCAAATATTTACACCAAAATCCTTGCTAAGAGCTTTTGTCATAGCTGTTTTGCTCGCAGCCGTTATAGGTTTAATTGAGGCTGTTATTTCCCCGAGTAGCGCCTTTGTTAGTTCTGGAATTCGCGCTGGAGCTTTCACCGGAATGTATTTTGATAAAAACGGCGGGGCTAGAGTTTATGCTTATGCCTTACTTCTGTTATTCGGTTTAGGTTTTTACAAACAAAAGTGGGGAATGTACGGTTTTCTTATACTGAGTTTATGTCTTCTGATGACTAGATCTGCGACTGCAACAGTTTTAGTAGTTGCTGGTATCACTATGCTTTTCGTTTTTAAAGCATTTAAAGGTAAAAACGCTACTATAAACTTTTTAAGGTTCGGCTTACTTGCAATTTTGTCCATCATTTGCGTTTACGCATTAATGCTTGCATATGAATTTATTCTCAGTTTGTTAGGCAGAGACCCGGGCTTAACCAACAGGACTATTATCTGGGAATTACTTGATAAGTATATAATGGAAGAGTTTTTCTTTGGCTATGGATTTGGAGCTTTTTGGGCAAGTGATGCCGTAAGCGGGTTTATGGAGCGTTGGGGCTTCATAGGAAATGCGCATAGCGGATATTACGAGGTTATGCTCAATATTGGGGCTATTGGTTTTATAATTCTTGCGGGCATCATGTTATTTTCATTTTTTAGATTAATACAAAGCTTTATTTTTGACAGAGATATCTCACTCAGCACCACGCTATTCGTTATATTAATTTTACAAGCTGTGGTGAATTATATTGGATTTATTATCTTAAATCATAACAGTGTTGACATGTTTCTTTATCTAATTTGTTTTTTCATATCAATGAAACAACATACAAATAAAAATCAAAGTTCAATTAAGTCGTATATTAGGAAGAGCGTCTATGAGTAACATCGGTTTTATCGTTTTAACTCATGCAAATCCGGAGCAAGCCATTAAATTGAATAAGGCATTAAATTCGCTTTATGATTACCCCCCAATAGCTTGGCATCATGATTTTTCTAAATGTGATCTACCAATAGAACAATTTTCTAAGAATGTTGAGTTTGTTAAAGAATATGAAGTCACGGGCTGGGGGACGTTCAGTTTAGTAGCCGCTAAAATGAAGGCCTTAAATCTTCTCTACAAAAATAATAAACCTGACTACTACATTATTCTAAGTGGAGCCGATTACCCCACAAAATCATCAGATGAGGTTTTTGAATTCTTAAAAGCCCAAGGTGCAGATGCTTTTATGCGCTCTGCTAAAATAGAGTATGGCCATTTCGATAAAAAGTGGAAAAAAAGATATTATATTCGCTATTGTAGCTTGAGTTTTTTATTTAAGAGAAAAGATAAAAAAGGATTGGAAGTCGTCAGTCAGATACCATTACTCAAGCATCCACTATTGGTTTCAAGGTTCACACCATTTAATGACAAATATAAATGTTGGGGGGGAGAGTTTTGGTATACAGGCTCAGCAAAATGTGCTGAATTTTTAATTGAAAAATTTGCAGATAAATCGAACTCTGTCATTAACCACTTTAAAAAAACTAAGATACCTGACGAGGCTATCTTTCATACAATGATAAATAACGCCTCTGAACTTAACTGTTTCCATGATAATAGAAGATATGTTGATTGGTCACAGGGGCTTCCTCATCCAAAAACCTTAATTTTACAAGACTTGGAAAGTATATTTAATTCACAATGTCACTTTGCAAGAAAGTTTGAATGTAATCAATCTAAAGAATTAATTTCTAGCATAAACGTAAAACTAAATATTAATCCTTAATAAGGTTTTAAACAAAAGGTTGAGATAAAAAAAGCTGGCTTAGCAAAATGGCTCTATATTCAAGATTGGCAGAAACTGAAAAATGATTAGCAATAAAAAAACGTTGAGAATCTATCTGGAAAAGGATAGAAAAAATAATAAAATATCTTCGACTTTCAAGAACTATTTGTTTTCTGATACATGGCGTTTTCTTCGTTTACTTCGGAAGGCTGAATATTATAGAAATGTTCGCTTACCAATCTATTTAAGGTGGCTTCGGATTTACACTGACTTTCGTTTCAAAGCTCAATCAAAAAAACTTGGTTATAGTATTCCTCCAAATGTGTGTGGACCAGGATTAATGCTACCTCACTATGGAAACATCATTATAAATAGAAAATGTAAAATAGGAGAAAATTGTAGAATACATGTTGGAGTTAATATTGGTGCTGGACATGATGGAACGGGCATGACTCCTCAAATTGGAAATAATTGTTATATTGCCCCTGGAGCAAAAATTTTTGGCGGTATAAAAATAGCAGACAATGTTCAAGTCGGAGCAAATGCCGTCGTAAATAAAAGCTTCGAGGAGCCCCATATAGTCATTGCAGGGATTCCCGCCAAGATAATTAAGAAGATCGAGCCATGAAAGCTAACTGGAAGTACAAAAAAAGAATTAATATATTAATTAGTAAATTAGTCAAGTTTCCTTTTATTGCAAAACTTGTAACTCGAATAGTTTATACATTTCGATATCTTCTAAAACGAGGAAACCCCGCTTTTTCAGATTATCTTTGCGGTATACATGTGAATTCCAAGCGAAATTACGCTTATGTATCAATCCCCAAAGTTGGCACTACTACAATTTTACGGCACTTAAGAAAAGTCGATGACACATCGCTAAAACAGTTCAAAATTAATCTCGATGAATTGGAAAAGAGTAAACTTATTGATTCAAATAGCTTTTGCTTTAGTGTAACTAGAAATCCATGGGCAAGGATTTACTCATGTTGGTTTGATAAAATTTCTGGACAGAAAAGATTTTGTGATTTTTTTATTATAAGTCGTTATAAGAATCTCTATCCAGGTATGCCATTTAGAGAATTCTTGGAATGGTTACAAACAGAAGAGGGGGGGGACTCCTTTGCAGATAGACATTGGATATCACAGCACGTCCTTTTAGAAAACGCGAAAGGAAAAGAGAGATTTAATTTTTTAGGTAAAATAGAGTCTTTCGACGAAGATTTTACTACAATATTGGATTTTCTAAAAATAGAAGACAAGAACTTTGAGAAAGCAAATAGTTTATCGAATAGTCCCTCTCAATCTTATAGACAATTTTATGATGATTACCAAAAGGAACTTGTAGCAAAACGTTACTCAGAAGATATTGCTCAGTTTGGGTATAGGTTTTGAAATGAGCAAAAGTAGGTTAATAAACGTATTTTGGCTATTTTTTGAAAAGTTCGGATTAATTCTCTTATCTGCAGCTTCGTTTTTTTGTTTTGCTATATTTCTCACTCCAGCTCAATTGGGAATGGGAACCTTAGTAATCGTTTATTGTGAACTTGTAAGTTCGTTTTTCAACGCTGTTTTTGAAAACCCCTTAGTTCGAAGAAACTGTGAATCAAACAGAGAATTAGCAACTGTATTTTGGTTGGGGAGCATTTTAGCAGTACTCTCTATATTGTTAATAGCATTGGTTTATTTTTTCATTGATGATGTATCTGTAGTTTTTCTACTGATTTTTTCATGTATTTCAGCAATCTCAAGTGTGATGGCTAGACCTTTTATAGCGGTACTTCGTTGTAAAAGGCAGTTTAAAGCCTTAGCAATTAGAACCATTTGGGGTAAATTGTTGGGAGCGATTTGCGGTATTACAGCAGCAATTTATGGATTAGGGGCTTGGTCTTTAATCATCCAATTAAACGTTATGAATCTATTAGCACTAATTATTCTACTTCTTCGAAATAGCAATCTAATAGCTGTCCGTCCTTCGTTTGAAGACCTCTTTTCTTTATTTCGTGAAGGTAATTCAATTGGGTTAAGAAAGTTACAGAATGGTCTATTCGGTCGAGGTTTGGTTATTATCCTATCAATTGCGACAAGTGCGGCGACCATCGGTTACTACTCATTTGCTCGCCGACTAATTGATCTACCGAAACAATCGATTGTTTCGTCAGTTAATTCTTATTCACTTCCCGTCTTTTCAAGCAGAACTAAGGACTCTAAAGTTATCTCTAATCTTTTTAGCGAATTGACAATATGTTCAATAATTTTACTGTTCCCTATATTTGTTTTGATGGGAATTTTTGGTAAAGAACTTGTCATTTTTGTATTTGGCGAAAAGTGGCTTGGCGCAGTTGATTTTCTGATGATATATGCATTTATTAGTGGCATTCACGTACTAACATATTTTACAGACAGTTTGTTAGCGGCATATGGTCAATCGAAAATAGGATTAAAACTAGAATTCTTAAAGTCAATTATTTTGCTTATTATTGCTTATTACATTTCATCAATATATGGACTATTGGGAGTGGCGTTAATAATCTTACTTGATGTAGTGTTTACCATAGTAATAAGGATTCTATCAGTTAAAAAATTAATTGTTTTAAATAGTTGGATTATATTTACAACGGTTTTAAAAGTAATTATTCCAGTTTCAATAATAGGAGGGATAGTCACCTACTGTCTCTTTATTTACGACTTTTCCATTTTTCAGATATTCATAATAGGCTTCGGGACTGTGATGATTATGTTTAGTGTTCTATTTGTTACATCTGGAAATTATATAAGCCGACTTCAACGTCTAATTACTGACCGACATTAGTAAAAACTTAACTTCAGATGATTATCAATTTCAAAAAGGATTTTAAACATGCCAATTTTAAAAAATAATAAAGGGAAAATGCTGTTTTTTATCCATATTCCAAAGGCTGCAGGTACCTCGATTAAAAAAATGTTATTACCTGATGTGCAATTACTCTTCGATAGTGAATTCAAAAAAGAATTACCATGCCCACCACAACACTTTCACGCAGAAGTGCTTAATAGATTAGGAATAGATGAGCTTGTAAAAGATTCGTTCGCAATAGTAAGGCATCCAGTGGCTCGTTTTCTTAGCGAGTTTTCGTATCGCAAAAAAGTGGATAGGAAGTTCAAGTACTTTAATACCTCTACCTTTTTTTATTTTATTAGAAAGGCCTATGCCTATAATCCCTATATCTTATCAAATCATATACGGCCGCAATCAGGCTTTATTTGGGATCAGAGTAAAATATTTAAATTAGAAGAGGGTATTGAAGCAATTTGCAAAAATTATCCAGAATTTTTTATCCAAGACGGTCATGACAGTATTCAAGCAAACAGCTCAAATTCAAAAAAAGTTCGTCTGGATCCAGTTATCTTGCACGGGTTATGCCAGTTCTATAAACACGATTTTGAGCTTTTTAATTATAACAAAAAATATGAAGTTGAATTGGTACAAAATAGTAGAATAAAGCGTTTTGTTTTTAAATGCATAGGCACATTGTTTTTCCATTTATACCGAATCAGCAATTAGTGAGCAACTCTATTGAGATTTCTATGTTGCAAACATTTTTGACAGGTAAAAATAACGATGGCATATTTAGTTTAGCCATTTACAAATGGTGGCACCTTTGGGATTGATTTTTATATAGTTGCAACAAAGCTGCGTCAAAATTGGTTGATTGCTTTTAGCTTTTAGAGATAAGGTGTCATTGGATGATACATAGAGAAATATCAGATAAGAAATATCAAATGGACTCTCTCGATGGGTTGAGAGGTTTGGCTGCGTTGATTGTTGTTATGAGCCATACAAGTAACGCAGGGATGTTTTATCTTCCGTTTTTGGATTTACGCGGTACTGGTAAGTCGGGTGTATTTTTATTCTTTTTATTGAGTTCATTTCTTCTTACGTTACCCCTTTTAAAAAAGGGCAAGCAGATCTTTACCTTTGCAAATATGTCTCACTATTGGCAGAGACGTTTTTTTAGAATTTATCCTCTTTATACCATCTATCTGTTACTTGCCGTGTTTAGTACTATTGCAATTGGTATGTTCTTAGGGCGAGAAGACGCTGGCGTACCTTTTAGCCTTGATTGGTTCGGGTTTTTAAAACATCTAGCCCTTATGGAAGGGAAAGGTGTAACTTGGAGCATCGCGGTAGAGTTTAAGTTCTACTTTACACTTCCTTTTTTTGTTTTTGCGATAGTTCTTGTTCGTCCCTATGGAGCGCCTGCATTAATTGCTATGTTCCTGTTGTTAATGGTGTTATCACAACTTATTTCTCCCCAAGATGAGTCTCTTCGAAATGATGCTAGGTTATTACCCTACATGCCTATTTTCATCATTGGGATGTTTTTAGCGGTTTTACAAGATTATATAAATAACTCCTCCAATAAACATATAAGCACAGTTTGTCGATATTTGGGCTATGTAGGTTTGATTGGGGTCGTGTGTATGACTCCATTAGTGTTTTCATTATTCGGCGAACGTGTTGAAAATAATTACTTTCATAAGCAATTTATTCTGTATGCAATATTTTGGTCGTTAGTGCTTCTTTCTTCAGTAAACTATGACGGTATGTTAAAGAAATTTTTTACAATGCCAATTTTGCGATTTTTTGGTGCGTTAAGTTTCAGTCTATATTTATTCCATCCAATCTTTATTAATACCTTAAGAAAAACGGAATTAAACGGATATCTAAGCGCTTGGCTTGTTTTGTTGGGCGCAACCTGCGCCGCGTATATTTCGTTTAAACTTTTCGAGGGGCCAATATCAAAGTTTAAGTTAGAAAAACGATTGTTTGAAAGGAAGACCTCATCTTCAAATAGTTAACCTTATTCACTAAGGATAAGCTGACGTTGTTTAAATAATGTAAAGCTGATATAACGACTTGAACTTAAAATCCTAACCATAAATAATTTACAAATTTTGCTAATGTTGACTATTCTCTAGTATTAGATAGTAGCTCTAACCAACCGCACTCCAAATTTTGCATGGATAGTTTTTTTGCAGATGCATTTTAAAAAATTTAAAAAAAAGAAATAGAAACCATTCTTAGGATTAATTCTATGTTTAATAAATTTAAAAGTGTTTCGACCAATAACAAATCATTGTTACTGGTAGTTGCTATTTTTCTTATGTCAATTTCTACAATACCACACGCAAGTGTGGAGCATGAAGTTATTTCAAAAGCCTACAATGTCGAAATTCTCGATTCGAGCCAAACTGATGATGGAAAATTAAGCAGACTAAGCGTTGAAATAGCAGGTCAAAAATTACAATTTATACTGTCAACAAATAACGGGATTTATACGTCAAATGTTCCTGTTAATTTTAAAAAAGAAACATTTTTCTATAAAGGCAAGATTGATACTGTGACGAACTCTTGGATTCGTTTAAATTACTTTAATGGTAAGTATAGTGGGGCTTTTTTTGATGGAAATGCGCTCTTTTTGCTCGCAGCATATAGCGACATTAGCTCCCGGCTTTCCCCGGAAATTAAACATCAGTTTATTGCATCTGACAGTGACCTTTTTGCAGTTAATGTCAAAGACATTAAGCATAACGGAATTTGTGGTAACAACTCTCATAATCACAATAGCTTATCAATTGATTACTCTAAGTATGTAAGCGATTTAAATGACTTGGTTAAAAGTTACGCAACCCGAGAGATACAAATAACTTTGGTAGCAGATACTGAATATGTAACAAGTAGTTCTGATGCTACTGTTGAGATGTTAGGAGAGCTAAATATTGCAGATGGAATTTTTCAAGAGCAATTAGATATCACTATTGTTGCTGATTCAGTTATTCCATTAACTTCTAATGAAAATTTAACATCTACCAATCCTGAAAGCCTTTTATATGCGTTTACTGGCAGTGGAATTCCGAATCCTGGACTACGTCATTTGTTTACAGGGAAAGATTTAGATGGATCTACTGTCGGGATAGCCTTTGTTGGTCAACTTTGCAATTCTTACTCTTCAGGCTTAAGTCAAAGGCTTGGACTTCTAACATCGCTCGTGTTTACTCATGAACTAGGGCACAATTTTGGTTCTCCACATGATGGACAACCAGGTACCGCTTGTGCAAGCGTGGGCGCCGGCTTTATTATGTTTCCATCAGTCAATGGTAACCATACAAGCTTTTCTTCATGTAGTGTAGATCAGATGGTACCTTTGATAGAACAAGCAAGTACAGGTCCCTTCGCTTGCGTTAATGAGATCTCAGGCGAAAGTCCCATTATTGTTTCAACGCCAAATACAGAAGCTGATGTCGGGGAAGCTTATACCTATGATGCCGACAATAGGGTAGATATTGAAGGAACTGAACCGGTAGAGTTCACGTTGGAGCAGTCTCCAGAGACAATGCAAATAGACAGTACTGGACTAATTACTTGGACGCCAACTGTTAATGAATTAGGTGACAATACAGTTGTAGTGCGTGTCGATAATGCTTTTGGAAGTGATTTTCAAACATTTACTATTTACGTGACCTCTGAATATATAAATTTTGAAGAAGTGGTAATTAGTCCATTTGGCGGTAATCAAGATGGTATTGGTGAAGCAAGTATAGGGGAGAATGCTAATCAATTGGTGCTGAGTGGAAACGCTTGGAAAAGCATACCGATTGATTATAACTTTACCGTTAATACAATCCTGGAATTTGAATTCAGTAGCACTGAAAAAGGTGAAATTCATGCAATTGGGGTTGAAAGTGATAATACGGCAAGTACAAGAACTATATTTAATTTATTTGGTAGCCAAAGGTGGCTAAATATGTCGTATCGATATTCAAATTTTGGTACTAGTCAGAGTTTCAGTATTCCCATAGGTGCAATTGCTTCAGGTGACTATGATCGCTTAGTTTTTGCGATGGATAACGATTCTAATTTTGGCAACCCAAATGCAATTTTCACTAATGTAAGATTATATGAGCGTGAAACCGAAATATTGCCGTCTGAGGCTTTAAATTTAGATAACTACAATATTTCTTCGTACGAAGCGCAAGATGGTTCTGGCAGCTTAGAGATAGTAGAAAATGGTTATGGAGCAGAACTATACGGGAATTCATGGAAAGTAGTCGATTTAACTGATATCGAAATTAATGCTTCCACCGTTTTAAGTTTCGATTTTAAAAGTACAAAACAAGGTGAAATTCATGGCATTGGTTTTGTAAGAAAAAATGAAAGCTTACAACCTAGAGTATTCCAAGTTTATGGCACTCAACGCTGGGGAAACAATACGTTTAAGTATTCTGGGTCTGGTGTGTATGAAGAGATTACAATTCCCATTGGTGAATTTCATACGGATTCACCGGTAAAAATGATTTTGATTATGGATCAAGATGCCGAAAACGATGAGGTTAACAGCAGCTTTAGAAATATAATCTTCAACAATGTCGAATAAAAAATAACTTTCAAGATGGTTGAAAATATTTAGTTGTTAAAGTTTGTACCAAAGCGGTTTCCGCTTTGGTACAAACATCATGTCCATGATTATTGGAATTTATTGTGTAATCGATTGAAATTGCTTTTTTCTTCATCAGAAAATATTGAGCTGAGTAAACTAGCTTCTTTTTCGTTTAAATCGTTTTTAGTTTTTATTATTTTACCACTTTTGATGTTTTCGCTCATATCACCTTTGCCGCTCTGGCCGGTGTGCTCATTGGTTTTATATTCAGGCTGAAGCGGGTTAGCTAAATCCAAGAAGTCAGTTAACTCGGCTAATACATGGGTTGGTTGTTCGATTAAAGTATCTGAATTTATGTATATACGTTGCTCTGGATTCAATTTATCCCAAAGCGACTCCATAAATATGAGTCTTTCATTGTAGTAGCGTTTAAGTTTAAAAATAGAATCTTCGCCTTCTATTTGCAAATGGCGCTTTAATAGGCTTTTAAATGTATCCTCGGGGTCTCTTAGGTTGAATATAAACTTCGCATTAGCATACCTTTCTAAATTGATTACAAGCCTGTTATGCAGCAATTTATCGCATATATATCTTGCTTCATTATAATCTTTTTCGTGTACGCGAAGCATTTTAGATTTTAATTCATCTATCGCATGCCTGTATCTCACATGCAGTTCTGTATTACCTACTATTTCTGGTGATGAATCCAATAAATGAGAGATAAGTGTGGTTCTTGCTCTCATATGAGAAATTATAAAAATATAATTCTTTTCAGCAAATAAAGGGATTAATTTGGGTAAAGCCTTTAAGCACAGTAATGCATTTTGTTTGTAATTTGCCATGATGAAGTTTCAAAGTCCCTGAATATGTAAGTCAATTGGAAAATAATCGTTAACCAGCGTGATAATTTGGTTAGATCAAAGCTTATTTAAATGAATTCATTTGATTTCTATTGCTATATTGAAATGCATAAATAACAATGAAACTATGATTCAAAATATATCAGAGAGTTGAAAGTGTTATCAAGGAAGAAACAAGCGTTTGTGTTATTTGCAAGAGAGCTATCTCCTGTAACTTATAAACTTGCAAAAAAAATACAAACAGATGTTTCTGAACATGCTGATTTTTATATTTTAAGTTATAGAGAAGAAACTAATCTCAATAAGTATGAATCTGAATTTAAAGATTGTTTCTATGTGGTAAGCAGAAAAGACCTCTCAGAGCATTGTTCGCAATACCATAATAAATATAATGACACCGCGGAATGGAAAATAATGCCGGGTAATTTGGATTTGGCTCAGATTGTGTTTACTTCAATTGTATCTGGTTACAGTTATTATTGGTTTTGTGAAGATGACGTTAGGTTTACCTCAAATTATGGATCATTAGTTACAGCGTATGATGCAGTAGAGGATGATCTTTTGTGCACTAATCTACGGAAAATACCTGACCGTTGGTTCTATAAAAACACTTATTTAAGTAACGATAGTGTGGTCCCTGACAAAATTGGATTTTTACCATTTTTTAGAGTTTCTTCCAGTGCGATTGACTGTTTAATAGATGAATATTCGAAGGGAGCAGGTGGCCATCATGAAATTAGTTGGCCTAATTTGCTAGCTCGAAACAATTTATCAGTTAAAGATTTAAAAACATATGTCCCTAATCTGTACACTTCCAATAAAAACAGGCTAAGCCTAGGTTGGGGGACATTTTGTTACTTTCCTCCGAAATATTTTGTTGTTCCAGGTACTAAGCGGCTTTATCATCCTGTAAAACCTTTTGCAGCTTACGTAACATTGTATAAAAAATATTTATTGAGGAACCTCTCGAAAATATTTAATTGACATAAAACTACAATTTAAAGAAGTATAATAATGATAAGTCACGAGCATAAATGTATTTTTATCCATATCCCTAAGTGTGCAGGATCTAGTTTTGAAAAGCTTCTTGGCCATTTTGATGAATATAGTGGGCGCGAAAGACAGGATCATCGTTCGGTTAGAATGATTCAACAGCCAGTTAATTATATAGACGTTATTCGTTCTACTGAAAACGTAAAAGACTATATTAGAAGGATCCGAGAATACACTCGAACACAAAAAAATCCCAAAAACAGACTTACTGTCAACTCCAGTCAATATAAAGAATATTTTAAATTTACTTTGATACGAAATCCTTGGGATAGATTGTTTTCCTGGTATAAAAATGTACAGAGAGACCAAGCACACCAGAAAAATTATAATATACCTTCAGACATTAGTTTTCTTGATTTTGTTAAACGGTTTGCAGGTACAGGCTATTTAAGGCCCCAAACCTATTGGTTGGAGCAGTTTGATGGAACAATCAATTTAGATTATGTTGGAAAGTTTGAAGAGCTAGATTCTGTATTTTCTACCGTAGTCAGCAAACTCAATTTACCCGGAGCTCCAGAGCTTCCTCATGAAGTTCACGGAAGCGAAAAGAAGACGCAGAAACCATATTGCCAAGAAGTTGTTGACTTTATTGCAAATTATTACCAAGAAGAAATATCCTTATTTGATTATTCGGTGCCAGAAATTTCGGAGTAACTGGATTTTTAATGAAAGCAGTAAAAAGTCGTTCTATTGAGCTATTAAAGAAAGCTATTGTTTTCCCATTAAGAGATAGTGCCATTTCAATTAATCAACGGTTGGGGGCATTTGAGAACGTATTGTGGTTAATTGGAGATGGGCGTAGTGGCACAACTTGGGTTAGCTCTATTTTAAACAGTCAGGGGAAAGCTAGAGAGTTATTTGAGCCTTACCATCCATTAGTATTGCCGGAATACTGCAAAGATTATAGACCATACGAATACTTTGAGGTGTTAAACAGCCAAGATCCTCTGGTTAACCTGTATAAAGAAATATTTTCAGGAAAGTTTAAACATCGAAGAATAGACTTTGATAATAGAAAATTGAAATACAATGGCTTACTAGTAAAAGACATTTTTTCGACTACCTTTGCGCACGCCATTTTGCCTCATTTTCCAAATGTAAAAACATTACTTTTGGTTAGAAATCCATTCTCTGTTGTAATGTCGAAAGCCCAAAAAAAGCATTGGTTTTGGCCTCAAGAACTTAGCATTTATTTATCTAACGAAGCGCTTATTGGAGAATTAAATTCGCAACAAATTGCTTTAATAGAACAATCAAGTAAAGAAAATGATTTTTATAACATTCAATTAATACATTGGTGCGTTAATTATTTTCTTGCTTTTAAACATCTTCCGAAAACAATGTACTTAACCGTACATTATGAGAACTTTGTAATGGCGCCCCAAGAATGTTTAGACAACATCAATCGGTATGTTGGAGATGCATTCAATTTCATTCCTAAGATTGTCGATAAGGCGGTTCTAGAAAGACCAAGTAGAGTAATGGGTAAACAGAAAGGTTTTTCTAATCCTATGCTTACTGAGGAAAAAGCAGTAGAAAAGCTCGGTAAAAAACGAGTTTTGCAGATGAAAGCTATTTTAGAAGTATTTGGATTAGATGATCTATATGACGCGGCAGGCGCCCCTAGGAATGATTAGGGGCGATGACTACAACTTAGTTGATTAGTTGAGTTTTGCAGTTCTTTTTCTAAAGCTTGCAAAATAAACACCTAGCAAAACCAAAACCATGATTGCTATTGCAGGTGCTGGAACTTCATTTGCAGAGGCTCCTGAAATTGACCGACTTCCTTGCGTAAATTCATAGATACCTTCGACATCAGTAAAGTCTTTAGTAACAGCGTTGTCGAACAAGCCATTGCCAAAAGATACAAATGAAACAGTATCAATATTTCTGGTATTGGTAAGGGAAAGGTTTACGTTCCAAACGTCAGTGTTATCAAATCCTGCATAGATAAAGCCATCGTTACGGAAACCATGCCAAAGATAACTTCGTGAGTATAGAGAGCTAAGCGTACCCCTTTCATCTGGGTCATCCGTAAAAATGATACTGCCTGACTCATCTAAAAAATCAATACTTATATCACCGCCTTTTTTTGATTCAGCAGAACTGAAAAGACCAAAAATCGCGAATTCATTATTCACCTCTGCACCAAAAAGTACAGTCCCGCCGACTTTTTCTAATCCAGTATTTGATGAGTAAATATTAGCAGTGTCATAGTCATAAAAGTCGTAAAAGGAAGTGTATCCATTTTTTTCTAAATCTAACACTTCCATTAGCTGACCATTGATACGCATGAAACTTGCGTTCGCTGCCGTGCTTGCGAATAGTAAAACTGCTATTACCAATGCAATAACGCTTGGTGTTTTCATTGCGTACTTCATAACCACAACTCCATTTATTAAAAACTTACTTTACAACTACGACCGGAATTAAAGCTTTTTTCTTCCAAACAAAAAGCCTAACCCCATTATTAATAACCCTGCCATCACAGGTTGAGAGACAAGGTTTGCACTAACTTGATTAGCAACTACGAATGTACCGTCTGGTCTCATGATGTCGCTATAATCAGTGCTTATTAAATGACCATCTTCAAATGATGCATATCTCACACCGCTAAGAGTTGAATTGCTGAAAATTGAAGTAAACATCCAATCAACATCTGCTAATCCAGACCAAATATAACCATCATTTCTGTCAGCTGCCCAACGGAATGAAATACCGCTACCAGAAACAGTTTCATCAGGGTCATCTAAAAACAAAAGACTTCCAGCAGTACCAGAAAGATTGGCAAATACACTACCATTGCTACCATATGGACTACTAAATGTAGTGAAAACTGCATATTGGTTACTTAGTTCCGCTACAAAAATTAATGCTTCGTCAGTTAATTCAATGCCGATGTTTGATGACCAACGATTTGCGTTGTCATAATCATAGAAGTCTTCAAAGCTTGAGACGCCAAGGGTGTCAAGATCTACAGCTTTTACTGCGTTGCCATTGATGGTTAATAAACCAGCATTGGCAATAGTGGTTACGAGAATACTAGTTGTTACGAATAGAGCTTTAATTAATTTCACGGAGATAAAATCCTTTTGTTACGGCTTGCTCGCATCTTAGAGATTGTACAGTTTTTATGCAAGCGATTTATATCGTATATTCTTAAATGTTCTAAATAAATGTTATATTTGCATATATTTGATTTCTAAAGGTTAAAATAATGTTAATGAGGCATCAAAAAACATCAAATTACATTAAAAAATCGTTCCTTCCACCCAAACACTGCTGTCTTTTTGAAGCCCAGGAAATGCAATTTTCAATTTTGGATTATAAAATTGATTGTCGGCAATTAAACTAACGCCTCCTGGGGCAACAAATAAGCCTCCACTTTTTATATTGCTATAGGATCTTCCTCTTGAATCACCTAACATTAAGAAGGTGTTATTAAAAATATAGCTAGGTCCCCACATATTCGGGGCTATACTTATCCCGCAAAATCCATATTCCAGCTTATTATTATAAAAAGCCACATTACTTTGACCGCCATCTAATTCGATCAAATCATCATTTGAATATGCTAAATAATTATTGTGGATGACGGAATCTCGAATAAACCCGCCATGGCGTCGACCATTCATTTTACTTTCAATAACATCGTTAAAGCGGTTATTGTCAGAACCATAAAATTGGTTAAAGCGAATAATGTATTGACCTTGTTTTTGTTTATTAGGATGGTCTGCACTTATTTGTAGGGCGCTGGCACCGCGTGGGTGGCCGAACTTCCAACTATTCGCAGAATGGTTGGGCGAAGTGATCTTACAATGTTCAATTACCACCTGACCACTTTGATTAAGAAATATGCCGGCATCGCGGTTGACTGCTGACGTATCTGATGCAGCCGCATATCCTATCCCATTGCGATGTTCAACTATGTTACGTCCAAAATTTCGAATATCACAACTATCTATCCAAATATTAGAGGCTTTATGGGCATAAATGCCGAATCGTTTAGCATAATCAATTTTAATATTGGTTAAATACACATATTCCAAATTACCAAGATTGATAGCAAAATCACTGTTCTTATCTCCCGTTATGGTAACGCCTGTGCCGTCAATTTGGGTCCATCCGTTTTTCGTTATTTCTTTTTCTAAATCAAGTACGTCAAGGCTACCGCCTTTATATAGGTCTTTTAAATAGATGATTTTTTCAATACGGGGTTTATTCGCTCGCGTTTTAAAAGAATATTTCTCTTTCTTGAGGAGTTCAGATTCTATTACTACTTCGTATTCTGTTGCTGGATTCAGATCAAAGGCACTTCCTGACATAGTACCGTATATAGGCTCCCAATGAAGTTTTACTTGTTGATAGCGAACTTTTTTATCTTTAGGTTTAATCTTTACATTAACCAGTTGATTGGCCTGAGTGTTTACTGTGATGCTTGCAGAATTAATAAGCGGAGTGATTCTAACTGTCTCAAGCGTTTCTATTGGAAATGACATTTTTTGTTTATATGAAGCACCAATTTGCCTTAATGCTTTTTTTATATCGCTTCTCGATAAAACATTATCCTTCATCAATTGATAGGCGAGCCATGGTTGATCCAATGGAAGTAAAGCAGATATCAGCGCAAATGTCTGAATTTTTTCATCAGTGCTGGTTTTTGATTTAATATTGGCTAACATCTGCGGCCGAGTCAGAGCCTTATTTGCAACGAGATCATTTAAATCGTCTTTGTTATTGTTTAAAAATTTTTTCGCTTTGTATTTTAAATGGCTTACTTGACTTAATGACGTGTGTGGTGGGGAAGAAGAGACAGTAGATAATTGCTTGAGTTGTTCACCAGGTTGTAATGTGTTGCTATATTTTTTCTCTTCAAACACACTGGTACAAGAAAGTACCAGTGTTAATAACAAGAATAAGAGGAAGTTTCTTATTTGCCACAAGTGTAGCTTACTCCGTACGCCCATACCGATCAGAGAAGCGTACAATATCGTCTTCTCCAAGGTAAGAGCCAGATTGAACTTCGATCAGTTCTAGCGGGATTTTACCTGGATTTTCTAGTGCATGAACTTCACCAATCGGAATATAAACCGATTCGTTTTCAGTCACTAATTGGGTGTCTTCACCTATAGTAACACTGGCAGTGCCACTTACTACAATCCAGTGTTCAGCTCTATGATGGTGCATTTGCACCGAAAGCTTCTCTCCAGGTTTCACTGTGATGCGTTTTACCTGATAACGTCTACCATTGTCTATGCTATCGTAGCTACCCCAAGGTCGGAATACTTCACGGTGGAATTCAAACTCCGGACGTTTCTCTGCTTTAAGTTGAGAAACCACGGTTTTGATGTCTTGCACTTTATTGCGATTGGCGACCATGACTGCATCTTTGGTTTCAACAACCACAACATCATCAAGACCAATAACGCTAATTAAACGCTCTTCAGCATTGATATAACTGTTATGCACGCCGTTGACTATGACGTCACCAACACACACATTACCATCTGCGTCTTTCTTGTTGGTATCCCATAAAGAGCTCCAGCTGCCAACATCATTCCAGCCTGCATCTAAAGGCACCATACAAGCATGAGAGGTTTTTTCCATTACCGCATAGTCAATGGATTCGTCTGGGCACGCAGCAAATGCTTCAGCATTTAGGCGAATAAAATCAAGATCTGTGGTGGTATCTTTGCAAGCTTTTTCGCAAGCTTCATATATGTCAGGGCGATATGTTTTTAGTTCTTGCAAATAGATATTAGCTTTAAACATAAACATGCCGCTATTCCAGTAATAGTCACCACTATCAATATAGGTTTGTGCTGTTGATTGGTCGGGTTTTTCAACAAAACTGTCGACCTGATAACTACTAGCAATACTTTCGCCGGCCTTAATGTAGCCATAACCCGTATGGGCTTCTGTCGGCACAATACCAAAGGTAACTAGCTTGTCTTGCAAGGCGAGCTTTTCAGCTTCGTCAATGGCAGTTGCAAATGCGCTATTGTCAGAAATTAAATGATCAGCAGCTAGTACCAATAAAATTTGCTCAGGGTTTTGTTTAGCCATTAACATAGCCGCAATGGCTATGGCTGGGGCAGTGTTTCGACCCACTGGCTCTAACAAGACATTACCGCTTTGACTGCTGATTTGGCGTAATTGTTCGGCCGCTAGAAAACGATGGTCTTCATTACAAATCACCATAGCATCGCTCACTTTATCGGAAGGTAAACGAAGAATAGTATCTTGTAACATAGTGTTTTCTGACGTGAGCTTTAAAAATTGTTTTGGCAAAGCAGCGCGAGATTTTGGCCATAGTCTGCTTCCAGTGCCTCCGGCAAGTACAACAGGTTTTATCATTTTTCCTTTTCCCTTATAGGTTTTGCTCAGTATAACAAACTCAATTGCAAAAAGAAGCGTAAGGCTGGGCTATACGTTTGCATCTTGCGATAAGTTATTTGCTTGGTATTCTTTTACCCAACGCACAAATTCTTTGGCTGGTACAGGACGATTTATATAATAACCTTGTCCCCAATGACAGCCCCAAGATTTTAGTAATGTTAAAGATTCGACATCTTCGATACCTTCAGCCACCACTTCCAATTCGAATTTACTCGCTAATTCTATTACAGTTTGGCAAATTGCTTGGTCACCCGTTTCTTTCGCCAAGTTACGCACAAAGCAACGATCGATTTTCAATAGGTCGATAGGTAACTGGGTTAAATATGAAAGGGAACTGTAACCTGTCCCAAAATCGTCTACCGCAATTTTAAATCCGGCATCACGTAAGATTTGTATGCGTTCAATGGCTTTTTGGGGTTCTTTCACAATAACACTTTCAGTTAGTTCAAATGAGATAGCTTCACAATCTAACTGACTTTCATCTAACAGTTGCTGAATGTAGGGCACAAATTCGTTGTCCATAACATCTTCAGGGGAGATGTTTACCGCAACATTTATGTCGATACCGTGGGCTTTGAATGCCAACACATCTCTCACTGCGCGTTTAAGTACCCACTTGGTAACAACGCTAACGAATCCTGCTTGCTCTGCTATACCAATAAATTCATCTGGCGCAACAAAACCTAAGGCGGGGTTATTCCAGCGGATTAATGCTTCAGCTTGATGAATACTGTTATTGATCAGATCCAGTTTAGGCTGGTAGACCAAGGCTAACTCTTCAGAATCTTCAAACAAGGCTTTTTTCAGGTTTGAGATAATAGACAAACGCCGCAAATATTTACGTTCAATAGAATCGTCAAAGGATAAAAATAGTTTTCGTGAAATTTGCGCTTCGTCAATAATAATATTGAGTCGTTTAAACAGATCTTCTGGATTTGTAGTCGAGGTTTGACAATCAACAATACCCACAGCTGTTTTTAGGGGCACTTTAAATTCTTTATAATTAACCGGTACATCAAAGGTGCGCTTGATTGCAATGAGTTCATCTTGGGTTTTTACTGTATCAGGAAGCCAAAGGATTTCACCACCCGTTAATCGAGCGGTTTCGCCACCTAATTTTTTGACGCGATTTGCAAGCTCTTGTAGACATAGATCGCCGCAGTGATAACCAAACACGTCGTTGATGCCTCTAAAACCAAAAATATTGATACCAATGGCTTGAAAATATCGAATACCAAGGTATTTTTCTTTTAAAAGTTCTTTTACATAAGTGCGCGTGTGCAAGCCTGTTAAGGGATCGGTTTGTGCGGTTTGTACTATTTCTCTTTCGCGTTCTTGCACACTATTTTGCATTGCATTAAAAGCGTGGATCATCTTTTCCAATTCAATAGAGCAGGTATCCATGGAAATAGGCTGAGAGTATTCGCCTTTAGATATCTGACTGGCGTGTTCAGCGACGACTTCTATTGGCTTGGTTATATCTTTTGATAATAGTCTTCCGGCAATAAGGGCTACCCCAACAGCAGATAAAGCAATTAGCGAGATAGTAAGTTGTAGTTTTAAAAAGTCTTGGGTGACGGTTTCAGCATTTAATGAAAGATAAATCGTGTTAATAATGGGGTTTTGAAATTCGGAAATATCATAATTTTTTGAAAAGTAATGTTGTTTGCTCCAAAGGGGGGCTAGTTTCCAGGCGAAGCCAGAATCATCATCTATTAAGCTATTTTTCAGCGACATATGACTTACTTTATCTGCCGGCAAGGTGCTTAACACATAGTTTGATTCTAGCCCGGTAATAAAGGAAACTTCTGCGTTAATAAGTGCTTTTATACCCTCAACAAATCGTTTGTTAACCACATAAGTTATGATAATTAATTTGGCATCATCCAAAGATTTTGTAGGCACATAAAGGGTGTAATACAGTTGACTACCAATCTGTCGAATTTCTGCGGTGACGCCAGTTTCTCTTGCTAAAAGCGCCATTTTTGAAAGTTGTTCTTGGGGAATAGAAAAAATCAGACTATCGGTAGAACTTTGGATTTTATCGTTCTCATCTAAAAGCGTAAGCATATTGGCTTTAAGAAAAGATTTTGCGGACTCCATGGCCTCTGAAATTTCAGTTTCATTGCCATTAGTGAGTGCGTTTATAAATTTGGGATTATTCGACAAATTATGCACATTTAGCATAAGTTTATCTTTTTGCTTGTCGATTTGCCGCATCATAGTGGCATGCGCCAGATCAAGGCGAGAATTTAGCGTGTTGTGAATATTCTCAACATTGTTATTCCAAACCGCCATCAGCAAGATCGCCGACGTTGTCACCATAGTGATCACAAGCAGTCTGAAAATACGATTGTTAAGAGTATTTTTTATCATTCAAATCATACTAAATGCTAAGTCTACACCGTATATCGGTTCTGCTAGCAAATTCTTTATTTGATTACTTGCTTAAAATCCTGGTTTTGAGTTTATTTTTTCTCGTATCTTGCCGATAAAAAACAAACCCATCTCACTTTAACTTTGAGGTTATTGATGAAAGGTATAGTGTTTACCGAATTCGCCGAACTAGTGGAGGGAACTTTTGGCGAAGATATGATGGATACATTAATAGAAAATACCAATCCACCTTCTGAAGGTGCGTATACGGCTGTTGGCTCTTAT
Organism: Glaciecola sp. 1036; assembly: GCF_050306235.1. NCBI lineage: Bacteria > Pseudomonadati > Pseudomonadota > Gammaproteobacteria > Alteromonadales > Alteromonadaceae > Glaciecola > Glaciecola sp. 1036. The sequence continues at coordinate 204,100 of NZ_JBLWFH010000004.1, read as the reverse complement.
GACTTTGAAGAACTAGCGGCTATGGTGACAGAATTGTCGAGATTGACCAATATAGAAGCGTCAAAACTTCTTTATGTGTTTGGTGAGCATTTAGCCAAAACATTTACTTCCAAATTTGCCCAATTTTTTGTTGAAGCAGGTTCTGCAACTAAATTCTTAAAGCATGTTGACGACCATGTGCATGTGGAAGTGAAAAAGCTTTACCCAGATGCAGAAACACCTGCATTTGATTTTCGAGAAGATCCTCAGACCGGTATAGTGACTATGGTGTATGAATCTCGCCGCCCTTTGGCAGATGTTGCACACGGTTTGATCGTCGGAGTATGTAGCTATTACGACGAGCAATTTAATATCAGCCGAGAAGACTGGTATGTTGAAGATGTTTATTGCTGTCGGTTTACGTTAGAAGCTGCATAATGAATGACGAAATCGAAAAACTAAAACGCAGAGTCGCCCGCGAAAAATCAGCGCGACAAGAATCAGAACGACTGCTAGAAGAAATTAGTGCTCAGTTATATGAGAAGAATTTAGAACTTTATTCTTTGAGCGAGAGTTTGGAAAAGCTAGTGGCTCAAAGAACCGCTCAGATGCAAAAGGCAAGAGACGAGGCTCTAAGTGCGTTAAGAGTACGCTCAGATTTTATTGCGAATATGAGCCATGAACTACGAACACCTATGAACGGTGTTTTAGGCGTGCTGACCTTACTAAAAGATACCGCCTTGAATGATGACCAAAATGAATTGGTGCAGGTGGCCGAATCTTCAGGCAAGCACCTACTTGAAGTCATCAATGATATTCTTGATTTCTCTAAAATCGAAGCTGATAAAATCAGTTTGGAAATGTCCAGTTTTGCTATCCGGCCTTATTTAGAAAACCTAGTTAGCGGCTTCAAGCTGCAAGCAAAACAAAAGGGCATAGAGTTAAATCTGCTCATAGATGATGATGTGGAAACCATTATGGAGTCAGACTCCTTAAGAGTGACCCAAATCATTACTAATTTATTGTCTAATGCGATTAAGTTTACTAACGAAGGCGGCGTAGAGCTTCACTTTTCACGTCTCAGTAATGGTCTTTATCAAATCATGGTCAGTGATTCTGGCATAGGCATTAGCCAGGATAAACTGATGTCAGTATTCTCAGCTTTTGAACAAGCCGATACTAGTATTACACGCCAATTCGGTGGCACTGGTTTGGGCATGAATATTACCAAACGCTTGGTGGAACTTTTTGGTGGCAAGATTCATGTAGAGAGCGAACTGAATAAAGGCACACAATTTTTTGTGACCCTACCCATGAAGGTCATTGAAGACAGCGATGCAGTAGCCGCGATGTCAGAGAAGATTCAAGACAGTTTGCAATCAGATGCGCATGTACTCTTGGTAGAAGATAATCATGTCAATCAAATGATAGCGCAACGCCTATTGCAAGGATTTGGATTTAAAGTGACCCTTGCCGAAAACGGTGAGCAAGCGCTGGCTGAACTCAATAAAGAAGCTGATTTCGACATGATTTTTATGGATCTTCAAATGCCAGTGATGGGCGGAATAGAAGCCACCCAACAAATAAGACAACAACAACTTATAGAGCCGCATATTCCAATTATTGCTATGACCGCACATAGTTCGCCTGAGCATGTGAAAGAGTGTATTGAAGCGGGTATGCAATCCCATATTTCTAAACCTATTGATAAACAAAACCTGATAACTGTTATCAAAGAGCATTTAGAAATTAAGCAGCAAGTAGAACATCAAGAAAAGCTGGATTTACCCGAAATTCAAGGGGTCGATATTGCTAATGCAATTCAACGAATTAATGGTGACTGGAATTTATATCAGCGTCTGGTTGAGCATTTCTTGCAAGAACACAGCGACACTTTTGAAAGATTTAGTAGCCTCAAAAGTGATGTTTTGGTAATCGAAGAATTAGAAAAGTTAGAAGCAATTTTTCATCGTTTGAAAGGTAGTGGCGCTAATTTAGGTATGGTGGCATTAGCAGATTTGGCCGCGGATTTGGAAGCTAAAATTCGATTATTTAAAAGCTTGGATGCATCTAAGCTTGCAGCCCTGTCTAGGGAGTATTTTAAGTTAAAAGAAGCTTTCGATACTGTTATTCGAAAGGATAACCAAGAATCTCAGGATAATCTCAGAGAAGTGTCAACTGCCGACATTAGAGCTAACCTGCAAACCATTAAAGAAGAAGTTTACAAAGATTTATCGTTGGCTGAAGGACATTTAATTTCGTTACTGCAATGCAAAATGCCAGAAGCCACTTTGGCATCAGTTCAAAAAGCTAGCCAAGCCTTGCAGACATTTGATTTAGCAAATGTTGATAAAGCTATCAACCAAGCCCTTGTTACATTGGAATAAAACTATGCAAAAACATCGAATTTTACTCGTTGATGATTCTCCTAATGAATTACGCATTATGATGGAAGTATTGAAACATGATTACGCCATCGTTGTAGCGACTAATGGCGCACAAGCCATTGATATGGTGAAAGACGATAAAGAAATAGAATTAGTCATGCTTGACGTTAATATGCCTGAAATGGATGGATATCAAGTGTGTGAGCAAATATTGGCAATAGCACCTAAAATGCCAGTGCTATTTGTATCGGGTAATGATTCTAATGAAGAAATTCTCAAAGGTTTCGATGTGGGTGGTTTGGATTATCTGACCAAGCCCATTGATAACCATTTAATGTATCGCAAAGTAAAACTCATCTTAAATGAGCGCGCGCACTTACATGAGTTAGAAGCGGAAAACAAATCTAACTCTGACATGGTAATGTCAGTCATTACTAGTACTGGCTATTTAGGAACTGTACTAGGCTTCTTGCGATCAGGGCTTAAAATCAAAACCCATGAGGGTTTGCTTGAAGCACTTTTTGATGTTTTTCATTCGCTCAATATGGAAGCTTGTTTACAACTGAGAGCACCGAAAAAGATCATCAATCGTTCCACAACCGGCAGTTTAACGCCTTTAGAGCTGGATTTACTCGACCGCGCGGCTACGATGTCCTCTCGATTTCTAGAAAAGGGTACTCGCTATATAGTTAACTTTGGTACTGTTTCAATCATTGTAAAAAACATGCCCTTGGATAATGACGTTTTGCGCGGTGAAATGCGTGACAATTTAATGATGATCTTAGAAGATACTGATGCTTTAAATAAAAATCTTTCCGCGTCTTTAGCCTATCCAGTTGCTGCTATTTCACCATCTGCCGGCGGGCAAAAAGAGGAATTGACGGATATTGCCAGTACCCTAGATATGCTGGCTAAGATGCATGAAAAACACAAGCAAGCCATAATGAATGTGATAGAAAATATGCAGTCAGAGTTTGAAGATAGTTTTTCCCAATTAGGTCTAATGGAACATCAAGAAGAAGTCTTAATGGAAATTGTCAATAAAAAGACCAGCGCTTTTACAAAACAGGTCGAAAAAAGCTTAGAAGTAGAAGACGGTTTTTTTGCCATTCAACAACAGCTTAAGAAGTTGGTGAGTAGCAATTAATAGAATTTTACAAATGACTTTGCGCAAAAGGCTTGTGATCGCGTCGAGGGATGACTACATTGAAGTTATAGTGGTTTAAATACGCTCATTGGGTAAAGGAATATGAAAAAGTCATACATGGTTGCAGTTGGGTTGGTGATTGTGTTTACATTGTGGATGCTATCTGGCTTATTAACACAAGACACCGAACTCAACGCTGATTCAGCCAAAGATGACCAAGCTTTTTCAGTTGAAGTTAAACAATTAAAGGCACAATCAACGCCTATTTATTTGGTGGTTCAGGGGCAATCGGTACCCAACCGTACTATCGATATTCGTGCCCAAACCGAGGGTGTAATAACACAGATTGACGTAATTGAGGGCACTTTGGTGGAAAAAGGCGCTCAACTACTTAAACTGGATTTAGAAGATAGACAGGCCCAACTAGAGCAAGCGCAAAGTGCCTTAAGCGTCAGTCAAAAAAACCTCCAACGTATTTCTAAATTAGCAACAAAACAATATCAAAGCGATAACGAATTAGAGCAAGCTAAGGCCGATGTAAAAACTGCCGAAGCTAACATTGCGCGCATTCAATTAGATATCAAACACACCACACCTGAGTTGCCTATTACCGCTTTTATTGAACGTTTACATGTTGAGCAAGGTGATTTTCTGCGTGTCGGCGATTCAATTGCCAGTATTATTGAAACAGATCCCTTGGTGATAGAAGCTCAAGTTGCGCAGCAGCAAATCAATCATATCGAACTTGGCACCTCTGCAGAAGTGATGTTAGGCACAGGTAATAAAACCACTGCTCAAGTACGTTTCATTTCGCCTAAAGCAAATGAAGAGTCGCGCACATTTTTAGTGGAATTGGCAGTTGAAAATCCAAACCATCAATTAAAATCCGGCACCAGCGCTAGGGTGAAGTTTTTACTGAGGCAACAATTAGCACATTATGTGTCAGCTGCGCTTTTTTCCTTGAGCAGTGAAGGAGAGATTGGCATAAAAACCGTCAATGCAGCCAACCAAGTGGTGTTTAACCAAGTCGACATTGTGCAATCGGATGAGAAGGGCAGTTGGGTACTAGGTTTACCAGAAACCGCTAGGGTTATTGTTACCGGTCAGGGCTTTGTGCAAGCAGGCGCTACCGTAAATGTCGTTGAAACAGGCGACAACTGAGTATGAATGCACTAATTGACGCCGCTTTTGCCCGATCTCGTACCGTTGGTCTCACATTTTTGATGTTAGTGATCGCAGGTGCAAGTGCTTATTTTGCTATTCCCAAAGAATCAGAACCTGATGTTGCCATACCTATTATGTATGTGTCTGTGGTGTATGAAGGTATTGCCCCAGAAGACAGTGAACGCTTATTGATTCGGCCTTTAGAAAAAGAACTGCAATCTATCGAGGGCTTAAAAGAGATGCGCTCCAGTGCCACCCAAGGTTTTGGCTCGGTAACCCTAGAATTTGATGCTGGGTTTGATGCAGACCAAGCGCTTTTAGATGTACGAGAAAAAGTCGATCTAGCTCGCGCAGAATTACCACCAGGCAGTGAAGAGCCAAGAGTAACAGAAGTGAATGTGTCTCTGTTTCCTGTGTTAACAGTTGTGCTTTCTGGGGATTTGCCCGAGCGGACGTTATTAAAAGTTGCACAGCAACTCAAAGATAGCATTGAAGCTTTATCTGGCGTTTTAGAAGTAGATATTGGTGGGGATAGGGAAGAACTGTTAGAAGTTATTATCGATCCTTTGGCATTAGAAACTTACAACTTATCTTTTACCGAAGTGTTTAACTATGTTAGTCAAAATAACCGACTTGTGGCTGCCGGTGCCATAGACAACAACGCTGGACGCATGGTATTTAAAGTGCCAGGCGTTATTGAAACCCTAGAAGACTTGGCGACGTTACCAGTAAAACGCGTGGGCGATACCATTATCACTTTTGATGACGTTGCCACTATTCGCCGAACCTTTAAAGATCCTAATAGTTTGGCCAGACTGCAGGGCAATAATGCCATTGCATTAGAAGTTTCAAAGCGCACAGGGGCTAATATTATTGAAACTATCGCTGAGGTAAGAGCCTTGGTTGATTATGCGCAAACTCAATGGCCTTCAACCTTAAAAGTTACCTATCTACAAGACAAATCTGATCAAATAAAAGATATGTTAGGGGATTTAGAAAACAACGTAATGACAGCTGTGATATTGGTCATGATTGTCATTGTTGCTGTGCTAGGGATTCGGCCTAGCATACTGGTGGGGCTTGCTATTCCCGGCTCGTTCTTGGCGGCGATGTTGGTGATTTTCTTTTTCGGAATGACATTAAACATAGTGGTGTTGTTTAGCCTTATTCTAGTTGTAGGTATGTTGGTAGATGGTGCCATAGTGACCATTGAATTGGCAGACCGTAAAATCAGTGAAGGTGAATCACCAAAGACAGCTTTTGCTTCAGCTTCCAAGCGCATGGCATGGCCAATAATAGCATCGACAGCGACTACTTTAGCCGTGTTCTTTCCTTTACTTGTATGGCCGGGCTTAGTGGGCGAGTTTATGTCGTTTTTACCGCTAACGGTTATTATTACCTTAACTGCATCTCTTTTCATGGCCTTGGTTTTTATTCCGGTGCTTGGTGGGATTATTACGAAAAAAGTCTCGGTGGATAATGAGTCGACAACGGTACAAAGTATTCGAGCAGCCGAGAGCGGCAATTTAGATGATATTACAGGTTGGCTGGGAAGCTATTTAGGTATTTTAAAAACAGTACTAGCTCATCCTTTGAAAACACTGTTAGGCGCGGTTGTTATTATGTTTTTGGCATTCTTTGGATATTTTTCGTTAGGTCGAGGAATGGAGTTTTTCCCTGCGATTGAACCTGAATTTTTGCAGGTACAAGTACAAGCAAGGGGAGATTTGTCGATTCATGAGCGGGATAAAATTGTGTCCAAAGTTGAAAACTATTTGCTAGAAGAAGACCATATTAAATCCATTTACACCAGAACGATGGGCGGAGGAACCAATCCTCAAGAAGACATGCCTGAAGACGTGATTGGGGTCATTCAGCTTGAGTTAGACGATTGGCAGTTAAGACCTAAAGCTGAACTGATCATTGATAAAATTCGTGACTACGTTCAAAGTATTCCCGGCATTAAAGTACAAGTTAGAGAGCCAGCAGCAGGACCTACGGCTGGTAAACCCATTCAATTGACATTGCAAGGTAATGACCAAGCCGTTTTAGCTAAGGGCGTTGAGCATTTATTAAAGCTGATGAACCAGGTTGGTGGTTTTGTGGATGTCGAAGATAGTCGACCTTTGCCTAGTATTGAATGGAAATTGGTAGTAAACCGCGAACAAGCTGCCAAGTTCAATGTTGATGTAACCCTTTTAGGCAATGCGGTGACTTTAATTACTAATGGGGCACTATTAGCAGAATATCGGCCTGATGATGTGGAAGAAGAAGTGGAAATCAGATTGAGATTCGCTAAGGACTTCCGCAGTATTGAACAGTTGTATCATCTTCGCATCCCAACTCCAAACGGCGCAGTACCTATTACTAATTTTGTGTCTATTGAGCCGGCGGCGAAAACTGGACGAATTACTCGCACAGATGGGGCCCGTACTTTGACCGTGAAAGCGGATGTGGCGCCTGGGCTTTTGGCTGATCAATTAGTAGACCAGGTAAGGCAAGCATTACAAAAAGATCCATTACCTGAAGGTGCTCGCATTGTATTCAAAGGCCAAGACGAAGACACTCAACAAGCGGTAACCTTTTTGAGCAACGCCTTTATTGGCTCCATCTTCCTAATGCTGATTATTCTGGTGACCCAATTTAATAGTTTTTATCAAGCCTTTGTGGTGTTAAGTGCCATTATCTTTTCAACAGCAGGGGTGTTGATTGGCCTGTTAGTCACAAATCAAGCCTTTGTGGTAGTGATGAGTGGTATTGGTGTCATTGCATTAGCAGGCATAGTGGTTAACAACAACATAGTGTTAATTGACACCTTCAATGATTTGAAAAAGCAAGGGATGCCAATCACAGAAGCCATTTTACGCACCGCAGCTCAGCGTGCGCGGCCCGTGCTACTCACCTCAGTAACCACCATTTTAGGACTCATTCCCATGGTATTTGCTTTAACGATAGATATTGTGGGTAGAGACATTTCAGTAGGAGCGCCATCAGCACAATGGTGGACGGTATTGGCAAGTACTATAGCAGGTGGATTGACTTTCGCTACAGCGTTAACCCTGTTACTAACACCAGCGTTAATTGCCATTGGTGAAAATTTAAAGAATAAATGGATGAATACAGTTCAGCGTTGAACAGGTTTATAGTGATATTCTTGTATTGGATTTTCTATTCCAGCACATTGCTCCTGCTTACTCTCTACATTCAACAGAACCCAGTCGGTGCGGTGAGCATAGCCTACAGAAATAGCCCTGTTTTGATCATAGCAGCCTTTGTTGAGTAGCGTTTTGTCAATGAGTATAAAACGTTTTGAGTTTTCGCCTTGCCAAGCAAAAGCAGCTCTTAATTGTTGAGCTGGCTCGCTGTGATAGCCAAAGTGGGTAATTGGATAGGGCGAGAAAAATATAAATTGTTCTGAAAAGTCGACCAGAGCCAATTCGGCATCCTCGGGCATATAGGTTTGCATTGCTTTAAATACATTCTTTGGGGTTTTAACTTCATCTAACAACATATATCCCCATGAACTGTAGATTAACCATAAGACAGTTAAAAAGCTTGGCCAGCTTAACCAGCGATATGAACGACTAACGCCCAAACAAATGAACCCCAAGATTCCCGCACTGATAAAAAGTAACCAAGGAGAAATGTTAAATTTATCTGCTAATTTGCTAGCAAACGAAAGCTCTAAAATGCCGCCGATACCAAAAGCTAAAATGAGTATCGATAAAATTAAAACCAGTCCCCAGATGAGCCGTTGAATTATCTTTTTGTTTAGCAGGTCTGTTAAATAGGGCGCACTTATTAGGGCTAGCATAGGTAGAGCAGGTAATACATAAACGCCGCGTTTACCAGGGCTTAAGCTAAAGAATAAAACTACCAAAAGTATCCAGCTAAGAGGCAAGATGATACGTCCGTCTACTTGATAAATTGCTTTTTTCCATTGTATTACCAACCAAGGCAATAATAAGCTGATGGGCAACCAAAATACGGGAATAACCGCCACTATGTAGTACCAAAATGGTTTTAGATGGTGCCATGAATCGGAATATCGAGTGACAGTTTGCTTGAACAAAATGTTGTTCTTGTAGATCTCTAACAGCGGATTGTCACTGATATGTACTAACCACAGCATAGGAAAAAACCAGAGCCCTATGGCGAGCAACATAATTACAGGACCCGCTAGCCATTTCAGGAGGTTTTCGTTGATAGGAACAAGAAGCTGATTTGTTGCTTTAAATTTGCGGTAGATAAAATAGGGTATAAGCATCAACAATGGTAAAAAGCCCACGCCTTTGGTAATAACGCCAATCCCCATGAAAAACCAAGCCAGATAATACCAACGCCATTTGCCATCAAACAGCATGAAGCGCAATAAACCATAACATCCGATAGTGATCCAACAGGTCACCATGGCATCTATTTGAGCGGATTTTGCCTGTAGAGTGAATTGGATGCTAAATAAGAGTAACAAGCCAGCACTAATGCCTGTATTAAACGACCATAGTTTTTTACCAATATCTACTAGCAAATAAAGGGTGAGCATTGCACACAGGGCAGAAGGAAGCAAAAATGCGAAGGTAATGGATCCAGTAAGAGCATAAAGCAGAGCAATGCTCCACATGAATATTGGCGGTTTATCTGGATAAAATTCGCCAGCTCTGGCGGGGAAAAACCATTGTCCGGTATCAACCATTTCTTTGGCAATAAGCGCAAAGCGGGGTTCATCAGCGGGCCAGGGATCACGTAAACCTAACCCGCAAAAAATTATGACCAAGGCAAGCACCATGAATCCGACTAATTTTTGCTGGTTGCTTAACTCACTAAAAATGAGGGGGAGTTTCAATGTTGAGTAAGAAGTTTGTTGCTGCATTTATTTAGCCGAATAACCGATGTCATTTTTACTCAAGGCACTTAGTCTTTTATCCGCTTTATATTGTTTAAACAAATATACGCCAAGCATGCCGGAAACAGCCAATAAGACTGCACTCAAACTGATTTTGAAAGTTGATTGTATGATGACGCCTTTACCCATCAACGCGAACACCGCCATTTGCGGAAGGTAACCAATAAAAGAACCAGATACAAAAGTTCCTATATTAATTTTGGTGACACCTGCAATTAAGTTGGTTGCTAAATTGTTTCCAACAGGCAGTAAACGGATGATAATTGTTTTTAAAAAAGGCCCTTGAGAGAAAAAGCTATCTAACTTGCAGATTTTCTGATTAAAAAATTTACAAACGATTGGGCGCGCATAGAAACGAGAAAAAACGACAACAAATAGGCAGCTAAGAGTAACTGCGATTGTGGAAAAAAGCATACCTTCCATAAAACCGAAAGCGTATCCGGCTAAAAAAGCCACGATTTGTCTGGGGATGCCTAAACCGCTTAATAGAGCGGCAATCAAAGTAAATAATACTATGCCTTGAACACCATTATCTCTTGTATGAGCGTCGATCCAGTTTTGATTAAATGCATCAAAGGACGGAACCGCTTGCGCTATTTCACTTGCACCTACTGCTAAAATCAACAAAACGAGTGATTTTAACAGTACTTTTGTGGTGTTTCTGTTGAGATTAAATGTCATCATTAGGAACAATCTGCGCTAACTTATTTCTTCGAAGCAGCCACATTACGCCGATAAGATCGACAACTCCTGCACCTAACCTTCCTAACATATTGTATTTAGATACACCGTGGCAACGGTCTCTATGATTCACTTCTACTACAACTATTTTTCCACCTAAGCGCTTTATTAAAGCTGGTAAAAATCGGTGAATGTGATCAAAATATGGGAGCTGTAAAAAGGTCTTTCGAGGAATTATTTTTAGACCACAACCTGTGTCGGGCGTGTTGTCTCGTAATATTTTGCTACGCACGCCATTTGCGATGCGAGATTGAAATCTTTTCCAAGGTGTGTCTTTACGATTTTTACGATAGCCTGCAATGCAAAAGTGCTCAGAATCAGTAAAAGCGTTAGCTGCTTCTAGCATTTTGGGGATATCCGCAGGGTCATTTTGACCATCCGCATCCATGGTGATGATCAATTTACCTTTGGCATGATTAACCCCTGTAAAGATCGCAGTACTTTGACCGACGGATACGCGATGTTTTATCACCACTAGGTTGCATTGAGTATTTTCTGATAAGCGAGTCAGGGTTTGGTAAGTTGCATCGTCACTACCGTCATCAATATAGATAATTTCAAAAGAGGCTCGACCGTGCAAAGCATCTACTATTTCGGCCACCAAAGGCAATATGTTTCCTTCCTCGTTTTTGGCAGGAATAACGACAGATATGTCCACTAAAACTCCTTTTGCAACTTGAAATTTTTACAAAAGCTGTGTGCGCTTTTTTAATTTTATGTGCAGAGTCTAGTAGTTAATTCTTAAGACAAGCTTAAGATTTGGATAAAAAAAGCCTAGTGCAGAAAAACCGAACTAGGCTTTTGTCTTTTGCTAAGAATTAGAGTTTAAATAGTACTTTTACTGAATCATCGACAGAAGCAGCATCTACAAAACCAATGCTATCAGCAGAACCTTTAACAGTATTGATAACATCTGCGTCACTAGACAATTCTTTCGGAGGACGACCACCGCCTGTGAAAGCTAATTTTGCCCAATAAGCTTTAAATTGGCTTGAATTTCTGGACAGTACTTTTTCAACAAATTCATCAGTCACGCCGCCTTTTTGCATCAGTGGCGTTAACGATTTGTCTTTGCCTAGATAAATCTGGGCTACTTGATCTTTATCAGCACCGCCGGAATAGCTTGGGTTTACAATAACAGCAACTTCCGCCATGGCATTGAAACAAATGCCAGATAGCAGAATCAACCCCGCAGCGCTTTTATATAAGAATGAACTTTTCATGTGCGTACTCCTTAAAAAACAAACACAACGGCAGCCTGTAAAGCCCCAGATTTTTCACCACCTACAACTTCAGAGTGCGTATATTCTGTTTTAAATGCCGCCGAAGGATGGAAATCCCATCGTAAACCGATTGAGTAGAAGGGGAGAGAAAAATCTCTAGCGTCAAGCACTGCTTTGGTGGTGTAATAAAGTGCGTCCAAGCTTGGATCTAAGCCTACGGGAACATTATTCAAATTATCTCTGTACGGCTCATTTACATCTTCTCCAACTGTTGCATGAAGCATAAAATTATCAAAGCGTTTGCCTACAGAAACCATCCAAGGTTTATAGTCACCTACTATGGTTTCATCTACTTGAGATGGAATATATTCAGCAACGAATAACCAATCTTGGTTGTCGAAGATGACCCCAAATTCCAAAGCAACGGATTTGTCATCTTTGATTTCTAGATCGGTACCAACGCCAGGGAATGGCGTCATTTGCCATGCAGCAATCAGCGGGTCTAAGCCGATATTGCCTTCAAAAGTAAAGGTTAGAGCGCTACTTCTGAACGTCCACGATCCATAGTTGACACTAATAACGCCACTTAAGATGTTAGACATTTTGTAGTCATTACCAAAGGTAGTGAAATCTTCTTGACCGAAATATACGCGTAAATTTACGTTTGCGTCACCAACGGAAAAGTCATGTATTGAACCAATGCCGTTAATAGAATCGAAAGGTGCTTTATATACTTCTGTTGGTGGCGTAATCCAATGATAGGCAAAAGATACGTCCAAATAGTCAGAATACAAGTACATGGGAATACGTTGGCGTCCTAATTGAATGCGCCAAGAGTCATTGACTTCATAAGATAAATAGGCCCATGTGAATTCTGGATCCCAGTCATCACGTCCTCTAGCTCGGATCTGCATAGTTGCGCTTAAGCCTTCAGATAAGTCTGAATATGCTTGTAGGGCGAAGAAAGAGCCTTGTTTAAAGTTGATATCGTCTGAATAGTTTCGAATAGGTATATCGCTGTCGGTCGCTATGCCGCCGACTATGCTACCAAAGCCGCTAAAATTAACTTCGGCATTTGCCTGCATTGTTAGAGTTGAGAATAACAGTGCAGCTGTAGTTACTATTTTTTTCATATTTGTTTCCAGTTGGTGTTGTCAATCAAGCCTTTTGGGCCACCTTCGTTGTTATCACTGCCAAGAATCCGTTGGCTTGGTTGGTTTCGCTCAATCAAAACTTCAGGTTGGTAACTAAGTGTGTGAATCGAAACGTTACAAACCTGTGTCTTGTTATCGGCATAATCCTTATAAAATTTAGGGTTAATTTATACTTAAGTTGACTTTAGGTGTTGCGAGCGAAGGCTTTGGGGAGGTTGTTAATGGTGATCACATTAGGATTGAAGGAGTTAATTGGCTTAGTGTTTGATAGTTTTAAGATTTTTTATTATCGATGTTTACGAAATTTATTAAACAAATTACTTGAGGTAGTTGTAAACTTCACGCAAACTGAATTGATTGTTTAATTTTTGAGTTGCTAATTATGATGTCTAAATTCATTGAACAAGTAGAAAAGGCCCTTTTAATACTCATCATGTTGGCAACGCTCGTTGCCGTTGGTGCAGAAATCATGCACATGATTAAACAAAGAACCGTAGAGCTATCAGACCTTTTATTGCTATTCATCTATGCAGAAGTCATGGGAATGTTGGCGGCTTACTACAATAGCAGCCGAATTCCAGTCACCCTACCTTTAATTATTGCGATGACAGCGCTTAGCCGCATGATCATTTTACAAGATAAAGAACTCGATAAAATAGTCCTGCTTTATCAATCGGGCAGTATTTTACTGTTAAGTATTGCCGCGCTTATCATGAGCATTAAAGATAAATACAGTTTAGATAAACTAAGAAACCGTATAATTCGAACGCCAGATTAGCGCGTTTTTATCTTTGTTCATTAATAACGTTCAGCTTGGGATTTTAGGGCGTCTAAATCTATTGCTGCTACTCCTTGTTGCAGTTTTTCATCAGTGAATCCTTTGGTCGATAGGTATTCAATGACGAATTTAGGAAAGGGGTATTTAGACACTTGAACGCTGTCTGGAAATCTGAACGTAGAGTTAAATTGAACCGTGATTTTACATTCAAATTTAGCGCTTGATTTTTTTGCACAATAAAGCCCACGTTGGTTTGTACCTTGATTAGTGACTAGCTCAAATTTTTCTTTGGTGCCGTCTACGCCACCGCTGAAACGCGGTATTTCAATCGGCAAAATATTAGTTAACGAATAAAACAGGTAAGTATAGCTAATGTGATTGTTTTTAATTAATGATTTGTAGACTTGCTCTAAAAATGAATACGAAGGTCCCATATAAAAACTCTCTACGTATTTTGAGTCTAGTGTCTTTTTTCCCATTTGGTTGGCGAAAAATGTGCCGTTTTTAAATACTATGTTCACATCTTGAGTAAAGGCATTTGTATCTACCAAGTTTCTAACATTGTAATTTTCACCGTTAATCTTATCTACTTCCTCAAATGCAGAGTAGGGATCATCCAACGCATACGAGGACGAAAGATAAATATGCTGCTTAACAAATACATCTCGTTCCTCTTTATTTGTGACGTTATGGTTGTTTAACACATGGTTGACAGCGTTTGAAATAGTATTGTGAGGCGCAAATTTTTCTTGAAAACTCAGTTTGGATTGTTTAAACCAATATGAATCGTCATAAGCATAAAAATCGTCAAGCACGATGGAGAGTTTTACCGTTTTATCTTCCCATTTTCCTGGTTCGTCAGAATAAACAAAATTTTGATATGGACTATCAGGTGCTAATGACCTATCTGGTTTAAATTCAATTTTTGAACTTTTAAACACCTTGTCGCTAGATAATCGAATGCCACTTCGAGTTTGGTTTACCACACTCATTTCAAAGCTATATTCGGTGGTAATGGACAAATGTATATCAGCGTTGCCGTAACTAGATGTTTCGGCAAAGGCTAAATTTGCAAAGAATAGCGATAATAAAACTAGGTACTTCATATTTTGACCCAATAACGGTAATAAGATTGGTATCGGCAGCGTTGTAAATACCGCCAATTAGCTTACAAAACTAGATATTAGTCTTTTTAAACCTGGAAGTCGTCACTAAAACCATCCTGAAATTTTTTCATAATATCCTTCTGGTAGTAAATGACCACTATCAAAACGTATATGTTTTTTATTCTGCGTAGGATTCATCTCAAACAAACTATCATTTTCTTGACCATGGGTCGCTAAAACAGCACCGCTGGGGTTATCTTTATTCGATTCCTGTAGTTTACACTCATCTAAATCAACTCCCATGCCTTTGGTAAATTGAAACATGAGCCTTTTGAATACGTCACCGAGTGGGCCCATGGTCCCCACATTAGGCATTTTTATGGTTTTTTCAGGTAGTTTTGGTCCTAGAACGGCATATCCATCGCTCAAATTCCCCTCTGCACAAGACCATTCACTCCAGTGCTTGATGCCACCGGAACTCAAAGATAAAGCGTTAGAAGAGCCAGAGTTAAAATACATAGTCATTACCCATACGTTATCAGGATCTTTAACAAGAACTCGGCTCCCTGAACTGTTTTGGCTAGGTACATATTCGTATAGATACTGATTTTGTTCTGCGTAAGCTTTAATTGCATCATGTTTGATTTTGGTACGTCTTGCCGCATGCATCATAAATAGTGCGCTAAGTAGGCTGGCGCCCGCGAAAAGAATTATTATTCCCTCCAGTTCCATGTTCATAGTTCCATATTCCATACACTTTCAATAGATATCAGTCTAGGATAGATGAAGAATTAGTCATCCCCCAAGTAGGGTAGATGAGTATCTATTGAAACGAAGTAAATAGTAGAGGGATTTTTCTTTCGTTAGTTACGTTTTTGTTTTAAGAAGAGGTTTTGGACTGAAAACTTGCTAGTAAGCGTTTTGCATATTTTAACGCATCGAGCTCGATTTTCGTTAACAGCTTGTTTTCTCTTTTGTTAGGGTTGCTTAATATTGATTGAGCAAATTCTAAGGCGTCCCGTTCGATTTTCAGTAACTGCACTTTTTCAGTTTTATCGTTGTATTTTTGATTAGTCATTGTTTGCTCATGTACCAGAACGCTGATTGAGGTTTCGAACACAGCGGCAAGACATTTTAAAGATTCTAAACTAGTACTTTTACTTGTCTCTATTCTTTGAATTGTGCGTGTGCTTAGTCCTGAATGTCTAGCTAACTCCTCTTGAGTCCAGCCCTTTTCAATTCTGCGTTCTCGAATACTCATACATTTTCCTATTAAACTAGTCGCCTAATTTATAACGTAAAACATTGAATAAAAACACGACATTGTCGCGACATGTCATGTTGTACCCGTAAATATTGGGCTTAGCAAGGTTATATAGTTTACGATCAATGCGGCTCCCTCGTTTTTGGGGTAGAGCCTCTTTTTTGAGTAGGAAGAAATGGTGGCCCCTCCCAGACTTGAACTGGGGACCTACCGATTATGAGTCGGGTGCTCTAACCAACTGAGCTAAAGGGCCATGCTTTGAAGCGGTGCGCAGTATAATGAACTTTTTTTCGAATGTCACCCGCTGAAACCAAGATTTTTATAAAAAAGATTGCTAACTCTTTGCTTAAATTAAAGTTTAGCTTTGTTCTGCCGTAATAATAGTGCAAACAATATTAAAATTTGCTATTTTGATATAGCACTTCATAACTTTAGTGGAGTATAGCGATGAAAGATGCGCCGTATTTATTAAGCGGACGTAACACCATTATTCACAAACTACGAAAGGTCGACTTACTGGTTGTTAACAGTCGTCAAGACCCTGTGTTAATGGTTGTACATAATGGTATTGAAGAGTACAACGGATCAATCCCTAAGAATAAACTTGAAGCCAAGCGTATGGACGTAGCCGTGGTCGATGTTTCTTCTGCAGAGAATTTTGGGGATTATAAAAACATGTTGTTTATTCAAACACTCAATAATAAAGAATTTAAAGTTGATTACACCCGAAAAGGAACGCCTTACTTCATTACAGTACATCAAGAGAGTACTTTTTAACGTCGGTTTTGCCTTACTAGGCTTACTGGCGTTAATCCTTGTATTTGAATGCGCGGATTTTCTTAAACGGACGTTTAGTATCAGGTTATCCTCAGGATTAATCGGTCTCGTAATACTTTTCATATTTTTTATTATCTATAAAAAAGTTCCTAATCCAATTGCGACAATAACGTTGCCTTTGCTCAAGCATATGTCATTGTTATTTATTCCTGCGATTGTGATGATAGTGTCATATCAAGAGATTCTGCTTAAGCATCAACTGGCGATCATATTGGCGATTGTGGTAGCCAGCTTAATTGCCTACCTAGTCACATTGTTAATAGCAAAGCTAACCCTGTCAGGTGTATCAAATGACACAGATTAGTTGGGTACTGGGCTCTTTATTAGCAACACTTGTTATCTATTTTGCTTTTTTTACTTTATATGTGCGATGTCGCCAATTTCCGCTTTTGCATCCTCTCATTGGCAGTACTTTGTGCATAGTGGGCTTGCTATCCTGGTTTGGTATGAGCCTTAGCGATTATCAAAAAAACACCCAATTACTTTCTTATTTACTTGGTCCCGCAACCGTTGCTTTAGCTGTTCCTTTATTTAAGCAACTACATCTTCTAAAACGTTTTGGTTGGCGAGTATTACTGCCAATAGTACTGGGTGGCATGCTAGCGCCATTGCTGTCATGGTTGAGTATTTATTGGTTAGATTTGCCGATAAATTTACAAATGACAATGTTAGTAAAATCCATTACCACGCCCTTAGCGATGGATACTTCGTCACTTATTGGCGGAATCGCCGATTTGGCGGCTGTGTTGGTGATTTCTACCGGTATCATTATTGCCATCCTCGGCCCTATGATTTCGCAACTGCTGAAACAACAAAATCAAATGGTAAATGGAATTGCATTAGGAACCGTTGGACATGCCATAGCTACAGCTCGCGCGGTAAGTTATGGTGAAGTTTGTTTAGCATTTTCATCATTAGCGCTTTGTTTAAATGGCCTAGTCACTTCTATTGTTTTGCCTTTACTGTTTGGTTAGCGGTTACTTCTCTCTAATTTCATTGATTTCCTATGTTTATTCCTAAAGCCAGAGTGCTTTACAGCCGATAACTTCTAGTAGTCTTAAAATTAACCTAATCACTAGAGAGAACACATGTTATCAGTTTTGATTTGTGACGATTCAATGGTTGCTCGCAAACAAGTCGCTAAATGTTTACCTCAGGATTTAGGGGCTAGTATTCATTTTGCCAAGCATGGGCAAGAAGCGATCAATGCGATTGCGGATGGAAAGGGAGAGTTGCTGCTTCTAGATCTCAATATGCCTATTATGGACGGTTATGAAACCCTTGAAACTATTGGTTCATTGAGTTTACCCACCAAAACCATAGTTATTTCTGGGGATATTCAACCTGAAGCGGCGCAGCGCGTTAAAAACTTAGGTGCACTGGATTTTATTCAAAAACCAGTCAATGCAGAAGAACTTAGAAATACCTTGATAAAACAAGGGTTTATTCAGCAAGAAGAAAGTGCATCTCCAGAGCCTGAAGACCTACCAGAAGAAATTCGCGATTGCTATCAAGAAGTTGCAAATGTCGCTATGGGGCAGGCGGGTGATTATTTAGCGCGCATTATGAATGTTTTCGTAGAATTACCAATCCCCAACGTCAACTTAATTGAAATTTCTGAGTTGCACATGATGCTATCTGATGTTGATAAGCAAGAAAGCACTTCAGGCGTATGCCAAGGATTCTTAGGTGATGGTATCAGTGGCGAAGCCTTATGTATTTTAAGTGACTCTAGTTTTGAAGATATTGCCACCATTATGGGTGTCGAGTCTAAAGTGGATGACCAGTTGCAGTTAGAATTGCTAATGGACTGTGCAAGTTTGTTAGTCGGCACTTGTTTAAGTGGCATAGCAAACCAACTGGATATGCATTTTAGGCAAGGTCATCCGGTGGTTTTGGGCCAGCATCAGAACATTCGAGAACTGATTAAAGCCAATGAACGCACTTGGAAAAAAACCTTAGCCATTGAATTGAGCTACGGGCTAGAAGATTTTAACGTCAAGTGTGATCTCTTGTTGTTGTTTACCGAAGAATCAATGGACATGATGACTTCTAAATTATCTCATCTGTTGGAGGATTAATTTTGACTTCTTCTACTGTTGAAAAAGATGCACTTAGCGAATTACTCGAATTTCATTGGATGATGGACATGATCCAAACTGTAGATGTGGGTATTGTGGTGCTCAATCGCGATATGAAAATCAAAGTCTGGAACGGCTTTATGGAAGCTCACTCAGGTTTGTTACCTTCTCAAGTACGAGATTTGCCTATATCTGAGCATTTTCCTGATATTAAAGAAAGCTGGCTGAAACAAAAACTCAAACCAGTATTTGAGCTTAAAACTCGCGCTTTTATTACGTGGGAACAACGTCCTTATTTATTTAAATTTCGCAATTATCGTCCAATCACCAGCTCGGCACCTTATATGTATCAAAACGTGGTGTTTTCGCCCTTAGTGTCTGCTACTGGTGCGGTAGATAACGTTTGCATGATGATCTACGACATGACAGACGCAGCTTCTGCCAAGAAAATGCTATTGGCATTTCAGGTGAAAGAAAGCGAAGCCCGAGAGCGTCCATATTAGAAATTTTTTATTCAGGTTAACTTGGTCTGTTATTTGCTGAATGCCCGTTATCTTTTACTGTAAAATGTCGTGTGATTTGACCGAAGATGGCCAAGAAATTTTTAAATAACCTAAGTAAATTTATCCTTGTTGTAACTGTAATGGTCATCGTCGGATGTGGGGGCGGTTCGGAAGATAAAATTCCACCAAGTCCAGTGCCGATAACAGTTTCTGCCAATGTTGACCTTGTTATGGACGAGCAAACGTCGGTGAATATCTCAGGCGCGGCCTCTGGCGGAGATGGCGTGTTTACCTACAGTTGGCAGGTGCCGGCAGACTTCGGTATAGAGCACACAGATACCAGTATTCCTGACGCAATTTTGACGGCGCCAAGCTTAATTACTCAAACCCAATTTGACGTGACATTAGTGGTGCGTGATGCCAAAGGCACAACGAGTTCGGACACTTTTGTGGTAACTGTGATGCCGGTAAATATAGCGCCAACGGCTGTGGTGACGGTTAATCAAATTGACGGTTATTCGCTAAATCATTATCCCGTAGATACCAGTATCATGTTGGACGCTAGTAACAGTTCAGATACAGACGCGCCAGACCAATCACAACCAATTGCTAGCTACCAATGGCAACAAATTTCCGGTGTCGATATTACCCAAGGGCTAGATTTGACCGCAGCAGTGCTTGAAATTGTAACGCCCATTGATAATGTTCAAAATGCAGTAACCATGCAATTAACTGTGACAGATCATGAGGGTGCTCAACATTCCGTCCAACAGCAACTAACCTTGGTCGGTCAGTCTGGCACCTTACCTGAGTTAACCTTTATTCAACCCAGTGACGTATTTTCTGGTGAACGCATTTTGTTATCTGCAATACCCTCAAGTAAAGCGCCTGCTGCTGCGCCATTTTCAGTGGTTTGGGAGGTTCAAAATCCTCCGTCCAATGTCACTGTATTTGTGGATAATGCCCAAAGCGCGCAAACCTTTGCCCTTGCACCTTTGGTTGAACAAGATTATGAGTTAATCGTAAACGCACAACTTACGGATAGCTTTGGTAATCAGTTATCTCAGTCTCAAACTATCACGGTTTATCCTCAAAGGAATGCCACTATCAATGATACAGGCATTAGTCGTCATGGCTCTTTAGACGCAGTGAGTTTTACCTATGACCCTGCGTATGCTGGCCAAGATGCGGATTATGGGAATGACCGTATTTCATTGTCGGGGATCTCCGATAAAGCGGGTAGGGGTGATAAAGGCTTCGATTTTACTCGTTTGAACACCAATGGGGACCAAGTGGACGATGAAAATTTGCCTTGGGAATGTGTGCGGGACAATACAACTGGTTTGGTATGGGAAAATAAAATGTTGAGTGATAGCGCCCATATTCAATATGCCGATAGTGTGTTTACTTGGTATTCAGAGGATGAAAATGGCGGGTTTGAAGGCGCTATTAATGCTGCTTCTGCAAGTTGTAATTTGACCAGTCAAAATTGTAATACTCAGGCCTATGTAGACGCGATTAATCAGCAGGGGTTGTGCGGATTTTATGATTGGCGTTTGCCTAGTCATGAGGAATTGCAAAGCATAATGCACTACGGCTCCATTGTTGGGGTGGCGGCGGATGTCAATTTTTTCCCTGTGTGGTCAGCGACAACGCAAAGCACGTTATGGTACTGGACCAGTCAATCCAGTGCAGATGGCGTTAACAATGATACCGCTCGTAATGCGTGGGCATTCGATTTTGTGTCTGGGGTGGATAATTTTATCAATAAAAACACTGAGCTTCGTGTGCGTTTAGTCAGAGCGGGTAGAGGTAACTAATGAAAAGTAGAACGTTAAAGCGATTATGCTTAGTCAGTTTTTGGGCCGCATTGGCGATGGTGAGTATGTACGTAGATGCTGAATCTATCTGTCCTGCGGGCATTCCAGAAACCGCTAAAGACGAAGAGTTTATGCTCACAACTAACGGTGAAGCCATTCATTTACCAAGTAACCTGGTATTCATGCGCTGTAGTTTCGGCCAAACTTGGACGGGGAATAACTGCGAAGGAGAGCCTCAACCCTTAACTTGGCAAGAAGCGCTAAATTATGCAATGGGGTTTGAATATGCAAACTCTAAAAACTGGCGCTTACCCAACGTAAAAGAGCTCGCCCAAATTACCGAAAAAGCTTGTGTACGACCCGCTATCAATGAAGCCATATTTCCGGTGACTTCATCAGATGATTATTGGACTTCCAGTCCTTCGATTCAGGATGTATTAAGAGCTTGGTCAGTATCATTTGAAAATGGCAGCACATCGCTGAAAGCCAAAGATAGAACTATTTTTGTTCGTTTGGTCAGAACTCGACTACCCCAAGAGTAGTAGACTACACAAAGTCAGCAAGTAGCGAGTTTAAATAGCGTCGGCCTAGGTCAGTGACTTGCCAATGTTCTGATGTTTCATCTATTAAGCCTTTTTCCACATTTCGCTTTAAAATGCTTTGGGCTTGGTTTGAAAGTGGCTGGCCTGTGTTTTGGGTATAAGCTTCTTTTTCACAGGCTTCTAAAAGCCTAAAGCGATTCATGAAAAATTCAAAGGCTAAATCTTGCGCTTGTATGGGGCTTTGAGTATCCAAGTAATCCTTACTCAAATCCATGTAGCCAATGGGGTGTTTTACCTTAACCGTGCGCATAATTTGTTTAGTTACCAAGTCTGTAATTTTACCGTGGGCGCCACAACCAATGCCTAAATAGTCGCCGAAGCGCCAATAATTGAGATTGTGCTGCGCAAATTCTGCATTTTTTGTATACGCAGAGACTTCATACTGCTGATAGCCATTTTCTTCTAACAGGGCGTGACCCTGTTGTTGAATTTCCCATAGCACATCATCATCAGGCAATTCAGGCGGCTTAGAAAAGAATTGCGTATTGGGTTCTATGGTCAACTGATACCAGCTAATGTGTGGAGTTCCCAATGCGATAGTTGTTCTTAAATCATTCAGTGCCTGTTCTGCGTTTTGCTCGGGCAATCCATGCATTAGATCCGTATTAAAAGACCTTAAAGGCAGTTGTTTGGCTAATTCAATAGCTTTTATCGCTTGTTGGCTATCGTGGATTCTACCCAGTTTTGTGAGATGGTCATTTTCAAAACTTTGCACACCAATTGAAATGCGATTTACTCCAGCCTCAACAAAACCCGCAAACTTATTGGCTTCTACAGTACCCGGATTGGCTTCCATGGTGATCTCAGCGTCAGGTTTTACGGGAACCAAGGTTTTTACGCCACTTAGTAACAGATGCATCGCATCTACACTGAGTAAACTCGGAGTACCGCCGCCAATAAAGATGGTGGATATTTCTCTGCCTTGTTGGCGTATCTTATACTTTTTAAGATCTTGTTTGAGATCGTCTAGCAGGTGAGCAATATAAGCTTGCTCAGGAATCACGCCTTTTTGCTTATGTGAATTGAAATCACAATAAGGGCATTTTTGCACACACCATGGGATGTGGATGTATAAAGATAAAGGGACTTGCACGTTAAATGATACCGTGCAGCTTTTGCATTAGCGCTCGCAGTGCCTGTCCTCTATGACTAATTTGGTTCTTCACTGCTTTATCCAGCTCTGCTGCTGTGCATTTTTGTTCAGGCACATAAAACACAGGATCGTATCCAAAACCACCGTTACCAAAAGGCGTTTGGGTAATTTCGCCGTGCCATTCACCTTGGCAGATAATAGGTTCTGGATCTTCAGCATGTCGCATAAATACTAAAACACATAAGAATTTAGCTTTACGGTTTTGATTGTCGGTTAAGTTAGCTAATAGCTTTTCATAGTTAGCTTGGTCATTGCCATGCTCGCCGGCATATCGCGCTGAATAAATGCCCGGGCCACCATTGAGGGCATCAACCACCAAACCACTATCGTCAGCAATGGCGGGTAAATTAGCTTGTTCCGAAGCATGTCGGGCCTTAATAATAGCATTTTCCACAAAGCTTAAGCCTGTTTCATCCGCGTCACTGATGGAAAATTCTGACTGCGGTAAAACGCTAATGTTGTATGGTTCAAACATGCTCGAAAATTCTGCAAGTTTTCCTTTGTTACCACTGGCTAAAACGATTTGTTGCATGCTTACTTTTTACCCTTTTTCTTTGCAGATTTCTTCTTCTTGGGTTTTTTACTCAATTTAGGCGCCTTGTGCTTAGGCCGCAATTCATCAATCACTCTTGGTTTGAAAGGTTCACCGGTAAATCGTGCAACCTTACCTACCCAAACAAAGTCATGTGCTTCGATTAAGGATATTGCAGTGCCTTTTTTACCAGCTCTTCCTGTTCTGCCAATTCTATGTAAATACACATCTGCGCCGCGTGGCATATCGTAGTTAATAACATGCGATACATCAGGAATATGAATACCTCTCGCGGCGACATCTGTGGCCAATAAAATATTGATTTGGCCTGTGGTGAATTTTTCTATTGCCGCCATTCGTTTATCTTGCGGCATTTCACCTTGTAGCCAAATCACATTAAATTCATTTGAAAGCCTATCTTTCAGGGCTTGTAAACGCTCGCGTGTTTTAACAAACACTATGCAAGACGTAATGCTATTTCTCAGGTGGTAGCGTAATAAGGCTTCTTTATGTGCAGCGTCATCTGCTAAGTGGTACCACTGTTGAATTTTGGCTTTTTCCCGACGGGACGGATCAGCATTAATGCTAACAGGGTCGGTCAATAAATCCCGTGCAAAGTTCTTCACACCTTTGCTGTCTAAGGTGGCAGAAAATAACATAGATTGTTTTCGCCATCTGGCCTCAGATGCGATTTGATTTACTATCCCTGAAAAACCCATGTCTAGCATGCGATCTGCTTCATCAAGTACCAAACTTTCAATATCTCGACAATCTAGGGTTTCTTTTTCAATATGTTCAAACAATCGTCCTGGAGTGGCAATTAAGATATCAGGTCGAGTTTCTATGACTTCTTTGTCTGTACCGTAATTGATGCCACCTGTAATTACGCCTACGGACAAGTCAACATGGGCAGTGATCAATTCTGCTTGTTTAGCCACTTGCAGTGCTAACTCACGGGTAGGGACTAACACTAAAGAACGGCACTGGGTTGGATGGCCCGCTGGATGATCCAACAAGTATTGGGCTAAGGGCAGCAAAAAGGCCGCAGTTTTTCCCGTTCCAGTTGGCGCTGAAGCTAGAATATCGTTGCCCTCTAGCGCGTGGGGAATCACCATGGCTTGTACACTTGTTGGCCGCGAAAAGCCCATTTCTGCCAGTGCATAGCAAAGTGCATCGTCTAATTCAAGTTGTTCAAATGTTGTGCTCATGGCATTCCAAGTATAGTAAATCTGTTTTTAACGTGGTGCCCACACTATAAACGTTATAGCACCAAAATATTGTGGTGGAGTTTACCCTAAATCTTAAGGGTTTGCTCATGTTCCCGTTGCAAGAATTGATGAATAATTCTGATGCGCTCTTCTTCAATACCTTGTTTTATAGCTACGCCAGTTAAGCCTTTTTCTACAAAGGTTTTGGCGGTAACCTTGGCACACTTACGAGACAGCCAAATAAGATCGGGTTTTTGCGGGTAGGCCCGCGCAGAAAAGTACTTTCTGCCAAGAAAATCGGCTTTGCAAACGGTTAACAGTTTTTCAAATCTTTCGGGTTTACGCCAAACATCAGCGCGATTAAACAAATTCAACACAGCTTCCGCCGATTGAGTGTATAACCTATGGATCAAACTATGATGCTCACTGGTTAGCAACGCTAGATCACGACAATCATTGGGGACTAACAAGCGCTTACAACAAGCTTCTATCGCTGGCAACCCTAAGGTATCGTGGCCATGATGAGACGGCCAGTTGGTGGTATCTGTCAATGCTTTGCCTAGATCATGCACTAGGGCTGCAAATCTAACATCAATATCCTGTGACATCATTACGGCTTGTTGTAACACCATCATGGTATGCACGCCGGTATCAATTTCTGGATGCCAAGTGGAAGGATTGGGAATGCCCCATAATTTGTTCAACTCAGGAAACCAATACCTCAACGCATCAACAGCCTTGAGCACAGTAAAATATATTTCCGGTCGGTTTTCACCTAGGCTTTTAGCTGTTTCTTGCCAAACCCTTTGCGCACTTAAGGCTTCTAGTTCTTTGGTTTTGGCGATATCCCGCATCAGTTTTAAGGTGTCGTTGTGTATGGCAAAACCATACTCGTTATAACGAGCGGCAAATCTGGCGACTCTAAGTACTCGTAATGGATCTTCAATAAAAGCATCGGATACATGGCGCAAAATGCGTTGAGAGAGATCTTGTTGACCATTAAAGGGATCTATCAGGTTGCCATGCTCATCCATTGCCATCGCATTTACGGTGAGATCTCGGCGTATTAAATCTTCTTCAAGAGTTACTTGAGGTGAACTGTCACAAACAAAAGCGGTATAACCTTTACCCGTTTTGCGCTCGGTACGCGCCAGCGCATATTCATGCTTGGTTTTAGGGTGCAAAAATACGGGAAAATCTTTACCGACACGTACATAGCCGAGGTCTAGCATCTGTTGCTCAGTTGCGCCCACCACTACATAATCTTTGTCTGTTACTGGGTGGCCAAGAAGATTGTCTCTTACTGCGCCGCCCACCAAGTATATTTGCATTTGAATCTTAACCAAATTTAGATGTCTCAATTGTATCAAAATAGGTTTGAATTGCAGTACTTAGATTTGAAGCAGGGAAATAGTGCTTGGGATATTGACTGAACTTGCATTCATGTTACCTTTTACCCAAGTTGCAAGAGATAGAAGAACAATAGTGTACTTGAATTATTATGGATTGACTGACAATCCATTTTCCATCGCGCCTAACCCCGACTATTTGTTTATGAGTAATCGACATCAGCAGGCGCTAGCTCATTTGACCTATGGATTACAAGAATCCGGTGGTTTTGTGATGTTAACCGGCGAAGTAGGTACGGGGAAAACCACTGTATCAAGAAAGCTCATGCAAGAGCTGTCTGACGATACTCAAACTGCAGTCATATTAAACCCTACCTTGTCTGCACTTGAGTTGTTGGCAACTGTTTGTGATGAATTACATATACAATATGATGAAAATGCAGCTTCGTTAAAAGTGTACACTGACAAGATTTTACAAAAGTTGGCGGATAACCACGAAAAAGGCATTAATACTGTTCTTATTATTGATGAAGCTCAGCATTTATTACCTGAAGTGCTGGAGCAGCTTAGGCTTTTAACGAATCTAGAAACTAATCGCGAAAAACTACTTAAAGTGGTGTTAATAGGACAGCCCGAATTACAACAATTGTTAAGACGCAATGAATTGCGACAGTTAGCGCAGCGAATTACAGCTCGGTACCATTTGTTACCTCTAACTAAAGAAGAAGTCGGGCAGTACGTGAGTCACAGGGTTTCGGTGGCAAACGGAAAACAACGGCTTTTTAATAACGCGGCTTTAGCTCACCTATATGCCATTAGTGGTGGTATTCCTCGGGTGATAAACTTACTTTGTGATAGAGGACTCAGTTTGGCCTATTCACTACAACGCCCTTTTGTGGACAACCGCATCATGGTGTCTGCTAGTTGTCAGGTGCTAGGTGAAGATATAGTGACTCAACGGCATCAAGCAAGATGGCGCAAGCGTTATATCGGTGCTTTTGTAGCGGCAGTATTTGCTGGTTTAGTGGCAGGAGCTTTGTATGCTTAAGCAAGTGAGTGTTGATAAGCTAGCACCAGGCATGATGGTAACCCAAGTGCTAGAACAACACGGGCCACTTAAGATTCGCCGAGTCGGCATGGTGAAATCTCAAGAGATGATCAAAGGATTAACCGAAATGGGAGTTACCTTGGTCGAAGTGGATATGGAGCAAAGTCTTACCATAGGTCTTGATGATGACGAGCAAGTCGAGCAATTACCGGATAAACAAAAAGAGTCGCTAACTAAAAAATTATTACATCAAAATAAGGCTGTTGAGCAGGTGGATCGCCAGTTATCTCAGCAGTTTCATAATTCCCTATTTATGCCAGCCACGGATGAAATGCCATCCCATTGGCAATTGTACGCAAAACCTGTCGCCAGTTTGGCGGCTTTTGTGGTACTTGGATTTACCTTAGGTTTTGCGGTAATGCAAACTCCGAAATTGTGGCAATCGTCCGGTAATGAGAGTGTGATTGTAAACACTACTGAGGATAAGCTTCAAACATCAGATTCAACTAGTGACCAAGGGTTAACTGCTCAGCAGCAACCACTTAAAGAATCTGAAGTTGTTGCCCAAACTTCGAATGATGTTTCTGAATCGACTCAAAGCGTACAACAAGCGGCACTGCAAAATACGCCAGAACTAAACGCCAGTACAGAGAATCAAACGGCCAAACAGCCTGAACAGGTTAGTTTTATCAATGGTGTGGCCTTGGCTGACGGTGAGCGTGTTTTGGGCTATCAAAGCGACAATATCGAGACCTCAACTAGTCAAAGCACAGCCTCACACAACGATGCAGATAGCAATGAATCAAGCAGCGGAGGTTTGAATCCTGAGTTATTACGACGGATTAATCAAGCGGTTGCTGAGCTAGATCAGCAACCTTTGCCTGAAGCTCAAGACCAAGCTGGCACTGAGACAACCAGCAATACTCAAGTGCTACCTCGCATCGACCAAATCAGCCCGAGTTTACAAAATGGTTTACCTAGCATGAGTTTTAGTGCGCATATGTATGCGTCGAATCCCCAAGATAGATGGGTAAGAGTAAATGGAAAGCGTCTTGAAGAAGGGGATTATATTGCTAATCAAGTACAGATTGTGGAAATCACCGCTGATATAGTAGTGTTATCTTACAGCGGCGAACGTTTTACCATGAATGCACTAAGTGATTGGCAATAAAAATAAACAGGCTCTAATAATTTAAAGAACACCTGGATTATATTTTGCTGCATTGATTATGCACCAAATGTGGATAAGAAAACCTAATACCGTCGAGATGAAAAGAGTAAAAGGTGATAATCCATATAAGGCTGAAATGATAATAAAAAACAATATTGCAGGAATAATTCTACCTTGCACTAATTGTCCTAAACCTGGGATAAAAAAACTACAAATTGCGGCGAGAACGTTGCCGCCAGAACCTTGACCAGCCATAGCGCTTCCTTATGTTTTTATTGATTAAAATCTACTGCTTTTGTATCGCAAGCACCAGTATATAACAAAGAGTGTGCTTGCGAGTAGTAATTTTCTGGGAAACCTTGCTTTGCTTCAAAAAAGCCAAGACGCCAATTTAAATGGATTGTTTTATCACTTCAACAATAGATGGTGTGGCTCGGCCAATCAAGGAGTGTAGCGTAGCACTGGGTCCAGACAGATCGCCAGATTGTGCAAAATGCTCTGAATCTGCTAATACATGAGCAAAGCCTTCAGGTATCCCTGCGACATTGTTAAAAAGGCTTTATAAGCTTCTTGATCCTTAGACTCCAATGCGATGTTTTTGCCAGTCACCGCTGAGATGGCATCTGCGAAACCCTGTAGAGTAAAGGATGCGTCTCCGGCCAGTTCATAAACCTTACCTAGATGTTGCTCGACGTCTATTAACACCTTGGCGGCGGCTTCCGCATAATCATTTCGTGTAGCAGTGTCTAACCGTCCATATCCCGCAGCGCCAACAAGGACACCTGATTCAATAACGCCCTCTGGGCGAGTCGCCATCACCATGAATCATGATATTGGACATCATTTTGTTTTGCCTGCTATTCAGGAGTTCGTAAAACAGTATCCTCAAGTCCACATTGATTTTGTATTAGATGATGACAGAGTCGATCTAATCTCCGAAGAAGTTGATTTAGCCATTCAGATTGGCATCCCTAAAGATACCTCGTTAATTGCAAGGCTATTGTACGAAGAAGATTTCGTACTTTATGCGCATCCTGAATTTTTAGAAACCTTTGGTTATCCAAAAACAATAGACGATCTAAACACTTTGTATTGGGTTGTTTTAGACTTACCAAATTGGAACAATGCAGTACGTTTGCACAAGCAAAACAGCACTAAGATTGTATATTCCAGAGTATTTCAGCGATGTAATTCACCTTTCATGGTGCAAAAAATGGCGGCATCAGGGATGGGAGTAGCATTAATGCTTCCAGCCACGATGAGAGAGCAAGTTTCAGCGGGGCAATTGGTGCCGGTATTACCTGATTGGCATGGGGAACGTACAGCATTTTCCTTGGTATACCCTTCAAGAAAGAATTTACCGCAACGAATACGGGTGCTGATTGATTACATTGTGAAAGCAAATATTTTTGCTTGATGGTTAGAAGGGCAATACAGCTGTTCTGAAGAATTTAGGTAAATTGATGTCGAATTCTTCTGGTCTTACCGCGACTTTTATTTTGTCTGTATTACGTTTTAAATCGACGATTTTTATTGGAATGTGGTGTTTATTTTTCACATGATAAAACACCATAACTTTTGGTTTGCAATGATCATCTTCGTTGGCTTGGGTCACCAACGCTAATTTATCACTTTTTAGCAATACTAGAGTGCCCACAGGATATAACCCAATAGCAGCGATGAATTCATCGATGAGTGTATTGTCGAAAACGCCGCTCTTTTTCATTTGGTTCAGAGTTTCTTGGGTATTTCCTGCCATTCTATACTGACTTTGGGTAAGCATAGCATCATAGGTATCTACAATCCCTGCCATTTGGGCATATAGACTAGGTTCAAAAATGCCCTTAGGAAAACCAGAGCCATCAATACGTTCATGATGGTTTTGGATGATTTCATTAATCATAGGCGGAAGATCAGAAAAACGCTCTACCACTTCTAACCCTATATCCACATGAGATTGCATAACCGACAAATCAGAACCCGAATAATCAGCGTTGTAGCCCACCAGTTCTGGAGGAAGCAATGCCATGCCAACGTCCATCAACAAACCACCGAGGGTAAGGTCTTCTACTTCAGATGGAGATAACTCTTTGTGTCTTGCAAAAATGCTAAGCAGAATCGAACAATTCAAACTGTGTTGTACTAAATATTCGTTACTTTCTTTGAGCATTACTAAACAGGATAGGGCGTCTTTATTGTCAAACACCGAATCTATTATTTGTTGACTGAGATTATTCAGATCTTGAAAATCAGGCGCACTGCCATTGCGCAATTGTTTAACAAACCGGCTTTGCACAGCGCAAGCTTCTGAATATAAACGATCAGCTGCGGCTAGATCTTTTTGTTGGGTTTCGAAACTTACTGTTTTTTTTGCGGTTTTTTTCGTAACTTGGCCACTAGACTGTTCAGACTCAACCTGAACTTCATCGTCTTCTAGTACCACTTCGCTCTTATCTAAGTCGACTTCAATAGCCAACACACCCCGATTTTTAAGGGTGTCAATAGTGCCTTCAGATCTTATTACGCCTTGGCTTTTAACCTGAATGTTAGAGGATGCATCTGTTACGCGAACGAGAAACATGCCGATGCAAAGTTGGTCAATGGGAACTACTTTTTTCATCAATTCTATTTTAAAAGGTAAGAATGCCGCTAAACACAAATTTATTTTCGTACGAATATTATCGGCAGATACTACTATTACCTGAATCTAATAGATAGACTAAAGTTCATTTTCCATTGACCTTTGATGTTAGCTATTACAACCAAGCCATACGTTGTTTTTCAAACGCCGATATTTTTTCGTCTAACTCAAGTGTCTGCCCTATGGCATCTAACCCTTTAAGTAAATTATGTTTATGCTGCTCGCTAATTTTGAAAGCGAAGCTTATTCCATTTGCCGTAACAGTTTGTTGCGGTAAATCAATTAAAAATTCGCATTCTGGATTTTCATAAACAATGACAAACAACTGGTCAATCTGCGCACTTTCCAAGGTAATAGGTAGCAATTGATTATTCATGCAGTTGCCATAGAAAATATCGGCATAACTAGTCGCGATAATCGCAGCAAAACCATAATCAGCTAACGCCCAAGGGGCATGCTCGCGGCTTGAGCCACAGCCAAAGTTTTCTCGCGTAAGCAAGATGTTAGCTTTGCTGTACTCGGGTTTATTTAACGAAAACTCTGGATTAAGCACGCTTTCGTTGGTATCGAGATAGCGCCAATCATGGAACAGATGTTTACCATAACCAGCGCGAGTAACGCCGGTAAGAAACTGTTTTGGAATTATTTGATCGGTGTCCACGTTAGCTTGATCTAAAGGAGCTACTTGACCTTTGATAATTGAAATTCCTGTCATTATTTTGCTCCCATTGCTCTTACGTCGGTAAATGTACCTGTGATGGCAGCTGCGGCGGCCATTTCAGGACTTACCAAGTGGGTTCTAGCGCCACGGCCTTGGCGGCCTTCAAAATTTCGGTTACTGGTTGAAGCGCATCTATCTCCTGGCTCTAACAAATCGTCATTCATACCAAGACACATAGAGCAGCCTGGTAAGCGCCATTCAAATCCAGCTTCTATGAAGATTTTGTCTAAACCTTCATGCTCAGCTTGTTTTTTCACTTCCACTGAACCAGGCACCACTATTGCGGTAACCGTAGGCTTTACTTTTGATGATTGAACAACTTTTGCTGCAGAGCGTAAATCTTCAATTCGGCTATTGGTGCATGAACCTATAAATACATGACTAACACTGATTTGATCTAGCCTATCGCCTGCAGTTAGGCCCATATATTTAAGCGCTTTTTCAGCAGAAGTTTTACTAATGTTATCGTTAAAACTTTCAGGAGATGGAATAGGTTGATTAATTGCGACTACTTGCCCTGGATTTGTGCCCCAAGTGACTTGAGGTGCAATGTCATCGGCATGTAGCTCGACCACGGTATCAAAGGTTGCATCATCATCTGAAGACAGGGTTTGCCAGTATTCTATTGCGGCATCCCAATGTTGATCGGCAGGCGCAAATTCCTTGCCCTTTAGATAATCAATAGTGATCTGATCGGGCGCTATTAAGCCGGCTTTGGCACCTGCTTCTATGCTCATGTTACAGATTGTCATGCGCTCCGCCATATTTAATTGACGGATGGCTTCACCTGCATACTCAATGACATATCCTGTTGCGCCAGCGTGACCAATTTTACCGATAATGGCTAAAATAATGTCTTTAGCGGTAACACCTAATCCAAGGGTGCCATCTACTTTGACCAGCATACTCTTGGCTTTAGACTGTTTTAGGGTCTGGGTTGCTAGTACATGTTCAACTTGTGAAGTACCTATACCAAAAGCCAAGGCACCAAAAGCACCATGGGTAGCAGTATGAGAGTCACCACAAACCACTGTCATACCAGGGTGAATAAGCCCTAATTGTGGCCCAATAACGTGAATTATACCTTGGTTTTTATGACCTACCGGATAAAGCTCAATGCCATGTTGCTCACAGTTGGCAACTAGGGTTCTTAACTGTAATTCGTTTTGCGGACCGCAAGCATCAAGGGCTAAAGAGCGAGTAGAAATACTGTGATCCATAGTCCCAAACGTAAGGTCAGGGCGGCGTACTTTACGATTTTTCTCATTTAAACCAGCAAAAGCTTGGGGAGAAGTGACTTCGTGAATTAAATGACGATCAATGTATAAAAGTAAATCATCACCCACTTGATCAATGACATGTTGTTCAAGTA
Source organism: Glaciecola sp. 1036 (assembly GCF_050306235.1). NCBI lineage: Bacteria > Pseudomonadati > Pseudomonadota > Gammaproteobacteria > Alteromonadales > Alteromonadaceae > Glaciecola > Glaciecola sp. 1036. Next base: position 171,216 of record NZ_JBLWFH010000004.1, on the reverse strand, counting down.
CTTTTTCATACAATGTTTTACCCATTGCGTTATTTCTCCGAGGTTTGCTGTAAAATGGTGCTAACGATGTAGTTGCCCACTTCAGACGTCGATTTCGCCAAATGTTTTTGATCTGCGGTTAACAGTTCACCGGTCAAAACACCATCTTCAAGCGTTTTTACCACTGCGGCATCAATGGCATCAGCAGCTTGTTCTAATCCAAGGCTAAATCTTAACAGCATCGAAGTAGAAAGAATCTGTGCAATAGGATTGGCAATGCCTTTTCCTGCGATATCAGGCGCAGAACCGCCTGCGGGCTCGTACATGCCAAAACCGTCGCCATTAATACTTGCTGATGGAAGCAATCCCATTGAACCTGTAATCATGGCGCATTCATCGGACAGAATATCGCCAAACAAGTTTGAGCATAGTAATACGTCAAACTGATTTGGGTTTACGACTAATTGCATGGTCGCATTGTCAATATAGATGTGTTCCAAGGTAACTTCAGGGTATTCTTTAGCTACTTCTTCTACCACTTCGCGCCACATACGGCTAGTCACCAAAACATTGGCTTTGTCGACAGAGGTTACTTTTTGTTTGCGCTTTTGTGCAGCTTGGAATGCTGAATGTGCAATTCGACGTATTTCAGCTTTGGTATAACGCATGGTGTCAAAGGCGCATTGTTGCTCGCCTTCGCCTTCAATGCCTTTTGGTTGGCCAAAATAAATGCCAGAGGTCAATTCACGCACAACTAGCACGTCTACATCGTTTTCAGCGATATCTAAACGCAAAGGGGATAAATGGGCGAGTCCTTGATAAATTCTGGCCGGACGCAGGTTACTAAAAAGATCAAAATGGCTTCTTAGCGTCAATAAAGCTGCACGTTCAGGACGTTTTTCCAGTGGTAATGCATCCCATTTTGGACCGCCAATTGAGCCAAATAAAATGGCGTCAGAAGCTTCACAACCGGCTAAGGTTTCTTGTGGCAGAGCTTCGCCACAATGATCAATGGCATAACCGCCGACAGGATATTGCGTGCAGTTAAAGCTATATCCAAATTTTTCTTCAATCGCAGTCAATACTTTTCTTGCTTCTTGCATCACTTCAGGGCCAATACCATCGCCCGGCAAGACTGCGATGTTAAAACTCGCCATTCTATACTCCCGCTATTTTTTGTTGTTTTTGCTGATCAATTTGGTCAGCTAAGTGTGTGTTGTTTAGTACAAATATTAACGCTTTTACACCAGCTTCTACGATATCAGTGGCCAAGCCTATACCGTGAAAACGTCTATGCTTGTATTCTACGATGACACTGACCTGTGCCAATGCATCTGCCCCTGCACCTTTGGAATCTAATTTAAAATCAACTATCTCAAGGTCGTGGCCATTTATGGCACTAATAATAGCATTGAACGCAGCATCAACTGGTCCGTTACCTGTGCTAGCCTGGGTGATTTCTTTATCACCAGCGGCTACAGTCACTGTGGCAGAAGGCACTATGTTATGACCACTGGTGGCATGTAAATAGTTTAACTTATAATAGGCATCTTCATGTTTTTGCTGGTTAAAGAATAAGAGCGCCTCTAAATCATAATCAAACACTTGGCCTTTTTTATCCGCTAGCTTTAAGAATGACGTATAGATTTCATCCAAGTCATATTCGTCATCTTTGTAACCAAGCTCATGTAATCTATGTTTAATCACATGGCGGCCAGAGCGCGAGGTTAGATTTAAATTATTCTTGTTTATGCCGACACTTTCAGGTGTCATGATTTCGTAAGTATTTTGCCCTTTTAACACGCCATCTTGGTGAATGCCCGAAGAATGACTGAACGCGTTAGCGCCAACAATGGCTTTGTTGGATTGCACTGGCATATTACATAATTGGCTAACCAATTTAGATGCTTTGGAAATTTCATGGCTATTGATGTTAGTGCTATAGCCAAGCATTTGCTCACGAGTCTTCAAGGTCATGGCAATTTCTTCCAACGAACAGTTACCGGCTCTTTCACCAATACCGTTGACAGTACATTCAACCTGACGAGCGCCGTTTTGAATGGCTGATAGTGAATTTGCTACAGCTAAACCAAGATCATTATGGCAATGCACGGAAATCACTGCTTTATCAATATTAGGTACGCGGTTAAACAATTGTTTAATAATACCGCCAAATTCGGTAGGAACTGTGTAGCCAACGGTATCAGGAATATTTACTGTGGTTGCACCTGCATCAATCACAGATTCTACCATACGACATAAATAGTCGATTTGCGTTCGACCTGCATCTTCACAGCTAAATTCCACATCGTTACTGAATCGACGCGCGTGTTTTACCGCTTTTACAGCCATTTCTACAACGTCGTCTTGGGACATGCGTAACTTAGTACCCACGTGGATGTCTGAGGTTGCAATAAAGGTATGAATTCTAAAATGATCAGCTACTTTTAACGCTTCCACACAAGCATCTATGTCTTTTTCTAATGCGCGAGACAAACCTGCAATAGTGGAGTTTTTAATTTCTTTTGCGATTAGTTTTACTGACTCAAAATCCCCAGGTGAAGAAACCGGGAAACCTGCTTCAATAACATCTACTCCTAAGCGTTCGAGCATGAGAGCAATCTGCAACTTTTCACGCATACTCAGACTTGCTGGTAATGCTTGCTCACCGTCACGTAGTGTAGTGTCAAAAATTATGACTCTGTCACTCATATTACTCTCCTGTTCAGCTTCTGCTTATGTTGTAAATTGCCTAAAAAAAAACCCGTGCAATGCACGGGTTTCGTAATTTTTTGCCAAGCGCTACCCGTGCGTCAAATTTGCCAGACCGAGTAGAAGCAGGTTTAACATGCTTATCATTTTCATGTGTTCCTTTGCTTAGCGCTTAAAATATCCTGCAAATGTAATAGTCTTTATAGTTTAAATCAATAGCTATCATCAGAAATATTTAAAAACGTGATAAATATCCTAAAGAGTCTTTTTAATTTTTCAAAGCTGCTTTCATTTCGCGACGTCTTTCATGAAGCAAGGGCTCAGTATAACCGTTTGGTTGTACCTTGCCTAAAAAGATTAAATCTCGCGCAGCTTGGTACCCAATTGACGTATCTACATCTGGGGTCATTGGAATATAGCTACTATCAGTCTGATTTTGTTCATCTACTAATTTCGCCATACGTTGTAATGACTCATCTACTAATTCTGGGGTAACAATATTGTGTTCCAACCAGTTGGCAATATGTTGGCTGGATATTCTCAGAGTCGCTCTATCTTCCATCAAACCAACACCATTGATGTCTGGTACTTTAGAACAGCCAATACCTTGATGCACCCAACGTACTACGTAACCAAGAATACCTTGAACGTTATTATCTATTTCTCGTTGGATAAGTTCGTTAGTTAAATCCGTTTGTGCTGAAAGTAACGGGATATCTAAAATGGTGTCTATGCCATCAAAGTCTTGCGAAGCGAGTTCTGCTTGAATCCCAAATACATCTACTTGATGATAATGCAGTGCATGCAACGTAGCCGCCGTAGGCGAGGGCACCCAAGCAGTATTGGCGCCTGATTTAGGATGACCGATTTTTGCTTCCATCATTTTGGCCATTTGATCAGGAATCGGCCACATGCCTTTACCTATTTGTGCTTTACCAGAAAGTCCAGCAGCTAGACCCGTGCATACGTTGGCTTTTTCGTAGGCAGTAATCCAAGGACGTTCTTTTAACTCGGCTTTTGGTGCAAAAGCACCTTTTAACATTGATGTATGGATTTCATCGCCAGTTCTATCTAAGAAGCCGGTATTAATAAATACCACGCGGTCTTTTGCTTGAGCAATACAGGCGGCCAAATTAAGACTTGTACGTCTTTCTTCGTCCATTATGCCCATTTTAATGGTAAACCTTTCAAGTCCTAACATATCTTCAATGTCAGCAAATACCTGATTGGTGAAGGCGACTTCGTCCGGCCCGTGCATTTTGGGCTTTACGATGTAAATGCTCTTAGTTTTACTGTTGGTTACACTGCCATTGCCTAATAAATCGTGTTTGGCAATTAAGCTGGTGATTACCCCATCCATCAAACCTTCATAAACCGGTTGATCGTTGAGTAAGATAGCATCGTTTTGCATCAGGTGACCTACGTTCCTTACGAACATCAAGCTGCGACCGGATAGCACAACTTTTTGGTCACTTTCTGGGGATATATATTCACGATCTGCATGCATTTTGCGTAATACGGCTTTTCCATTCTTACGCATTTCAACGCTAAGATCGCCCATCATCAGACCGAACCAATTTTGATATACCAAGGTTTTATCTTCAGCATCTACCGCGGCGACCGAATCTTCGCAATCCATAATGGTCGTAAGCGCTGACTCGATTAACACATCTTTAATAAATGCCGGATCATCTTTGCCAATGGCATCTTCGGCATCAAATTGGATTTCAGCATGAAGACCGTTATGCACTAATAAAATAGCGGTTGGTGCAGCTTTATCACCTTTATAACCTGTCAATTGACTGTTATCAGACAACTCAGTGCTACCACCATCTGCTAATTTAACCACTAATTTGCCGTCTTTAATTTCGTATCCAGTGCTGTGGGCATGGAAACCTGATTGTAAAGGTGCAATTTGGTCTAGTAATTCTCTGGCTTTTGCTACTACTTTTTGACCACGAACAGGGTTAAAGCTTGCTGTTTTTTCTGCGCCATCTTGTTCGCTGATAACGTCGGTACCATAATAAGCGTCGTATAAACTTCCCCAGCGTGCATTTACCGCGTTTAAGGCATAACGTGCGTTATTAATTGGCACTACTAATTGCGGACCAGCCATAGTGGCAATTTCAGCATCGACATTTTTAGTTGCTATGGGTTGTGCTTCTGGCGTTGGCAAAAGATAGCCAATGTCCTGTAAAAATTGTTTGTAGCTAGCAAAATCGGCTTGCTGGTTAGTTTGATGAAACTCGTCTATCTGCGCCTGTAGTTGATCACGTTTATCAAGGAGAGCCTGGTTCACAGGGGTATTTTTTACCAATAAAGCTTCAAAATCCTGCCAAAATTGACCGGATTCCACTTGCGAATTTGGCAAAACGGATTGCTCGATAAAATCAAATAATTGATTTGCAATTTTAAGTTGACCGCGCTCGGTATAACCTGACATAAGCTGACTCCTAAATATGTGTAGGCATCAGTTTATTCAAGCCGCCACCTAATGTTTAGTTTATGATAAATATGTTTGACATAAATATCATGAATGAGTTTTGCTTTTTATTACTGAGATTGAATTTGTTGTGCGACATCGTTGATTAAACGACGTAGCCAAACATGTCCTGCATCATGGTGTAACAATGCGCTCCAGGCCATTTTCAATGCAATTGGTGGGATATCAAAGGGAGGCTCAACCACTGTCATTGTAGGATCATCAGTGAAAATTTTAGCTGCTCTGCTAGGCAAGGTAGCGATTAAGTTTTGTCGCTTAGCAAGTTGCAGAGCTGCATGGTAGTGTCGAGTGAATACGCGAATATCTCGTTGTTTACCCAACTTAGTTAATTCAGCGTCGACCCAACCCAGTTTTTGTACCTCCGTTGGATCTATACCGACACCGACACCAAAACCTGTTTTGCTGACCCAAATATGATGTCCTTTTAGATAGGCATCCAAGGTAAAGTTGCTTTTAGCTGGATGATCTGAGCTGATCACGCAAGCAAAGGTATCATACCAAATGACTTTTTGATGGAAGGACAAAGGCAATTCTTCAAATCGGTTTATTGCCATATCCACTTTACCTTGCTCTACGTCATGAAAGGTAACGTCACTTGGTGTAATCAGGTCTAGGGTAATGTTCGGTGCTTCGGTTGCGATTCTGCCAATTAACTCTAATAACAGTGTTGATTCGGCATAGTCGCTGGTCATTATACGAAATGTACGAGTACTGGTTAGGGGATCAAATTCAACTTCAGGTTGGATAGAAGATTCCAATTTCGCCAGAACATCTCGGATAACTGGTTGCAGCTCAAGGGCTCTTTTGGTTGGCGTCATGCCGTCGCTGGTTCTCACTAATAAGGGATCTTTGAACAAATCTCTTAGCCGTTTTAAGCCATTACTCATGGCAGGTTGGGTGATGCTTAATTGGTTGGCGGCCTTGGTAACACTACCTTCACGTAACAACACATCTAGATATACAAGTAGGTTTAAATCAATTTTTGCGATATTCAAAGCAATTCCTTTTCTAACGTCGAGGTTAACCAAATAAGCTAGGAGATAGATTATATAACCTTAACAGATAGCGATAAGATGCACTATTAGTCGTATGAATACAATCAAATTATAACTTGATGTAATTCAAATAAATAATGATTTTTATTCTGCAAAAGAATAGCTAGGTTGCCAATAGGAAAAAAGTGTTACCTTTGACGTTAGTTGAGACAATAAAAAAACGCCCCGAAGGGCGCTGAACAAGAGTCTAAATGACTTTCTGAAGGGAAAGGTTAAGCAACCACGTCGAACTGGTTCATGGTGTTATCTTCACCAGCAGCTTTCAATGCTTGGTCACCAGAGAAGTACTCTTTATGAGTATCACCTAAGTCTGAACCAGCCATTGCTTGGTGTTTAACACAGGCTAGACCTTGACGGATTTCTTGACGCTGTACACCGCGTACATAAGCCAACATACCATCATCACCAAAGTAACCTTTTGCCAAGTTATCAGTAGACAATGCAGCCGTGTGATAAGTAGGTAGCGTGATAAGATGGTGGAAGATACCTGCTTCTCTTGCGCCGTCTGCTTGGAACGAACGAATTTTTTCATCCGCTTCTTTGCCTAGGTCAGAATCGTCGTAAGAAGATGACATTAGTGCTGCACGATCATAACCTGAGACGTCTTTACCAGCTTCTTGCCACGCATCAAATACTTGCTGACGGAAGTTTAATGTCCAGTTAAACGATGGGCTGTTGTTGTACACAAGTTTCGCGTTTGGTACTTGCTCTTTAATCGCATTTACCATTTCAGCAATTTGTCCAACGTGTGGTTTTTCAGTTTCAATCCACAACAAATCAGCACCATTTTGTAAAGAAGTTACACAGTCAAGTACAACGCGTTCTACACCTGTATTTTCTTTAAACTTATATAAGCCATTTGGTAAACGAACTGGCTTAACTAACTCACCGTTAATTTTAAGCACTTGGTCACCTTCACCTAGTTCATCTAACGAAGTAACAGGTGTAGTGTCTAAAAATGCGTTGTATTGTGATGCTAAGTCACCAGCAGATTGAGACACTGGGATCTTTTGAGTAAGGCCTGCACCTAAGCTGTCAGTTCTGGCTACGATAACACCATCATCCACACCTAGTTCTAAGAAGGCATAACGTACAGCGTTAATTTTAGCTAAGAAATCTTCGTGAGGAACTGTTACTTTACCGTCTTGGTGTCCACATTGTTTTGCGTCAGATACTTGGTTTTCTATTTGAATACAACATGCACCTGCTTCAATCATCTTTTTAGCAAGTAAATAGGTTGCTTCTTCGTTACCAAAACCTGCGTCGATATCAGCAATAATTGGAACAACATGAGATTCAAAGTTATCAATTTGTGCTTGGATACCTGCAACATCACCACCATTTGCTTTTGCAGCATCTAATGCATCGAAAAGGTTTCCTAATTCACGCGCATCTGCTTGGCGTAAGAAGGTATAAAGTTCTTCAATCAATGCTGGCACTGTGGTTTTTTCATGCATTGATTGGTCAGGTAACGGACCAAATTCAGAGCGAAGTGCTGCAACCATCCAACCTGATAGGTATAAGTAACTTTTGTTTGTAGTGCCTCGATGCTTTTTCACTGCAAGCATTTTTTGTTGGCCAACAAAGCCATGCCAGCAACCCAGTGATTGTGTGTACTTAGATGAATCTTCATCGTATTCTTGCATATCTTTACGCATAATCGACGCAGTATAACGGGCAATGTCTAAACCAGTTTTAAAACGGTTTTGAGCTTTCATGCGCGCTGCATATTCAGGGCTTATTGCAGCCCAAGTACTACCATATTGGTTTTTTAATTCAGTTACTTGGTCTATATCCTGTTGATAAGTTGACATAGCGGTATCCTCTTGTTTCTCAATAGTCTTGATCATTAGCGATCACTGGTTTTCAAAAAGCGATATGCCCCGGGGCTTTTCGAATCTGATTCCATGCTAACCACTCAACTCAGATAAATAAAATATATAAACCTAATCACCGCCATAAAAACTATGAATGATTATCAAATGTGAATATAAGTTTATGATAATTAATAAAAACACTGCTCATATTGCAGTGCAACATAAAATGCTGAGGGGAATTATTTGAGCAAATTTAAGGGATTAGCAGGGGGAATATCTTTGAATCCCTATACTAGGCATTTATTTGCTAAATATTGTCTGTCAATTCTTGGTAGATATTGTAATTTATTGTCTTACTGTCAATAATTGTTAAATAAAAAATAACAGTGCACCCAAGTTTGCTTCTGAAGTAAATGGACAAACCTATTCGAGTGCTTTACGCACAGGTGCCATTGAAAAAGGACAAAGGACTATGGACTCTGAAAATCAAGCAATCCCCATTTCTTCGTACACCAGTTTAATCAATGGTGATGTAGGTATCTGTATGTCAGGCGGTGGCTATAGGGCAGCGGCTTTTCACTTTGGATGTTTAGATTACCTGAACAGTTTTGGCTTAACAGAAAAGTTAAATGCTATTTCAACGGTTTCAGGTGGTACTTTTACTGGCGCGAGATATGCCTTATCGAGAGCTGAAGATAAGAGTTTTGATGAGTTTTTTAAAGCTTTCTATAAGTCATTGAATAATACAAATTTAGTCGCTGATGGTTTAGAGCGCCTAGCTCACAAGGAAAATAAGGTCAGCTCAAATCGACAAGACTTAATTGTGTCTATGGCTCAAGTGTATGCAAATACGTTTTTCTGCAAAGAAGATAAATCTCCCTATTATTTTGGCGATATTCTGAATGCCGACAATGCAGGAGCCTTAAAAAATGTGGTGTTAAATACCACTGACTTTAGATCAGGATTAGCGTTTCGGTTTCAGAGAACAGAAACCTTCGACGGAAAAATTGGCAATTTTTATAATAATATAAGCAAAGAAGATGCTGCTCAGATTCGCTTGTCGGATATAGTCGCCGCTTCCTCATGTTTTCCAGGCGGTTTTGAACCCATTTCATTTCCATACGATTTTACATGGCAAAATGAAGAAATTCCGGCCACAGTAACCTCATCGTTTCCTTTTAAACGAGATTATAGTGACCCAACAGCCCCTAAGGGACCTATAGGTTTGATGGATGGTGGGGTTTTTGATAATCAGGGGCTTCAGAGTTTATTAACGATTGAAGAAAAAAATCCTGATGACTTCGATGTATTAATTATCAGCGATGTTGATCAACCTTCTTTGACGCTTTATCAAATGCCACTGCCTGAAGATGCGGGTGGATTATCCTTGAATACAATATCCCGCATGGCAAAGGCTTTTGTGGTGTTATGCGGTATTACTTTGATCACCATACTTTATCACGCAGTTCAAGATTGGCAGACTGACCAATGGTCATGGGAACGCTTTGTGTTTTTATATTCAATTCCCTTTATTTTAACCACTGTTGCGTCAACGGCTGTTTATTTTATCTATACGATCATTCGCGATGATGTGTTACCTAAGATCCCAAGTGTGGGAGAAAGAGCGTGGGATTCGCTGAAAAAATTAAAGTTTGGTCAGATCCGCGCCATGATAAATTTAAGGTTTGGCTCATTAATGACCTTGACCACCAGTGTGTTTATGAAACGGATAAGAAGTTTGGTGTACGGATTGGCTTATAATACGCATGATTCACTGTCTAAAAACAAACGAATTTCCAATCTTATTTATACCTTGTCACCGTCAAAAACTATTTCGCCACCCTTTCCCGCAGTTGAAAAGCCTTCTACTGAATTAAATAAGGTCGCTTGTGTTGCGTTTAATATGGGAACAACCTTATGGTTTGATAAAGAGTATGAATTGCCTTGCTTAGTCGCCGCAGGTCAAGCTTCACTTTGTTATAACCTGTTAAAATTAATGGCACGGCGTTTAGGACAAGATCCACAGTTGTACTCTCCAGAGTGCAAGGCCGAATATGACAAATTGTTAAGCGACTGGCAGTCGTTCAATAAGGACCCATTTTTCGCGTTAAAACAACATCAAGTGAAAGAAGATTGGCTTGCAATTCACGAGGCTGTGAAGAAAATGGAATGTGAATGGGGCATGTTTGAGCATAGAACGGCGAGCCTGCAAGATGTGGAGTTGACCTAAAGAGTACGTTGTTTAAACATGCACATAACTTGGGATTAACAATTACGGATATTTTTCGAATAATTGCCTGACTTAATGCTAAATAATACCAATTGGCTGTTAATTTTTGCTGTGCCTTGTTCTATCATCACAGACCAGACAAAAACTAAATTGAAAATCTATGATAGACAGAGTTAGCAAAATTGCAGTCGCATGCGGCTTGACTGCTTTATTCATCGCTGGGTGTACTTCTACGGACAAGCAAACAGAAACATTAGTTGCAAAGCCTAGCCTACCTAAAAATATAATTATGGTTGTTGCCGATGGTATGGGGCCAGCCTATATTACTGCGTATCGAAACTATAAAGATGATCCTGACACCGAAGTGTTAGAGCCCATAGTGGTAGATGATATTCTGCTAGGTACTGCGCGCACTTATCCTCATCCAGATTCTGGATATATTACTGACTCAGCGGCGTCAGCTACCGCATTGGCAACTGGTGTAAAAACTTATAATGGCGCGATTGGCGTTGATATAGACAAGCAGCCTTTGGAAACCGTTTTACATCGCGCAAGAAAATACGGCATGAAAACGGGTTTAACGGTAACTTCTACCATAGTGCATGCAACACCAGCGTCATATATGGTAGCCAACGAGCAACGAAAAAATTACAACCAAATCGCTGACTCATTTTTTAATGACCGCATTGACGGAAAATTCCTTGCCGACGTTATGTTAGGTGCGGGGCAAACCCACTTTATTCGCGAAGATAGAAATATCGTAGATGAGTTTGTTGCCAGCGGCTTCCAATACATTGATAACTACGATCAATTAGACACAGTTAATGGCGAGCAGCCATTGCTGGGACTGTTTGGACCCGATGAACTGCCTTGGGCGCTGGATGATTCAGATCCACTTCGTTTAAGCAGAATGACAAAAACCGCGTTAAACCAATTAACCAGTGACCAAGGCTTTTTCCTATTGGTTGAAGCAAGCCAGGTTGATTGGGCAGGGCACGCAAATGACATAGCGTCTTTAGTAAACGAAATGGAAGACTTTGCGCAAACAATTAGTTTATTGAAAACTTATGTGAAAGATCATCCTGATACTCTAGTGGTAATTACTGCTGATCACAGTACTGGCGGACTTACCGTTGCGGCAAACGGTGATTATCGATGGGATCCAAGATGGCTAAAAACCATCAAAGCTTCGGTTGAAACCATTGCCGGTAAATTGGCTGAACAGGATGATAAAGCCGGATTTTTAAGTCAGCAATTAGGCTTTGAATTAACCATAGAAGAACAAAATTTATTGTCACTGATTGATCTTGATATGCCATCAAAAGACGTGGAAAAAATCGTAAAACGCATTATTGATAAGCGCACAAACACCGGATGGACGACGAGTGGCCATACTGGTGTGGATGTAAATATTTATGGTTTTGGACCTGGTAGTGAAAGGTTTACAGGTAATATAAACAATATAGAAATTGCAGAGCGTATCTTTACCTTGTTGGATGAAAAATACGCTCAATAAGCTTTTTTATTGATTTAGAAAATTCTCAATAGGCTCCCCAGTACAGGAGCCTATTTGTTTAAATAAATAAATTAATGCGCCAATCAATAAAATCATACTCGGAATAACAATCACCGGATAACTAAGTGCGGTCATTCTGCCGAGTTCTTCGGTATAGGCGGTAGTACCAGGCTCAGAAACCAATATCCACTTCGCTAGCAAATAATTCAGCACAGCGGATAAGAAAAACGATGAGGCCACTATATAGCTACTAACCGCAATCTTCTTATTAAATTCACCATGCATATTCTTTTCGTCTAATCGTTGATTGAGTTTTTCCCAATTTACAATTTGATCGTTCAATATTAGGACTTTAACCAGAGGGTTTGGGGTGAATTGAGTAATTAAAACCGCGAGACCTAAAATAGAGGGAATACTGGCTTCTTTGATAGCCATATATTCAGCAGGTAGTTTGAGTAATGCAATACCGCCAGTGAGTAAAACACTGACCACACCTAGCACAGAAAAAAGGTTAACCTTGTGGCTTTGTTTAAAATCATACAGCCCGTACACCAATGGAAAGGATAGGGCGAGCACAACGCTCCAAGCAGGACCTAAGTATTCATCTGAGCTTAAATAACTCATTATCAGGACAGGTACAGCGATATTAAAAATTAAATTGCCAAAAAAGCCCTGCTGCTGCGGCTTTTGTTGCTGTGTAGTATCTTGTTGCGTACTGCTCATGTGTTTACTTTTTGAATCCTAAAATCAGCGAAAGTGTACGACAATCGGACAACAATTAACATCTAAAGTTTATACCTTGATATAGCAAATTTTCCCTGACTTAACTTCGATACAAAGCGGCTTTGCTATCAAGGTTTTCTCGCTGAATGTTATTTTTCCGTGTCAGTCAAGTTTTGAATCTTTTCCCAATCAATATTATTGATTCGCTTATTGGCGATATAAAATATTTTATCTTTTCCGTAGAGTTTGGTTTTAAGTGATGGATTAACACTAATTTTGTGCGACACATCGCCAGTGGCAAAGCCTATGAAAGTTGCATCATAAGATTTTTTTAATTGATAGAACAAGGCTTCGGCGCAAATCTCTTCGATTTTATTGGGGATTATCGCTGAAAATTGTGCTTGTCCTTCATATACATCTAGCAGGTCATGATGCAGCATGCTTGAACCAGGATCAAAGGCTGATTTAGCCAACATTTCTACTGCCACGCTTGGTGTACATTCTATCTCAGGACAATGTTGTTGCAGCAAAGGTACCAGACTTTCATCATCGAAATACGCCACTTTGTGAGCACTAGGGTTACGTTTGGAACAATAGAGCGCGCAGGTCATTGTCATGTCGTCTTCTGGATTGTCGATCAAGATAGTGGAAGCGTCAGCAACGCAAGCTCTATCCATATCCTCATCCTTGTTAAAGGAGTCAACTTTGACAAACTCTATTTCGCCAGGCAGCGGGTTGGTAATATCTGCGCGAACGCACAATACAATTTCTGGCTCGCCAATTACATCTTCTCGCTCTTTTAATAAAAGTTTGAGTAATTGTTCGGTACGTTTGCCATTCCAGCCCAAAATGAGCACATGCTCACTGACATTTAACTCGTGCATACCCTTAGATCCTTTCTGCCATTGAAGAGACACCCATCCAGCCACTCTTCCCAGTACTAACGCGAAAATACTTAAGCCAGCTGGGATTACATAAACAGCTACTAGAATTTTGCCACCTTCAGTTTCAGGTGACATATCACCATAACCCACTGTCGATCCGGTCACTACTAGCCAATATAAATAGTCTCTTATATCTAGTAATGCTTCTTCACCTGCAAGCAAAAGCATAAACCAGGTTGAAACAGCGTAAAAAATGAGAAGTGCCATGATGGTGTACCACTTCATTTCTGTGAAGTGTTTCATCATTGCTTTTTTAATTTTCGGCCAGACCATTAAATCATCAGTTGGTTAGTGATTTTTTTGTAAATGATACTTGCTAACAAAAAAAAGTGAACCAAAAAACAAGGATTTGTGAAAAACGTGATATAAAGTGGCCAAAAAAAACAAACCCGACGAAGAAGTCGGGTTAAAATCAACATAGGGAGATGTCAATGAAGTCTGTAAAATTTCCTGACACAAAGAGTAGAACAAGAACAAAAAATAATCACTAAAATTGAGGTATTGGGATTACTTACTATGTATGAGATTCAATACCTTTTAATCAAAAGACTATATGACTAACCGATGAAATTATCTGATTTTGACTTTGAATTACCCGATTCTTTAATCGCTAAACACCCGGCTGAACAGCGCACAGGCTCCAGGTTACTTACCCTTGACGGTAAAAATGGCAGGTTGGAAGATAAGCTTTTTCCCGATATTGTAGATTTGATCGCGCCAGGGGATTTATTAATTTTTAATAATACTAGAGTTATTCCTGCGCGTCTTTTTGGCCAGAAAGAAACCGGCGGTAAAGTAGAAGTCATGCTAGAACGGGTGCGCCAAGATAATACTGCAGTTAGTCATATCCGTGCCAGTAAAGCACCTAAACCAGGGACTAAAATTATTGTAGAAGGCGGTTTGCAAATTACAGTTTTGGGCCGTGAAGATGAGCTATTTTTGATCAAGTTCGATGCAGATGAAGATGTCTTTAGCCTACTTGAAAAGCATGGCCATATGCCTCTGCCTCCCTATATTGACCGACCTGATGAAAATGCTGATAAAGAAAGGTATCAAACTGTATACAACAAAAATCCCGGTGCAGTAGCCGCACCGACAGCAGGTCTGCATTTTGATACCCAAATTTTGGAGAAGCTTAAAAATAAAGGTGTACGCATAGAAGAGGTTACGCTACATGTGGGCGCTGGTACCTTTCAGCCAGTACGGGTGGAGAACATTCAAGACCATAAAATGCACTCAGAATACGCTAACGTACCTCAAACGGTCGTTGATGCTGTTTTGCAAACCAAGGCGCAGGGCAATCGCGTGATTGCAGTGGGAACAACCTCAGTAAGATCTTTGGAATCTGCTGCCCAGCACCCAGATGGACAGATTCGCCCATTTATGTCTGACACCAATATTTTTATTTATCCGGGGTATGAATTTAAAGTGGTTGATGCCATGCTGACCAATTTTCACTTACCGCAGTCTACTTTGCTAATGCTAATCAGTGCATTTGCAGGACGAGACAATGTGTTTAACGCATATGCCCATGCAGTGGCACAAGAATACCGTTTCTTTAGCTACGGAGATGCAATGTTTATCGAAAAATCGGATTGAGGTTTGATTTATCAGATAGCGCATTAAGAGTAATCCCACTATAAACGGTTTTCAGTGCCATCTTGTGTTCAATTTTGCTATACTCTCGCGCAATTTTAATTCGGTACTCAAGTTACCGCCAATATTACGTATTTGATTAAATGAAGTTTGAACTAATTAACACAGATGGCTTGGCGCGCACTGGGCGTTTAGTCTTCGATAGGGGCGTGGTTGAAACGCCTGCTTTTATGCCTGTTGGTACTTATGGCACCGTAAAAGGAATGACCCCAGAAGAGCTTAAAGACACTGGGGCTCACATATGTCTGGGCAATACTTTTCATTTGATGTTGCGTCCTGGTACGGGCATTATTCAGCAACACGGTGATTTACATGATTTTATGCATTGGGATAAACCTATCTTAACTGACTCAGGTGGCTTTCAAGTGTTTTCCTTGGGACAGTTACGTAAAATCAGTGAAGAAGGTGTGACCTTTAGATCACCCATTAACGGCGAAAAAATCTTACTGACGCCTGAAAAATCAATGCAAGTCCAGCGTGAACTGGGTTCTGACATTGTGATGATTTTTGACGAGTGTACGCCTTTTCCTGCCACCAAAGATGAAGCAAGGCAATCGATGCAATTGTCCTTACGCTGGGCAAAACGCAGTAAACAAGAGCATGGTGAAAGTGAAGCTGCTCTTTTCGGTATTATTCAAGGCGGTATGTATGAAGACTTGCGCGATGAGTCTTTAGCTGGGCTAGAAGAAATTGATTTCGATGGTTACGCTATTGGTGGATTATCAGTAGGCGAGCCTAAGCCAGACATGATGCGCATAGTGCGTCACACTGCGCCGAAAATCAATCCGAATAAACCCCGTTATTTGATGGGCGTTGGCAAACCTGAAGACATTGTGGAGTCTGTGCGACGTGGCGTTGATATGTTTGATTGTGTAATGCCAACACGCAACGCTAGAAACGGCCATCTTTTTGTTTCTGAAGGGGTTATAAAAATACGTAACGCCCAATACAAAACGGACACAGGCCCGTTGGATAAAAAATGTGACTGTTATACTTGTAAAAATTATTCTCGGTCATATTTACATCACTTAGACAAGTGCAACGAGATACTCGGCGCGCGACTGAACACTATTCATAACCTGAGATATTATCAAAGGGTTATGCAAGGCTTACGTGAAGCTATTGCAAATAATGCATTAGATCAGTTTGTTGAAGAATTTTATGCTGAGAAGGGACTGGAAGTTCCAGTGTTAGATTAGCTGCAAAATAATAATAATTTGAAAATATAAGGAATCATTATGAGTTTATTTATTTCTCCTGCATATGCCCAAGAAGCAGGCCCTGGTGCATCGGGTGGTTTTGGCCCTCTGATCATGCTCGCGGTTTTTGGTTTAATTTTTTACTTCTTACTTTATCGTCCTCAAGCGAAACGTGTGAAAGAGCATAAGAAACTTGTGTCAGAACTAGGTAAAGGTGATGAAGTACTCACCCAAGGCGGTCTAGTAGGCAAAATTACTAAGGTTGCAGAAGATAAAGACTTCATTGAAATTATGCTAAATGAATCAAATAGCATCATGGTACAAAAGTCTGCCATTACCGCTGTGTTACCAAAAGGTACCATGAAGTCACTCAACTAATGCATATTCAATGTCATTAGGCGATAGATAGGAAGTTATTGTGTTAAATAAAACGCCTTTTTGGAAGTATTTGGCCGTTATCGTGGTGTTGTTGGTGTGTGGATTATATGCACTTCCCAACATCTACGGAGAAGATAACGCGGTACAAATATCTCCTTCTCGAAATAGCGTCGTGAACGAGCAAATGGTCTCCCAAGTAGAAGAGCATCTCGAATCGACAAAAATTCCTTTTAAACGGATTGAATATAAAGATGAACGGGTGTTGGTTCGTCTAAACGATTCCGATACCCAGTTGAAAGCTCAGGAGTCTTTGGCGGAATTGCTCGGCGATGACTATTTTGTGGCGATGAACTTGGCACCTGATACCCCTGAGTGGTTGAATAACCTTGGCGCTGAGCCTATGAAGTTAGGCTTGGATTTAAGAGGCGGTGTGCACTTTTTAATGGAAGTAGACATGAAAAGTGCCATCGAAAAATCTCTTGAAAGTGCTCAGGCAGAAATCCAAACTCGTTTACGAGAAGAAAAGCTAAGATATCGCACTGTACGTGTGGTTGGGGAAGACTTAGAGATCGTTTTCCGAGATCCTGAAGTGTTAGAAAGTGCTCAGTTTTTCTTGCGTAATAACAATAACGAGATGAGCTTTACCGAACAGGATGAATTAACCCTTAGAGCTGCTTATACCCAAACGAGATTGGATGAAATTCGTGATTATGCTGTTAAACAGAACATTACGATAATCCGAAACCGTGTTAACCAGTTAGGTGTAGCTGAGCCCCTAGTACAAAAACAAGGGCAAAATCGTATAGTTGTACAATTGCCGGGTATTCAAGATACAGCAAAAGCCAAAGAGATACTTAACGCAACGGCAACGCTAGAATTTAGATTAGTTGACCAAGAAGGTGATATTGCCAGTGCAGTGCGTGGTCGAGTTCCTCCTCGTGCCAAGCTTCTTTACACCAGAGATGGAAGACCTTATCTATTGAAAGCAGATGTAATGCTAGAAGGTAGCCATATTACTGATGCTAATAGTAGCCGAGATGAAAATGGTTTCCCTCAAGTTAACATAGATCTTGATGGGAAAGGCGGGAGTTTAATGTCAAAAGGCACCAAGGATAACATTGGTAAACCTATGGCAACTGTGTTCATTGAATACGAAGCTACTAACGAAAAAGACGCTGAAGGGCGCACTATTTTCGAGAAAAAAGAAGAAATTATTAACGTTGCTACTATCCAAGCACAATTAGGTAATTCATTTCGCATTACTGGGATTGGCAGCGCATCAGAAGCAAGAGATCTTTCTTTATTATTAAGAGCGGGTGCTCTTATCGCGCCGATTCAAATTGTGGAAGAAAGAACGGTTGGTCCAAGCTTAGGTAAAGAGAATATTGA
This sequence comes from Glaciecola sp. 1036, assembly GCF_050306235.1. Taxonomy (NCBI): domain Bacteria; kingdom Pseudomonadati; phylum Pseudomonadota; class Gammaproteobacteria; order Alteromonadales; family Alteromonadaceae; genus Glaciecola; species Glaciecola sp. 1036. The sequence goes on along the minus strand of NZ_JBLWFH010000004.1, from coordinate 153,115 downwards.
ACTTGGTCAAACAGCGATTATTTATGGGTTAGCCGCAGTGTTGATATTCATGTTGATTTACTACCGTGCGTTCGGTCTAGTGGCCAACGTCGCCTTGGTGGTAAATGTCATCATGATCATTGGTGTCATGTCTATGATTCCAGGTGCAACCTTAACCTTACCAGGTATGGCGGGTATTGTACTTACTGTGGGTATGGCTGTAGATGCGAACGTACTCATCTTTGAGCGTATCCGAGAAGAAATCAGGGAAGGGCGAAGTCCACAACAAGCCATTCATTTTGGTTATGATAACGCTTTTTCGACGATTTTAGACGCAAATATCACTACTTTCATTGCAGGTTTGATATTGTTTGGAATGGGGACAGGACCGATCAAAGGCTTCTCTGTTACCCTGATGATAGGCATAGTAACCTCTATGTTTACTGCCATCATAGTGACTCGCGTCTTGGTAAATGCCATTTGGGGCGGACGCCGCGTAAGCAAGCTGGCGATATAGGAGAACGACAATGGCACTTCAAATATTAGATATAAATAAAACTGTCGATTTCATGAAGCTTCGTATGGTGGCTTTAATCTTTTCGACATTGTTGATTGTAGGTTCAATCGGTTCCTTAGCGGTTAATCAACTTAACTGGGGATTAGACTTTACTGGCGGAACATTGATTCAAATGCAGTATCCAGACGGCGCTGATTTAGAAAAAATCCGAGCTGATTTAGCCAACACTGAAAATGAATATAGTTTTCCAGATGCCGTTGTTCAGAACTTTGGTAGTAGCCAAGACGTACTGATTCGTGTTGCTCCAAGGGATGACCTTGAACAGGAAACTATTGGTGATAAGGTCGTAGAAGTCTTGCAAGCAGCGGACTCAACTGCCGTTCGAGATCGCATTGAGTTTGTTGGACCTAACGTTGGTGAAGAGTTAACTGAGCAAGGCGGATTAGCCATGATAGTGGCGCTAATCTGTATTCTTATCTACGTAGCAATGCGCTTTGAATGGCGATTTGCATTAGGCTCTGTTGCCGCGTTGGCCCATGATGTTCTTATTACCCTTGGGTTGTTCTCTGTATTGCAGCTGGAATTTGACTTAACCGTTTTAGCAGCATTGCTGGCAGTTATTGGTTATTCACTTAACGATACCATAGTTGTGTCGGACCGAATCAGAGAGAACTTCAGAAAAGTTCGTAAAGGTGCTCCGGTCGAAATTATCAACATTTCACTGACCCAAACTCTTAATCGTACAATAGTGACCTCATTAACCACTATTTTGGTATTGTTGGCGCTATTTTTTAAAGGTGGAAGTTTGATACACGGCTTCGCGACAGCCTTATTGATGGGTGTCTTCATTGGTACCTATTCTTCTGTGTACATTGCCAGTGCTGTAGCACTTGCCCTAGGCATCAGTAAAGAAGACTTAATGCCAACAGAAGTAGAAAAAGAAGGCGCTGATTTAGAACCTTTATAATGTGAAACTTAATACAAAAATAGCAGGCCTATGCCTGCTATTTTTTTGTCTAAAAGTGCTTGAGAATCTATAAGGCTAGATGTTCAAATAGACGTTATAAGTTGGCTTACAGCTAGCGCTACTAACCGCTTATTACCGTATTTCTGCCTTCTACTTTGGCTTTATACATTGCACGATCTGCACGTTCTACCAATACTTCCAAATTGTCAGCATATTGTCGAGAAGCACTGATACCAAAAGAACCAGTGACTGTAATTTCTGTTTCTTTGTGTACTATGCTCAAGCGCTCTATTTCAAGACGGCATTTTTCAGCAACTTCACGAGCTTCTGTGGAATCTTTGTCCGGTAGAATAATGGCAAACTCTTCTCCGCCCCAGCGTGCTACTAAACCTTGTTTACTAACTACGCTTTCAAAAGTTCGGGCGACTTTTTTAAGTACTATATCGCCTGCCATATGACCGTATTGATCATTAATATTCTTGAATCTATCTAAGTCACACACAATTACGGACATTTGTCTATGTACCCGACGTTCACGATAAAAGAAAGTGCGAGCGTATTCTCGGTTGGCAAGTAAAGTGAGAGGATCTTGATTAATCCGGCGATTCACTTTATCCATGTATTTATCGATGAGTTTGTACAACACCTTATAGGCGATGAACAAAATCAAAATACCAATGGCAACATATAACGCAAAAGATTTGTTTACTTCTAACTGACGTTCATTGAGCGGTGTGAGAATATAAATATTCCACTTAAGATTTTGCAACGACAGCTTAGAAATCAGCAAATCCCCAGTTTCACTGGAAACTATCACGCTAGGCTCTACATCGTCACCCGCTTGATTCACGAATTCGTCATACCATTCCACTTGGTTGATTTCTTTAATACCAATAACTTCATCTTCAGTAATAGCATGGGCAGGTGATAATTCGGAGATAGATGAAAGCACAATTTGTTTTTCGTTGTTCACAAAGATAAATTCGTGTCCGTATTCATTACGGAATTTTTCAAAAGACAATAAAAAATCAGATAACGACTTGCCTAAACCAGCAAAGCCAATAAAGTTACCCTGTTCATCATATTGGCGCACGTCTATATACAAATGCACATCTTCGCGCTTTCCTAGCACCGCCTGAATATCATTATCTGTCTGATCTTTTAAGGCAAAGTACCAAATAACCTGACCTTCTATAAGATCGAATACTTGGCCATTAGAGTTATATTGTTTTCTAGACTTGTCATGGGCAAGATAAAATTCGTATCCAAATGTGGAGTTAAACTTATCGAGAAGGGCGACTAACTTTTCTTTATCGGGTTCATCCGCAATGAAGAATTCTTTATAAAGCTCAATTTCAGCCAGAGTTTCGGCGATATGTAGTGGGCGCAAAAGCTCATTTTCTACCAAGGCGAATACTGGAGATATTGACTGTTGATGTTGTTGGCTTTGTTTACCCGCCAAATCGCCGATAGTGATATAAGCTGATACCGCAATAATCAGAAATACCAAAATTCCGACAAAATAATTTAATCTCTTTGATTCGTTATTAGTAGCCAAAATCAACTCCATTTGAGCTATGAATATATGAACACTGACTTCTACATGCTTACCATGTAGAAACTTTCTCTAGAATAAACTGTTATTGCACTGGAATAAATAGCTAAACAACTTATCTTAATTTATAAAAAAGGCCCATTTTGTCGCTAAATGAGCCTTATTGTCTTGAACGTCAAAAATCTAGTATAGAACCTATTTTAATATTTTGACTAATTGCTGCACCACTTTTGGTGACCCTGACACTATGCCGTTTGCAGAACCTGGCTTCTTCAATTCCGCATATAGGGGATCATTGTTACCAGCATAATCAGTGCTTAATCCGCCTGCTTCTCGCACAATTAGTTCACCGGCGGCCATATCCCAGGATTTTAGACCCTTTTCAAAATAACCATCAAAGCGACCTGCAGCAACATAGGCCAAATCAAGGGCCGCTGAACCCATACGACGAACGTCACCTGATTGCATGTATACCGCATTGAATTTACTGCTTGCTTCGGCAAATTGACTTTTATCTTTAAATGGAAAAGCGGTTGCTAGCACAGTTTCAGTTAAATCTTTGGCTTTAGACACCCGAATACGATAACCATTTAATTGTGCACCAGCACCTTTTGATGCAGTAAATAGCTCACCTCTGATAGGATCAAATACAACTGCTTGATCGAGTTTACCTTTGTACAATAATGCAATGCTAACGGCAAAATGTGGAATGCCGCGAATAAAATTAGTGGTGCCATCGAGGGGATCGATCACCCAAGTAAAATCTGAATTGTTGTCGATGTTGCCGCCTTCTTCACCAATGAAAGAATGCTCAGGATATGACTGTTGAATTTTACCAATGATGGCAGCTTCGGCTTCCTTGTCGATTTTAGTGACATAATCACTTGAACCTTTAGATTGAATTTGTAAATCGTCTAAGTTTTCGAAACCACGAGCAATAATGCTGCCCGCCGAACGCGCAGCACGTACTGCGATGTTGAGCATCGGATGCATAAGAAACCGCCAAATATTATAAAGAACTAGATTAAAAAACGGGCGGAGTCTACCAGATTCAATCCTTTAGTGAAAGAGAAACTATTGCGTGATATATTACGCGCCGATTTTTGCAAGGGGCAATGCAATGCTAGAAAATATACGAATAGTTTTGGTTAACACTTCTCACTCGGGAAATATAGGCTCGGCTGCGAGGGCTATGAAAACCATGGGACTATCAAAGTTGGTTCTAGTCGACCCTATTTCGCCTCCTGACGGAAAAAGCAGCGCGCTTGCCGCTGGGGCTGGAGATGTTTTGCAAAATGCTGAAATAGTCAGTGACCTTTCTCAGGCTATTCAAGGCTGTGGTTTAGTTGTAGGAACATCTGCGCGCTCAAGGACCCTAGATTGGCCGATGCTAACGGCCAGAGAATGTGGCGCAAAATTAACCCTTGAGTCACCGCAATATCCGGTGGCTTTGGTATTTGGACGAGAAGCAAATGGCCTTACCAACGAAGAACTAAGACTATGCCATTTTCACGTTTGCATAGATGCTAATCCTGAATATAGTTCTCTGAACCTGGCGGCTGCCGTGCAGACCTTGTGCTATGAAATCAGAATGAGCTTTTTAGAAAAGAAAGCCGCCCAATACGCCCCAAATGAAACCCCAGAGTATCCCTTAGTGGAAGATCTCGATAGATTTTATGTGCATTTGGAAGAAACACTCAGTAAGACCGGTTTTATTAGGGAGAATCACCCGGGCATAATAATGGCCAGACTTAAACGACTGTTCACTCGAGCACGACCAGACAGCAGGGAAATTAACATTCTACGGGGAATGTTAGCTTCAGTAGATAAATTGACTAAAGATAAATGATTATGTTCAGTAGAATTAAAGAAGATATTAATAGCGTATTTCATCGCGACCCTGCAGCTAAAAACAGCTTCGAAGTATTGTTTAACTATCCAGGGCTACATGCCATATGGATCCACAGGCTTAGCCATAAGCTATGGAATCTAAAGCTAGGCTGGCTAGCGCGAGTACTATCAACCTTTTCTCGCTTTTTAACGGGCATCGAAATTCATCCGGGGGCTAAGCTTGGTCGTCGTGTATTTATTGACCATGGTATGGGCGTAGTGATCGGCGAAACAGCCGTGGTGGGAGATGATGTAACCCTTTATCACAGCGTTACCTTAGGCGGCACAAGTTGGAGCAAAGGTAAGCGACATCCAACCTTAGGTGCAAACGTTGTGGTGGGAGCTGGCGCTAAAATTCTAGGCCCGATTCTGATTGGCGAAAACGCCCGTGTAGGCTCAAATTCTGTGGTTGTTAAAGATGTGCCTGAAAACGCGACTTGCGTTGGCATTCCTGGGCGCATTATTCAGCCGGCTAATAAACATAAAACTTCGCAACGCCAGGCCATTGCTAAAAAATATGGTTTTGATGCTTATGCAGTTGCCGAAGACAATCCTGATCCTGTTGCTAACGCCATGGGTATTATGCTCGAACATGTGCATTTGATGGATAAGAAAGTAGCTGAAATGTGCAAAGTAATACAATCATTAGGCGGGGATGTTTGTGCTGATAGTATTCCTCGCATTAGCGCTGAAGATTTTGAAAATACGGGGATTTCACCTGTGATCAAAGAACAGCAAAACGAAGCTTTTGACCCGCAGATTTAGGCATTTTTTAGCGTTGCGGAGTAAATAATACTGTAGGCCCTTGATTAGATGGAAGTTAAACCTCATATCAATAATAACCTAGTAAAATAGTCGGATAAATACTTGACAAAATTACTCAGGTAATTAGACTTTACGCATATTTTAGCACGCAGGCGCAATTGATTATGAAACTAACATCGAAGGGCAGGTACGCAGTGACAGCGTTGTTAGATGTCGCTTTACATTCACAGACTGGGCCTGTGTCTCTGGCGGATATTTCTGAGCGCCAGGCGATTTCGCTTTCTTATTTAGAGCAATTGTTTGCAAAGCTACGCAAACAGGCGTTGGTAGAAAGTGTGAGGGGACCTGGTGGTGGTTATTTGTTAGGCAAAGATGCTCACAAGATTGCGATTGGCGATGTAATCAACGCGGTCAATGAGACCATTGACGCGACTAGATGTAGCGGTCATGCAGATTGCCAAGGCGGTCAACGATGTTTGACCCATAATTTATGGCAAGAATTAAGCGATCGTATCGCTAACTTTTTAAATGAAATAACCCTTGGCGACTTGATGAGCAAAAACGATGTGAAGTCTGTCGCAAACAGACAAAATAACAGTGCCAAGAATTTAGTAGATAATATTGAAATTAGTATGCAACTTTAAGCGGAGTAACAGATGAGCAACTTAAAATTACCCATTTATCTTGATTACGCGTCGACGACACCAGTTGATCCTCGTGTAGTTGAAAAGATGACGGAGTGCTTATCGATGGAGGGTAACTTTGGTAACCCAGCCTCTCGTTCGCACAAGTTTGGATGGGTTGCAGAAGAAGCTGTCGACATAGCACGCAATCAAATCGCAGAGTTAGTAAATGCAGATCCTCGTGAAATTGTGTTTACCTCTGGTGCTACCGAATCAAATAATTTGGCAATAAAGGGTGCGGCACATTTCTATAAGAAGCGTGGTAAGCACATCATCACGGTGAAAACTGAGCATAAAGCGGTATTAGATACAACGCGTCAGTTGGAACGAGAAGGCTATGAAGTCACCTATTTATTACCAGAAACGAATGGTCTTTTAGACTTAAACAAGTTAAAAGATGCAATTCGAGAAGACACTATTTTAGTCAGTGTAATGTTTGTCAACAACGAGATTGGTGTCATTCAGGATATGCAAGCGATTGGCGATCTCTGTCGTGAAAATAAAATTATCTTTCACGTGGATGCGGCTCAAGCAGCTGGAAAAGTGCCTATTGACTTACAAACATTGAAAATCGACTTAATGTCATTTTCGGCACATAAAATTTATGGACCTAAAGGCATAGGTGCGCTTTACGTAAGAAGAAAGCCTCGCGTGAGAATTGAAGCACAGATGCACGGTGGTGGACACGAGCGTGGAATGCGTTCAGGTACTTTGCCGACTCACCAGATTGTGGGTATGGGCGAAGCCTTCAGAATAGCCAAAGAAGAAATGGCGACCGAAAATGAGCGTATCAAAATGTTACGCGACAAGCTTTGGAACGGCATTAAAGATATGGAAGAAGTCTATCTTAACGGTGATTTAGAAAAACGCGTTGCTGGTAGTTTAAACGTTTCCTTTAATTATGTTGAAGGTGAAAGTTTAATCATGGCATTAAAAGATATGGCGGTTTCCTCAGGCTCAGCTTGTACTTCAGCAAGTTTAGAACCTTCTTACGTGCTGCGAGCGTTGGGCATGAATGACGAGCTTGCACATAGTTCTATTAGATTCAGCATCGGTAGGTTTACCACTGAAGAAGAAATCGATTATGTGATTAAGGTTGTGCGTAGCGCTATTGTTAAGCTTCGCGAAATGTCACCTCTTTGGGACATGTTCAAAGAAGGCATAGATTTAGAATCAGTTGAGTGGGTAAACCACTAAAAGTAGAGGTGTGAGAACATGGCTTACAGTAATAAAGTAATTGATCATTACGAAAATCCAAGAAACGTAGGCGCATTTGAAAAAGATGACCCTACAGTAGCAACAGGCATGGTGGGTGCTCCAGCTTGTGGTGATGTAATGCGTCTACAGTTAAAAATTAATGACGATGGCATTATTGAAGATGCAAAGTTCAAAACATATGGCTGCGGTTCAGCTATTGCTTCTAGTTCTCTTGTTACAGAGTGGGTAAAAGGCAAAACTATTGATCAAGCAACTGAAATTAAGAACACTGATATCGCCCAAGAGTTAGCCTTACCGCCGGTGAAAATTCACTGTTCAATTTTGGCTGAAGATGCCATCAAAGCAGCAGTAGCAGACTATAAAAGTCGACGACAACAGTAAATCGTAAACCATTATCAGCGAGTAATTAGGAGCAGAAACTTGGCTATCACAGTATCAGAAGCAGCAGCGAATAGAGCAAAAACTTTCTTGCAAAACAGAGGTTCTGGCTTGGGCATTCGTCTTGGTGTGAAAACTACCGGTTGTTCTGGCCTAGCCTATGTTTTGGAATTTGTTGATCAAATCGACGAAGGCGACCATGTATTTGAAGATAATGGCGTAAAGGTTGTCATTGATGGTAAAAGCTTGACTTATTTAGATGGTACTCAGTTAGATTTTGCCAAAGAAGGGTTGAACGAAGGCTTTACCTTTAATAACCCCAATGTCAGTGGTGAATGTGGTTGCGGTGAGAGTTTTACCGTTTAATAGGTGCAAGCTAGAGTCCGATGAACATGACAGACTATTTTGCATTATATAATTTGCCACATGCATTTCAGATTGATGAAAGCCTGTTAAAACAGCGATATCAACAACTGCAAAAATTGACTCACCCTGACAGGTTTGCAAGTGCCAGCGAGCAAGAAAAGCGTCTTTACATGCAAAAAAATGCACAAGTAAACGACGCCTATTATGTGTTAAAAACCCCAGTAAAAAGAGGCGAACATTTGTTGGCGCTTCGGCAATTTCCCTTGCCAGATGAGCAAGCGACTATGGGAGACACTGAATTTTTAATGCAACAAATGGAATTACGAGAAGCCTTGGCTGACGCTGATAACCAACAACAGTTGGAAGCGTTTATTAAGAGTGTCGAATCTTTAGATGAAGATTTAACTCAACAGATAGAACAAGCGCTCAGTGCTCAAGACCATGCATCTAACGAAGCTGCTGCCTCAGCCCTGACAAAACTCAAATTTTTGAATAAACTTGCCGCTGAGGCTGATAATAAGTTACAGCAAGTTTCCTAACCAATTGCCCATAAGCAAAACAAAGAGATATAAAGGCATATATTAATGGCGTTATTGCAAATTGCTGAGCCGGGAAAGAGTGCAGCACCTCATGAGAAGAAAATCGGCGTAGGTATAGATCTTGGTACCACTAATTCTTTAGTGTCAGCAGTACGCAGTGGTAGCTGTGAGACCTTACCGGATGAAGCTGGACGACACATTTTGCCTTCTGTTGTGCAATACACGCCAGAAGCAGAAGTTGTTGGCTACGACGCAATCGAAAATGCGGTCAACGATCCACAAAACACTATAGTGTCAGTCAAACGATTTATGGGACGAAGTGTGCAAGATGTCACTTCGACTTGGGCCAATCTACCGTACTCATTTGTTAGTGCAGAGGGAAATCCTGCGTTTGCGACCGTTGCAGGAAATAAAACACCAGTGGAAGTTTCTGCTGATATTTTACGCCAATTGAAAAACCGCGCCCAAAGCACGCTTGGCGAGGAATTAACGGGTGCTGTTATTACTGTTCCTGCTTATTTTGATGATGCACAACGACAAAGCACCAAGGATGCGGCAAAACTCGCGGGCCTTAATGTGTTGCGTTTGCTGAATGAACCAACCGCTGCTGCCATAGCCTACGGGTTAGATACCAACGCCCAAGGCAGCATAGCAGTATATGATTTAGGTGGCGGAACCTTTGATGTTTCTATTTTAACCCTTACCAAGGGCGTGTTCGAAGTATTATCTACCGCTGGAGACACTGCGTTGGGCGGTGATGATTTTGATCTTGCCATAGTCAATTACATTGTCGATAAACTCGATATTGCAGCTCTTCAAACACGCTATCATAGAGATTTGATGGAAGCGGCCAAGAAAGTAAAAGAAATCTTGAGTGACGAATCAAGTGCCGTGTTTTGTGCACAACTAGGTGAACAAAACATTCACTTTGATATTGATAGAACGACCTTCGAAAGCTTAATACAAGACAAAGTAGATTTAAGCGTTAATATCGCCAAGCGAGCATTAGCAGATGCTAAGTTAAGCCAGAAAGACATTGCCCATGTCGTTATGGTTGGTGGTTCAACCCGGGTTCCTGCGGTAAGAAATGCGGTGGGTGAATTCTTTCAGTGTGAGCCTCTGACTAACATAGATCCAGACAAGGTAGTGGCCATAGGCGCTGGTATTCAAGCTGATATCTTGGTTGGCAATAAACCGGATTCTGACTTATTACTGCTGGATGTATTGCCCTTATCGTTGGGGCTAGAAACCATGGGCGGCTTGGTGGAAAAAATTATTCCACGCAATACCACTATACCAGTAGCGCGCGCTCAGGAATTTACTACATTTAAAGATGGTCAAACCGCCATGATGATTCATGTTTTACAAGGTGAAAGAGAGCTTGTAGAGCATTGTCGATCGTTAGCGAAATTTAATTTAACTGATTTTCCTGCCATGGCGGCCGGAGCCGCACATATTCGCGTCACCTTCCAGGTGGACGCTGATGGACTATTAAGTGTTTCAGCGATGGAGAAATCTACGGGTAAAACGGCTGAAATACAGGTTAAGCCAAGTTATGGATTAGAAGAATCAGAGATCTTGGAGATGCTGCGCGCTTCCATGAGCCATGCCTCCGAAGATATGCAGGCCAGAATGCTTAAAGAGCAGCAAGTCGAAGCGCAAAGAGTGTTAGAAGCAATGTATGCAGCCCTTGAGCAAGACGGCGATGAACTCTTGTCGTCATCAGAGCGTGAAGAAATCGAACAAGCGTTGCAAAAGCTAGAACAATTAAGAGAAAGTGCTGGCACTGATGACATCAAACAACAGATTGAAGCTGTGGATGCCATAAGCCAAACCTTTGCTAGCCGAAGAATGGACAAGTCTATTCGAGATGCTTTATCAGGTCAGTCAATTTCAGATATTTAATAATTGGGGAATAAAATGCCACAGGTAATATTTTTACCACATGATGAATTATGTCCAGACGGTGCCGTACTTGAAGGCAAAGAAGGTGAAAGTGTACTTGATGTAGCACTTAAAAACGGTATTGGTATTGAGCACGCATGTGAAAAGTCATGTGCCTGTACAACCTGCCACGTTATTCTGCGCGAGGGGTTTGACTCACTTGACGAAGCCGATGATCTAGAAGAAGATCTACTAGATAAGGCGTGGGGTTTAGAAGCAGAAAGTCGCTTGAGTTGCCAAGCGATTATTCAAGATGAAGACCTAGTAGTGGAAATTCCGAAGTACACTATTAACCATGCTTCAGAACAACATTAAAAAATTCATTGGGATTTTATCTTTAGTTTGCATATAATCCGCGCAGTTTTATAAATTGCAACAAAATTGATATTTAGTTAACAGGACAACAACATGGCTTTAGAACGCACTTTTTCAATCATTAAACCGGATGCAGTAGCTAAAAACGCGATCGGTGCCATCTATAATCGTTTCGAAACAGCTGGACTGCGCATTGTCGCGTCTAAAATGCTTCACCTATCTCGCGAAAAAGCTGAAGGTTTTTATGCCGAGCATAAAGAACGCCCATTTTTTGGTGCTTTAGTTGACTTTATGACATCTGGCCCTGTAATGGTTCAGGTACTTGAAGGTGAAGATGCGGTAGTTAAAAACCGTCAGATTATGGGTGCTACTAACCCTCAAGAAGCATTTGCAGGTACACTACGTGCTGACTATGCTGCATCTATAGATGAAAACGCTGTGCACGGTTCTGATGCTCCAGAATCAGCTGCACGTGAAATTGCATACTTTTTTACTGACGAAGAAATCTGTCCTCGTACAAGATAATTAAGTATGTAATTGCTGTAGCGAACGTTACAGGCATTAAGGGAGCAAATGGCTCCCTTTTTTTGCTTTATCGTTCGCCTTGTATATATTGTAAGGTTAAAGAGAATGACGACTAAGGTTGACGTGGAAACGCCAAAGGCCCCAAAAAAGGTTAATTTATTAAATTTTAATCGTGAAGGATTGCGAGACTATTTTGCATCCATCGGCGAAAAGCCTTTCCGTGCAGACCAACTTATGAAATGGATTTACCAAGCGGGTGAATCAGATTTTAATAAGATGAGCAATCTGAATAAGCAGTTACGCCAAAAGCTTACTGATAACTGTGAAGTAAGAGCGCCGGAAATTTCGTTTCATCAGCAGGCTACCGACGGCACCATTAAATTTGCCATCATGCTAGATGGTGGGCAAGAGGTGGAGACCGTTTGGATTCCTGAATCTGACCGCGCCACCTTGTGCGTGTCATCTCAAGTTGGCTGTGCCTTAGAATGTACATTTTGCTCTACTGCTCAACAAGGATTTAATCGAAACCTAACGGTGGCGGAAATCATAGGCCAGGTGTGGCGTGTTGCTACTTTTATTGGTTTATCTAAAGACACTTCCCAGCGCCCAATTACTAATGTGGTAATGATGGGAATGGGTGAGCCTTTACTCAATTTGAAAAACGTAATTCCTGCAATGGACATCATGCTGGACGACTTTGGATTCGGCTTGTCTAAACGAAGAGTGACTTTATCTACTTCAGGTGTCGTGCCGGCTCTGGATAAATTGGGCGATGAAATCGATGTTGCGCTGGCGATATCATTGCATGCGCCTAACGATAAATTACGTGACGAAATTGTCCCAGTGAACAAAAAATACCCAATTGACGAGTTTCTTGCTGCGGTACGTCGTTACTTGAAGAAATCTCGGGCGAATCAGGGTAAAGTAACCGTCGAATATGTTATGTTAAGTCATATCAACGACAGCACAGATCAGGCGCATGAGCTGGCTAAGGTGTTAGCGCAAACACCCAGTAAGATTAATTTGATTCCGTTTAATCCTTATCCGGGCTCACCTTATACTTGCTCGAGCAACTCTAGAATTGATAGATTTGCAAAAGTGTTAATGAACTATGGGTTTACGGTAGTGGTCAGAAAAACCCGTGGAGACGACATTGATGCGGCCTGTGGTCAACTTGTAGGTGACGTTGTCGATAGAACAAAAAGAATATTAAAAAAACAGATGAAAGGGCAACCTATCTCCGTAAAAGTATCTGATTAATGAAAGGAAATATCCTGGCATGTTGAAAAAATTGGCGATTGTAGGCCTAGTGATTGGGTTATCGGGTTGCGTATCCGAGCCCGTTGATCCAGCATTTGTAGGTACGGGTGCGATTGATAAAGAAGAAGCAGCCAAGACAAGAGTAAGCTTAGGGCTTACTTATTTAAAAAACGGAAACTATGCGCAAGCTAAGTCTAATTTGGATAAAGCTATAGAATTCGCGCCAAGATCTGGCGAAGCACACTATGCAATGGCGTATTATTTTCAGCAAGTCGGAGAGGCAGATATTGCTGAAGAATATTATGAAAATGCCTTAGGGTATTCTAGAAATGATCCGGACATAGTTAACAGTTATGGTGCTTTTCTTTGCGAACAAGGGCGCTATGAAAAAGCCAAAGATTATTTTTTAAAGGCGGTAAGTGCTAGAAGTTATTCAGCTACAGCAGAAACTTATGAAAACCTTGCCATTTGCTCGCAAAATCAAAACCAGATTGATGAAGCTATCACCTATTTTAATAGCGCGTTAAATCACCAGCCAACGCGCCCTAGAAGTTTATTTTTGTTAGCTAAACTATACGTTCAGAAACAACAATGGGAAGAGGCGAAAAAAATGCTGTGGCGTTACGAACGAAACGCGACGGTTAATCCCGAATCTTTGTTTTTAAATTATCAAATTGCTCAAGGTATGAATGACCTTAAAGCAGCAGTGGGTTATGGTGATTTATTGAAACAAATGTATCCAGAACATCAACATACTGCTACCTATGTTGCACAAATGGGTAAGTTTAAACCTGCTGCAAAAGTTACTCGCAAACTGCAAACCGTTGAACCTAAAGTGGTAGAAGCTGCTCCTGAAATAGAACAACAACAGACTAGTGCTATGGAAGCGCAGGTTGAAGAGGTGAGTGTGGCCGAAAGCTCAACACCAGCGCAGCAATTAGAAGTCGTAGAAACATATGAGGACACTACTTCTTCAAATACTGAAGAAGATATTGCAAGTGTGCAAGCAGATCCTGTTGTCGAAGAAGTTGAAAGTAGCACTCAAGAGACACCTACAGAGCCTGAGGAAGTGGAAGAGGGCTATCATATTGTTCAACCAAAAGAAAATTTGTATCGTATCTCGCTGAAATATAACGTTAAGATGGACAAATTGTTAGACTGGAATAATATTAATGATGCGTCAGACATCAAAATCGGCACAAAATTGCGGGTAAAGGAACCTAAAGCAGATGAATAACGAAGAGACACTTTCTAACGAACCTATTACTCCCCTAAGTCCAGGGACTCAGCTAAAAAATGCGCGAGAGAGAATGGGGCTATCACAAGAGCAAGTGGCTAATCGCCTAAAATTACGCTTGGCCAGTATTCAAGCCATTGAAGAAGATGGTATGGAGCAAGGTGTTTCAATCACTTTCACAAAAGGCTATGTGCGCCTGTATGCACGATTAGTGAATATGGAAGTCACGCCATTATTAGACGCGTTTGATAATATTCATGTGAATGATAAATCAGACACTAAATTACAAAGTTTTTCCCGCCGTGTAGAGCGTGAAGCCCATGACAGCCGATGGAACCTTGTGACCTATGGTGTAATTATATTAGTAATAGCCTCATTAGGTTATTGGTGGTATGACCAACAAGATTATAGTTTTGCAGATTTTACTTCGCGTACCTTCAATCAGTCAGATGATGCTAATGAAGCTCAGCCGGTTGAACAATCACAAACAGAACAAGTAATTGAGCCTGACTATAGTTTACAAGCGCCTGAAACAACGCAAACCACTCAACAACAAAGTCAACCAACGATTGTAGATAACGCTGATGATGTTGAGGCTTCTTCCTTGTCAGAAGAAGTTGAAGACGTGATGGATACTGCACAAGAAACAGTGTCAGAAACAGTAAATGATATAGAAGAGTCGGTTAGTCAAACTGTGGATTCAGATGAAACCCTAGATGACGATTCTCTTTTACAATCTGATACAGATATACAACCACAATCTGGCGCTGAAGTGACAGACGCAAATAGTTTTGAAGCTGACTTTGCCACTGAAGTACAAGTTGTATTTACATTTCGTGAAGATTGCTGGTTAAGTGTGAAAGATGCTAACGGCGAAACTGTGGCCGTTGGTGTGAAAAAACAAGGTAGAGTAATGACTGTCATGGCTTTACCTCCGATCAGTGTGAATCTTTGTCCGACTGAGAAGGTCGACATAGAATTTAACCACGAATTAGTCGATCTAAGTCGCTTTGGGGTAGGTAGCCCTGTGAAGTTTCAGTTACCTTTAGCGAGTGAATAATGTTTGCAGAAAGTCCAATTATACGACGAAAATCAAAACGTATTTATGTAGGTAATGTGCCTGTTGGTGATAATGCACCCATTTCAGTGCAATCTATGACAAACACCCTAACCACTGATGTGGATGCAACAGTGGCACAGATAAAACGAATCCAAGCTGCCGGTGGCGATATTGTTCGAGTATCTGTGCCTACCATGGATGCCGCCGAAGCATTTAAGTTGATTCGCCAACAAACAGATATCCCCTTAATTGCTGATATCCATTTTGATTATCGCATTGCGTTAAAAGTCGCTGAATACGGTGTGGATTGTTTGCGCATTAACCCAGGCAATATAGGCAACATTGACAGAGTAAAGTCTGTAGTAGATTGTGCCAAAGACAAGAATATTCCCATTCGAATTGGTGTAAATGGCGGTTCATTAGAAAAAGATTTACAAGAAAAATATGGTGAACCTACACCGGAGGCCTTAGTTGAATCCGCTATGCGCCATGTCGATATTTTAGACAAGCTGAATTTTGATCAGTTTAAAGTCTCCGTAAAAGCATCTGATGTATTTTTAGCGGTCGGGGCTTATCGATTATTAGCCAAACAAATTGAACAACCATTACATTTAGGCATTACAGAGGCTGGTGGTATTCGAGCTGGCGCTGTAAAAAGTGCAGTTGGTTTAGGCATGCTACTGGCGGAAGGAATAGGCGATACAATCCGTATTTCCCTTGCTGCAGATCCAGTAGAAGAAATTAAAGTGGGTTTTGATATCCTCAAATCGTTGCGAATTCGCTCTCGGGGCATTAACTTTATTGCTTGTCCAAGTTGTTCTCGACAAGAATTTGATGTGATTGCAACCGTAAACGCGCTAGAACAGCGACTAGAAGACGTACTTACCCCGTTAGATGTCTCCATTATAGGCTGCGTTGTGAATGGTCCCGGCGAAGCTGAGGTCTCTGACTTGGGCTTAACTGGCGCTCGCAACATGAGTGGCTTCTATGAAGATGGTAAACGACAAAAAGAGCGTATAGCTAACTCCGACCTTGTGGATAATTTAGAGCGTAAGATTCGAGCAAAAGCTGCAGCTAAAGCCAGTATGTTAGACAATACCAACCGCATTAGCATAAAAGTAGACGATAGCGTCGAATAATTTGTACTATTTGCCATTCCTTGATTTACCCCGCGCGACAAAATCCTTATAATGTCGCGCTTTAATTAATAGCTTTGCAGTAGGGATCCAGTGTCAAAAAGCATTCAAGCAATACGTGGTATGAATGATTGTTTGCCAGGCCAAACAGGTGCTTGGCAGTTTGTCGAATCTGAAATTCGCCAATTAGTTGCACGCTATAATTACCAAGAAATTCGCACGCCTATTCTTGAAAGTACAGATTTATTCAAACGAAGTATTGGTGAAGTTACTGATATCGTTGAAAAAGAAATGTACACCTTCGAAGATCGTAATGGTGATAGCTTAACCTTGCGACCAGAAGGTACCGCATGTTGCGTGCGCGCTGGTAATCAGCATGGTTTGCTGTATAACCAGCAGCAGCGATTGTGGTATATGGGTCCTATGTTCAGACACGAGAAGCCGCAAAAAGGGCGTTATCGTCAATTCCACCAATTTGGTGTTGAGGCTTATGGGTTAGAAGGCCCCGACATAGATGCTGAAGTTATTCTTATGGGCGCCAGATTATGGAAAGCCTTTGGTATTCAAGATAGCGTATCTTTGGAACTAAATTCCATAGGCGATACCCAAGCGAGAGTAGACTATAAAGATGCATTGGTGGCTTACTTACAGGCATTTGTAAATGAGCTAGATGAAGATTCTCAGCGCAGATTAACTACAAATCCGTTGCGAATTTTAGATAGTAAAAGTGCCAAGACGCAGGAAATACTCGTTAATGCGCCTGTATTGACCGACTATTTAGACGAAGAATCCAAAGCGCATTTAAGCGGTCTTTGTAAACAATTGGATGCTTTGGGTATAAGCTATCGAATCAATCCTAAATTGGTCCGCGGTCTAGATTATTACAACCGTACTGTGTTTGAATGGGTCACGAGTTTATTAGGTTCACAAGGCACCATTTGTGCTGGTGGACGATACGACAACTTGGTGACTCAACTAGGTGGAAAACCCAGTCCAGCGGTTGGTTTTGCTATGGGTATTGAACGTTTAGTGTTACTTATTCAAGAAGTGACTGAACAAAATTTTGCGCCCAAAGCTGATGTTTATATCACTGCTATGGGCGAACAGGCTCAGGTACAGGCAATGGTAGTGAGCGAACAATTAAGAGATGCATTTCCACAATTACAGATTCAATTACACTGTGGTGGCGGCAACTTTAAGAAACAAATGAAAAGGGCTGATAACAGCGGCGCAGAAGTCGCAATTGTTATTGGAGATAATGAGGTCGAATCTAAGCAATATGGATTGAAATATTTGCGTAAAGATGAACCTCAACAAACGTTGGACATTCAAGGCATTATGCAACACTTGAGTGGTTTAGAAACACAATAGAACCAGAAAATCTGGTCATTTTAGAGGGCATCATGGAACGTTACGAAACTGAAGAACAACAAATCGAAGCGATTAAACAGTTTTGGAAAGACAACGGTACAGCCATTATTATTGGCGTAGTGCTTGGAGTAGGCGGACTTTGGAGTTGGCGCTGGTATTCAAATAGCCAGTTAGAACAAAAAGAGATGGCATCCGTAGCTTATCAGCAAAGTGTAGAGAAATTTGTTGAAACTGAAGATTACGCTCCACTGCAAACCTTTATCAGCGAAAACGACGCGTCTGCATATACCGACCTAGCAGCTTTGATTGTAGCCCAGCAAGCCCTTGAAAAAGATGAGTTAAGCACGGCAAAAGAAGCTTTATCTAGAGTCGCAAAAGGTGACGATGCTGTTGCTGATATCGCGAAAATTCGCTTAGCCAAGTTACATATTCAAGCAGAAGAATATGATCAAGCAGTGGCTCAATTAGCTCAGGTAAAAGCAACAGCCTTCAATGATCAAGTATTTGAGTTAAAAGGTGATGCTTTGGTTGCCAAGGGTGATTTTAATGGTGCTGAAGCGGCTTACAGTCAAGCTTTGGTTGAACTTCCTGGAGATATTAATATCCAAATGAAACTCGACAACATAGCTTACGCTCGCGCGCAAGCTGAAGCAGCAGGTTCTCAGGAAGTGAGTCAAGATAGTGAATAAGTATTTAATAGTTGTATTGCTGATAGGGACACTATCAGGCTGTAGTACAATCTCAGGTTGGTTTACAGATGAAGAAGAACTCAAAATAAGACGTCTTCCGGAGATATCCAACGCTTTTACCCCACGTATCCTGTGGGATGCCGATTATAGTGATGGTACTGAAGAGTATTTTTCTCGCTTACGCCCAGCGGTAGATTACGGCAAAGTTTTTGTCGCTGATCGACAAGGTGGTATTTACGCTTTAAATCCCGAAACAGGTAAGCTGATTTGGGAACAAGACATTAGTACGCCGAGTAAAGACAGTCGTTTGACAAATCTATATGGTTTGTTTGCCGGTCGCGTTTCAGCAAAAATCGCTGGTGGTTTAACGGTAGCTTATGAAACTGTATTTTTAGGTACTGAAAATGGCACTGTTTTAGCGTTAAACCAAGAAGATGGCAGCATCAAATGGCAGACAAAAGTGAGTGGTGAAGTATTAGCGCCACCTGCAGTAGACTCTGGTGTTGTAGTGGTAAATACAGTCGCTGGTGTTTTATTTGGTATAGACGCAGATACCGGCGAAGTTAAATGGCAAAGTGAGACTGATGTACCGCCTTTGAGTTTGCGCGGAGTTTCAGCGCCTGCGGCGGCCAACGGTGGCGCCATTGTAGGCACGGCTTCCGGTAAACTAGTAGTAAATATTATTGATTCAGGTTTAACTGCTTGGGAGCAATTAATTGCCAAACCAGCGGGAGCCACAGAACTAGAAAGAATCGTTGACATCGATAGCACCCCTTTAATCTTTGGTGGCAATATTTACGTTGTTAGCTATGGCGGTACTCTTGCTGCCGTTGAGCTAAGAACTGGTCAGGTTGTATGGAATCGTGAATATGCTTCATACCAAGACCTAGCTATTGAAGGTAATCGATTATTTATTACGGATATTAACAGCAACTTATATGCGGTGGATCGTCGAAATGGGGTTGAGCTATGGTCAAACTCCATGCTTCGTAAGCGCGAATTAACTTCAGCTACGCCGGTTGGTGATTACATAGCAGTTGGAGACAAGTGGGGTTACTTGCACTTCTTTACCCAAGATGAAGGTGAGTATGTTGCTCGCATTGAAGTTGGAAGTGACGATGAAGATGAAGGCATCTATTCGGCACCAGTAGAGCACGAGGGTAAACTTTACGTGCAACTGCGAGACGGCGAACTTTATTCTATAGAGTTACCTTAGCCACAAGAAAATGCAGCCAAGCTTAGCGATTTGCGACTAACCTTGGAAGCTGTACAATAAGCGCCGATGGAAGTTTCCATTGGCGTTTTTAATTTGAGAGAAAGAACATGTTACCAGTGATAGCCTTAGTCGGGCGTCCGAATGTAGGCAAATCCACCCTTTTTAATCGCTTGACCCGCTCAAGGGATGCGCTAGTTGCTGATTTTCCCGGCCTGACACGGGATCGTAAATATGGCCAAGCAAATTTCGAAAACCGGCAGTTTATAGTGGTAGATACAGGCGGAATTACTGGTGATGAAGACGGCATTGATGCAGCTATGGCTCAGCAAAGCTTGTTAGCTATTGATGAAGCCGATGTCGTTCTTTTTATTGTAGATGCCAGAGCGGGTTTGACTCCTGCAGATATTGGCATAGCCGAACATCTTCGTAAACAAGATAAAACCGCTTATCTGGTTGTTAATAAAGTTGATGGAATAGATGGCGATAGTGAAAGCGCCGATTTCTATACCCTAGGTGTCGCCCAGCTAATTCAAATTGCAGCTGCCCATGGTCGAGGCGTAAGTCAGTTGTTAGACACTGTGCTAGGACCTTTGGAAGAGAAATTTCCTGAAATGTTGGTATCACCAACGCCTGTGTTAGAAGAGGAAGATGCAGAACAAAAACTCGAGCGTCTACAAAGCCTTCCCATAAAATTAGCCATTGTTGGAAAACCTAATGTGGGTAAATCTACCTTAACTAATCGCATATTGGGTGAAGAAAGAGTGGTGGTATTTGATATGCCAGGCACCACAAGAGACAGCATTTTCATTCCCATGGAGAGAGATGAAAGAGAATATATCCTAATTGATACCGCTGGAGTAAGAAAGCGAAAAAAGGTCAGTGATGCGGTAGAAAAGTTTTCAATTGTAAAAACCCTACAGGCGATAGAAGAAGCCAACGTAGTGCTTTTGGTAATCGATGCTCGGCAAGGTATTAGTGATCAAGATTTATCTTTATTAGGGTTTGTTTTAAATTCTGGACGTTCTTTGGTATTAGCTGTGAACAAGTGGGACGGCCTAGATTCGGATATTAAAGACGACATAAAGCGAGAGCTTGATCGTCGCTTAGGTTTTATTGACTTTGCTCGCTTGCACTTTATTTCAGCTCGTCACGGCACTGGCGTTGGGCATTTGTTTGAATCGGTTCAGGAAGCCTATGGGTCTGCTACTCGACGAATAAACACAGCCTTATTAACCCAGATAATGGAGATGGCCCAAGCTGATCACCAGCCACCACTAATTAAAGGAAGAAGAGTGAAAATGAAGTACGCCCATGCCGGTGGTTATAATCCGCCAGTGGTCGTCATTCATGGAAATCAAGTCAATGATTTGCCTGAGGCTTATAAGCGTTATCTAATGAATTATTTCCGCAAATCTCTAAATGTAATGGGAACACCAATAAAAATTGAATTTAGAGAAGGTAGTAACCCTTATGAAGGTAAGAAAAATCAACTTACCTTATCCCAACAAAGAAAACGTAATAGACTTCTTAGTTTTCATAAAAAGAAAAAGTAAATGTGCGCGGTAAATGCCTTAGTTTTTAAGGCATTTACTTTAATACCTAGTGACAAACTAGTATAAACTTTTCCTAATTCCGGCCGATAAAATTTATCTAATCGTTATTAATTAACCTCAGGGTAAATATTATCGTTTCCGAACTCTTCGGTGAAATAGAGACGAGCTTACTGATTCAAGGTGAGTACTCTTTTCCCTTCGTCATTTTATCCATCTGCATCGCAATTTTTGCCTCCTTTATGGGTTTTCAAGTTGCTTCACAGGCAGCTAGTACGGATTCTGTGTTTAGACGCAGAGTGTCCTTGTTTTCCGGTAGTATTGCCTTAGGTGGTGGCGTTTGGTCCATGCACTTTATAGGCATGTTAGCCTTTGTGATGTGCACTCCTGTGGACTATGGATGGGGGACAACAGCTATTTCATTGCTACCAGCAATAGTAGCCTCTTGGACTGCATTGCATTTTTTGACCCGCCATAGCATTAGTTACTTAGGCCTGTTGGTAAATGGTACTCTAATGGGCGCTGGTATTGGCGCTATGCATTATATCGGTATGGCTGCGATGGAGATGGCGCCACTATTGCGATATGACTTAGGCATATTCTTACTATCTATTGTCGTTGCGGTGTTCTTTTCCTGTGTTTCACTCTGGATAAAATTCAAGCTTAAATCGTTATTTAAATTAGAAAAATCGACTTTAAGCATCAATTTGATAGCAGGCGCAGTTATGGGAGTGGCTATTTCCGGAATGCATTATACCGGCATGGCAGCGGCTAGATTCGTGATGCCACCTGGCTTTGAACCTTCTGACCAATCTGCAGACATTTCGATCTATTTAGCGCTTTTTATCAGCATTATCACTATCAGTATTACAGGCATAGTGTTAGCTACAAATTTAATCTTTAAATACAAAGACTCTACAAATTTAGCTATTCGCAATGAAAAACGCTTAAAAGCAGTTTTGAATACCGCTGCAGATGGTATTTTAACAATCAATGAAGCAGGTAAAATCATCAATGTGAATGCTTCTGTGCAACGTATTTTAGGCTGGTCTGTAAACGAATCCTTAGGTAAATCTGTTGATCTTTTACTGCCTTCTGACAAATGCAAAAATTTAATGCAATTTGTAGCAGACTATATGCAAACAAAAGACCAACAATCTCTCGTTGAAGAGCATCAAGTGATAGCGTTGGACAAATATGGCACTGAGATTCCTGTACGATTGAAAATAGGGCATGTTGAACAAGACAATCAGCATATCTTTATTGGATTTATAAAAGATTTAAGACAACGTCAGGAAATGGAAGCGGCACTACGGGAAAACGAGGCCAAGTTCAGATCGCTCATTTCTAATATCCCTGGCATTACGTTTCGCTGTGAAGATTCTGACACCTGGCCAATGGTGTTCATCAGCGATGCAGTTGAATCTATTACCGGATATCCGGCCGAAGACTTTTTGATTCCCAACCCTAAACGATCTTTTACCGAGCTATTTGTGCCAGAGGATCTTAACAAGGTGCAAGAGATTTTGGCCTTTGTGAGTGACAGTTATGCAATCGAGTATCGTATTAAAGATAAAGACGGTAACATTAAATGGATGATGGAATATGGCCGTAGAATGCACTCTGATGATGGTAAAAGAACATATTTAGATGGCTTGATAATGGACATCACTGAGCGTAAACATATGGAAGACGCTCTAGTAGTCGAGCGAAATAACGCACAGGCCGCTGCTGAAGCAAGAGCAGCTTTCATGGCCAATATGAGTCACGAAATACGTACGCCCATGAATGCCATTATTGGCTTTAGCGATATTTTGCTTGAACAACAAATGACAGATGAACAAATTAAGTTTATCAGTACTATTCATCAATCCGCCCATTCATTATTGCATATTATCAATGACATATTAGATTCTGCAAAACTAGAAAAAGGCGAACTTTCACTTGAATACCGAAATTTCTCTATTATTGAATTAGTGGACTCTGTTATTTCTACTTTTGCTTTGCAAGCCCATCGTAAAGGCATAGATTTACAATTGACTATGGGGTCTTCTCTGCAAGGACTTATGCATGGAGCGCCTGAACGACTTCGCCAAGTATTGATTAACATTGTCGGTAATGCGATTAAATTTACCGAAAAAGGTTACGTGAATATATATGTTGATAAATCAGATGATGACAAATCTCTGCGCATAAAAATTTGCGATCAAGGGATCGGCATGAGTGAAGCTCAACTTGCAAAGGTGTTTGATCCCTTCATTCAAGCGGATGCCTCTATGAGCCGAAAATACGGCGGCACAGGATTAGGTACTACTATTGCTAAGCAGCTGGTAGAACTCATGGGCGGACAGATCAGCGCTACCAGCGAACTCGGTGTTGGTACCTGTTTTAATGTAGAAATACCTCTACTAGACGCCCAAGAAGAGGATGTTTTAGATAATAAAACAGTACTTGCTCAGTCCTTACCTGAGTTACGCATTTTAATTGCGGATGATGTACAGCAGAATCTGGATTTGTTGTCATTGTTACTCAGCAGAGAAGGGCACCAAGTGGTGAGTGTGCAAAATGGTCAGGAAGTTTTAGATAAACTCAATCAAGACACCTTTGATTTAGTATTAATGGACGTACAAATGCCAGTATTGGATGGACTATCTGCCGCCAGACAGCGACGCCAATATGAACGTGCAAATAAGCTATCCCCTGTACCTATTATTGCGCTTACCGCAAGTGTCTTAGAAAATGATCGAATCGCAGCCCAAAGGGCCGGTATGGAAGGTTTTACCAACAAGCCTATTAATAAAAACGCGTTGTTTAATGAAATGGCGAAAGTATTGAAATTAGGCCCTGTGTTTACTACTCAAGATGAGCAAACCTTGGATAAAAAAGCGATGCTTAATCTTAATTATGCGCTCTCCTTATGGGGAACGGAAAAAGCCCTTATTCAAGAATTACAAAGAGTACAACGGTTAAAAGCTTCCTTTGTTGAATTAGCATCTGAGCAGGCAACGAATGATCAACATGCGACTTCGCAAAAGCTTCATCAATTAAAAGGTGTAGTAGGCAATCTTGGTTTAGAACAGATGCATCAATGCATGAGCTGGATGGAAAAACATCTTACAACAGGTGATACACAAAATTATCTGCTAATAGCCGGTCAATTAATAAATAAATTTGAACATATCCCAGAATTAGTTTCTGGTATTAAGCAATCACCTCAACACTCTGAGACTGATATCAACAAGCGAATCTGGTCTAGGGAAAGTCTTGTTAGTAGCCTAAAAACCTTACTTGATGACGTTAAACGCAGTCATGTTGATGACGATGCTTGGCAACAACTTTCTGAGAATTTACCTTCAGAATATTTGCATCAAGTCGATCAAATAAAGGATGAAATTGATGATTTTGAGTTTGAACTAGCAGCTCAAGCCATTGAAAAACTCCTATCAGAAATAGAAAGTGAATTAAATGACGTCTACCAATAGCGCTAAATTACTCATCGTGGATGATGAGGCAGTTAATCTTCGAGTACTTAAGAAGACTCTTAATGATGATTATGAACTTTATTTCGCTAAAAATGGCGCCAATGCACTTTCATTGGTGGAAGATGCCCGTCCCGATTTAATCCTGTTAGATGTGATGATGCCAGAAATGACAGGTTTCGAAGTTTGCCAAAAGATCAAAGCAAACCCAAAATACGCACATATCCCCGTTATCTTTGTAACGGCTTTAAACGATGCAGTCGATGAGACTGCCGGGCTTGAATGCGGCGCTGTAGACTACATAGCAAAGCCATTTTCTCCTGCTGTTGTGAGAGCCAGAGTTAAAAACCATTTATCTCTAGTGCAAGCAGAGGAACTAAAACGCACAAGGTTACAAATCATACAGCGTTTAGGTCGAGCTTCTGAGTACAAAGATAACGAAACGGGTATGCATATTTTGCGCATGAGTCACTATTCTCGTATTGTTGCTTTAGCCTATGGCTATACGGTTGAGCAGGCTGATGATTTGTTTCATGCTGCACCTATGCATGATATCGGCAAAATCGGTATTCCTGATTACATTATGTTGAAACCGGGAAAGTTAACCGACGAAGAGTTTGCCATTATGAAAACTCACCCGCAAATAGGCGCTGAAATTCTCGGTGAAGCCGATTCAGATTTAATTGCTCTGGCAAAAACGGTATCTCTTACCCATCATGAAAAATGGGACGGCAGTGGCTATCCCAATGGTCTAAAAGGTCAAGATATTCCTATTGCAGGTAGAATTGTTGCAGTTGCAGACGTATTTGATGCTTTGACCAGTAAACGTCCTTACAAAGAAGCTTGGTCTGTAGAACAGGCGCTGGCGTATATGCAGTCGCAAAAAGGCATACATTTTGATCCAGAATTAGTGGATTTACTGGCTGAAAACCTTGATCAAGTACTTAAAGTAAAAGCCAAATACTTGGATGACGAATAATCACTAGATAATTTTAATTTGTCATCTAAGTGTCAAGAATTGGTAATCCCTTGTTAATAAATTTGAAATCCAACCGTCACTTAATGTTTTTATGCTCCTTGTTCCGAAATTGTACAAGGACAAAAAAATGTATAAAAAACACTTTGTTAAATCCCTAATAACCTTATCTTTAGTTGCGTCATTATCGGCTTGTGTATTAGAAGGCGATGATGGTGATGTCGGTCCACAAGGGCCTACAGGCGCTGATGGCGCTCAAGGCGACCAAGGCCCTCAAGGTCAAAATGGACAAGATGCTCCTCGAGATTTAGCGTTGCAAGTTGTAGGTCGATTTGCCACTGGTGTTTATGGAAAAAGTGCTGCTGAAATTGTGCAATTTCACACAACTTCAAATTCAGTATTCGCAGTCAATGCAGATTCAAATCAAATTGAAGTGATTTCTCTCACCAACGTCCCTACAACTGAAGTTGGTTCGCCAATCACAGATGAGAGCTTGACCAGTACAGCCTTTACCTTCCCTGCCACTGTGGATGTACTTGATGAAAACCAAGTTACTGAAACTATTACTCTTGGTGGGGCTAATTCTATTGCAATCTACGGCGACATGCTGGCTATTGCAGTTGAAGCTGAGTCTAAAGTAGAAGATGGCGCAGTGTTGTTTTATACCTTAGACGCATTAGGTCAGGGCACATTTGTGAAAGCTGTTAAAGCTGGTGCGTTGCCTGATATGGTAACCTTTACTCCAGATGGCAGCATGGCCTTAGTTGCTAATGAAGGTGAGCCATTGAGTGACTATTCAGTGGATCCTGAAGGCACGGTATCTGTGATCAGCATTACAGATGGTGTTCCTGCTGATGTTGCTAGCACAATCAACTTTACTGATGATTTAGTCTTCAGCAATGATTTACTGGATGCAGAAGATGTGGATACTGACGAAGAACGTATGGCTATCTTTATGGCCGAAGGCGTTAAGTTTGCAGGCCCGGAAGGCAATACTGTAGCAAAAGACTTTGAACCTGAATACATTACAGTGTCAGCGGATAGTTCAACCGCCTATGTGTCGCTACAAGAAAGTAACGCCATCGCCGTAATCAATCTTGAAGATATGGAAGTTGAAGTAAAAGGACTAGGCTTCAAAGATTGGGGAATGTTTGAAATGGATTATACCAACCGCGATGAAATAGCATCATTCCGCAAACTTCCAAACGTTTACGGCATGTATCAACCAGACTCTATCGCTAGCTACCAATGGAATGGTGCTACTTTTATTGTGACAGCTAACGAAGGTGATTCACGAGATTACGATGCATTCTCCGAAGAAATTCGAGTAAAAGATATAATTGATACAGACGAGTTGAACATGTTGTTATCCACTGAATTGCAAGCATTATATGATGCTACTGGTGGTGATGATGGCCTAGGCCGTTTAAAAGTGACGTCTGTATTAGGTGATGCCGACGAAGATGGCGTTTATGAAGCGCTTTATGCTTATGGTGGTCGTTCATTTTCTATTTATGACCAAAACATAAAACAAGTCTATGACTCAGGCCACGATTTTGGTCGTATTTCTTCTGCTGTATTAGGCAATGATTTTAATAGTGCACATACTGAGAACAAGGGTGACAATCGTTCTGATGACAAAGGTGGCGAGCCAGAGGCCATTGATGTAGGTGAAATAAATGGTCGCCAGTATGCTTTTATCGGATCTGAGCGTTCAGGTGATCTCTTTGTTTACGACGTAACTAACCCATTCAATGTGAGTTTCGTTACTCACTACAACAACCGTGATTTTTCCACTGACTTTGAGTTAGACGACGATTTAGATGATCCTTGTGATCCTAATGAAGGCATGAACTGTGATGAAGTCTCACTATCAGGAGATTTAGGTCCAGAAAGTGTGAAATTCGTGCCCGCTGAAAATTCACCTAATGGCAATGCGCTACTTATTGTTGGCAGTGAAGTTAGCGGTACAGTTACTGTTTACCAAGTGATAGAGCAGTAATGCCCCAATAACTGCGTTAAATATGAATGGATGCATTTTGTTTTTAATTAAAACATGATACAACATTAAGGTTACTGTAAGGCTCATAATGATTATGGGCCTTTTTATTTAGGAGAATAAACATGGGACTTTTAGACGGATTAATGGGTAACGCCAGTGAAGTTGATGCTGGGGAAATC
This sequence comes from Glaciecola sp. 1036, assembly GCF_050306235.1. Lineage (NCBI taxonomy): Bacteria > Pseudomonadati > Pseudomonadota > Gammaproteobacteria > Alteromonadales > Alteromonadaceae > Glaciecola > Glaciecola sp. 1036. The sequence goes on along the minus strand of NZ_JBLWFH010000004.1, from coordinate 125,319 downwards.
AATCAGGCTTTGGCAGAGGTCTTAGCTTCCAATGAAAACGTTATGCATGCTTATAAACTTATTCGAGATATGCTGGTGTTTACCAATAAGCGAGTTATTTTCATTGATAAACAAGGCATGACGGGAAAAAAAGTTAGCTATTTAAGTATCCCCTACAAATCTATCACCCAATTCATCGTGGAAACCGCAGGTACGTTCGATACCGATTCTGAATTAAAAATTTGGGTTTCAGGGCAGGGAACACCTGTTGAAATTGAACTTAAATCCAAGCTTGCTTCATCTGTGCAAAAGAATTTAGCGCAATTAATGTTTGCTTAATCTACCCAAGTTCTATGATCTGTAAAGGAAAAGCGAATAGCTTTATCCTTTACGCATAGACCGCATAAATTCTGATTCAGGCGGAACTTGAATGGCCGCAATGCTTTGCTCTACAACAGATTGCATTAGCAAATTGGGGAAGTTACCGGTTAACTTCACGAACTTGTCACCCTTCTTAAACAGATATTGAGTGCTATACACAGGCTCGACATCACTTTCCAGTTTTACTTCTAAAATTACACCCTGAAGACTTTGTTCGGCAGTGCCAAGTTGGGTCAGTTTAATATCAGATATCTCATAATCCGTTATTCCAGCTTGATTTACCAAAGCCAGTAATTGCTGCTTTTCTACATCTAACTCTGCAGCCATAAGATCCGTATCAGGCACATCGGTAGCGTGAGTAAAAGGAGACACTGGATATACCGAAATATCTACAATAGCATTTGCAAATTTAGGATGTGTGTACCTAGCGATTGAACCCTGCAATGGATCTCTGTAAAGCGCTCTTTGCTCTAATTCAAAATCCCCAATGCGACTGGGGAGAGATAACTCTTGTTCATAATTACTAGCGCCAATGGTTTTATAGATTAATTCAGCGTCTAAAACATGGAAGTGCTGTATATGCTCTACCCAATTTGCCAATACCTGAGCACTAGCTTCATATACCATTTGATTGTCAGGGGCATTGTTTAGCTTTTGACTCAAATTAATTTCATCAATAGGAATGCCTCGCCAACTAGTGGTAATTTCCAATACGACCTCAGGGTTTGTATCTACATCCAAGACTACGCTACCGACCAGTATTTCATATTCGGATAAGTTTAACGCTTCTTGCAATGACAAAGATTCTGGATGTTCTGCAATTATGTTAGTCAGGGTCTGATTATCTAGATGATGAGTTAGACAGTTGTTGGTTTCGCAATATTGGGAAATATTGTCACTTAATTCAGCGGCAAAAATGGGGACTTGGGGGTTAGCCAGTGAAACACCTGCCCAACAATTGAGTATTGAGAAAAATACACATTTTTGAAAGATTTTTTGTCCCGGCATGATTACTACGTCCGCTGTATTTATGTCTAATTTGTAAACGGATTGTAGCAGTTATTGTTATGTTAAAAAATACTTTAACAATAATTTTTATAACTAAGTAACAAGCTTTTTTCATTTTTTTTCTATAAGGGTGACCTGAGAAGTGATTTCTCCGTCAAATACACGTGTAACAAGGGTTTGCCCAACTTCCACACTGTCAGCTTTTTTAACAATTTCGCCCTCATGGAAGCTAATACTGTAACCTCGTTTTAACGTAGCTAATGGGCTTACTGAATCTAAAAGCGCAGCTTTAGACGCTAGAAGTTGATGATTGATTTTTAATCTATCTGCGATTTCGTTTTCCAGTTGTTTTTGAAAGCTAGCGGTCTGATTTTGGAAATGCTTGATGGTATGCATAGGAGATACCTTAAAACATCTTTGTTGCCAATTTTGCTGTTGATATTTTGCTTGTTGCATATGTTGTGACATAGCGCGCGCTAAACGTTGTTTAAGTTGCGCCAGCATTCGCCCTTGCTGCTGAATTTGCGTATTTGGGTGTTGGTTGAATAGCCGCAACTGCAAAGCATCCAGTTTTTGATTTTGCTGGGTAATCAATGAGGATGGATGATTAAAGTTAAGTTGTTGCTTGGCTAATGCCTGTTGATGCTCTAACTGTTTAAGCCTTTGCAAAAAGGCTTTGGTTAATCGACGCGTTAGTTGGTGTACGCCATCGACAATTACTTTCATGTCACTGCTCAGTAATTCAGCCGCAGCAGATGGCGTAGGGGCACGCTGGTCGGCAACAAAGTCTGAGATTGTCACATCAATTTCATGACCAACAGCAGAGACTACAGGTAGGTTTGAAGCAAAAATGGCTCTGGCTACAGGTTCTTCATTGAAAGGCCATAAATCTTCTAATGAACCGCCGCCACGTCCAACAATTAACACCTCGACTTCATTGCGTCTATTTGCTGTTTGTATTTGGCGAACTATCTCTCCAGCGGCTAAATTACCTTGCACAGATGCTGGGTACAGTATTACTTGAATGGCAGGATTTCTGCGCGCCAGTACATGCAAAATATCATGTATAGCAGCGCCGCTGGGGGATGTAACTACCCCTATGGTTTTTATTTTTTGCGGAATGGGCTTTTTGTTTTCATTCGCAAATAACCCCTCTTCACTCAGTTTTAATTTTAAGGCTTCGAACTCTTGTTTAAGTTGTCCAATGCCTTCTGGCTCCATGTGTTGGATGATCAGTTGATAATCACCTCTAGGCTCATAAATGCTTAAGCTAGCACGCACCAGCACTTTATCACCTTGCTTGGGGATAAAATTAATGCGCTGATTAGCGCCTTTAAACATGGCTGAACGTATTTGCGCGCTGTTATCTTTTAACGTGAAGTACCAATGACCAGAGGCTGCTTTGACAAAGTTACTGATTTCACCCGTTACCCAGACCAAGCCAATTTCGCTTTCCAAAACACGTTTAGCGAATCGATTGAGTTTAGTTACACTTAAAATACTGACTTGATTTGAGGTTGCAAACATAGCGCCGATTTTTTTATTGATTTTACTCATTATTGTAGTTTACCTGAGAGATAAAAAACACTACAATTGCACCGCAATTAAACCCCCGACCTAACAGGTGAAATTGCATGTTGCGCATCGAAAAAGAAGCCTTAACATTCGACGACGTTCTTCTTGTGCCTGGGCACTCTACTGTATTGCCTCATACCGCAAGTTTACAGACGAAACTTACCAATAAAATTATTTTGAATATGCCACTGTTATCCGCAGCTATGGACACAGTTACAGAGGCGCCTTTAGCTATTGCGTTAGCGCAAGAGGGCGGCATGGGCTTTATTCATAAAAACATGACAGCAGAATCCCAAGCAGAGCATGTTCTGCAAGTAAAAAAATACGAAAGCGGTGTAGTACAAGATCCCGTAACTGTTTATCCAAACGTATCTATTGGTGACACTAAAGCGTTGAGCAAAAAACTAGGATATTCTGGTTTTCCTGTGATTGATGAAGACAATAATTTGATCGGAATTGTTACCGGACGTGATTTACGCTTTGAAAATCGTTTAGATCAGCCTGTTTCCTCAGTTATGACACCAAAAGAAAAGTTGGTTACAGTAACTGCTGACGCTTCGGCGGATGAAGTTATGCATTTGATGCATGAACATCGCATTGAAAAAATCTTAGTTGTCGACGATGAATTTCGTTTAACTGGCTTGATCACGGTAAAAGATTTCCAAAAAGCGAAAAATAAGCCTAACGCTTGTAAAGATTCAAAAGGTCGATTACGAGTTGGCGCCGCTGTTGGTGTTGGTCCAGGCACAGACGAACGCATTCGTTTGTTAGTCGAGGCTGGCGTAGATGTTTTATTAATTGATACGTCCCATGGACATTCTCAAGGTGTAATTGATCGCGTTACTAAGGTACGTCAAACCTATCCAGATTTACAAATTATTGCGGGTAATGTTGCAACCAAAGAAGGTGCTTTGGCATTAGCTGAAGCTGGGGTAGATGCAGTGAAAGTCGGCATAGGCCCGGGCTCAATTTGTACTACTCGCATAGTCACCGGTTGTGGTGTTCCGCAAATTACTGCCATAGCAGATGCTGTTGAGGCACTTAATGATTTGAATATTCCAGTGATTGCCGATGGTGGTATTCGTTTTTCCGGTGATATAGCAAAAGCCATAGTTGCCGGCGCTAGCAGTGTTATGGTTGGCAGCATGTTAGCCGGGACTGAAGAAGCACCTGGCGAGGTAGAATTGTATCAAGGTCGTTACTTTAAGTCTTATCGAGGCATGGGGTCCTTGGGTGCGATGAACCAAAGCCATGGATCTTCCGACCGTTATTTCCAAGATAGCAGCAACGCTGAAAAACTAGTACCTGAAGGTATTGAAGGACGTGTTGCTTATAAAGGTCCAATCGCTAATATCATTCATCAACAACTGGGTGGATTACGTTCAGCTATGGGATTAACCGGTTGTGCAACTATCGAAGAAATGCGCACTAAACCTAAATTTGTCAAAGTAACTTCCGCCGGCATGGGTGAATCTCATGTACACGATGTGAGTATTACCAAAGAAGCGCCTAACTACCGTATGGGGTAGTTGTTAAACCTGAGGAATAGAAAGAATGTCAGTAAATATTCATAGTCAAAAAATCCTCATATTGGATTTTGGCTCTCAGTACACCCAATTGATAGCGCGCAGAGTGCGCGAAATTGGCGTTTATTGTGAGCTGTGGGCGTGGGATGTTGATGAGAAAGATATAAAAGACTTTGCCCCTGACGGCATTATTTTGTCAGGCGGACCTGAGTCTGTAGGTGAGGAAAACTCACCTCGCGCGCCAGAATATGTGTATAACGCTGGCGTGCCTGTGCTTGGTATTTGTTACGGTATGCAAACCATGGCAGCGCAACTTGGCGGTAAAGTGCAAGGGTCAGATCTAAGAGAATTTGGTTATGCCCAAGTTGAGTTGATAGAACCCACCGCATTATTTGACAAAATTGAAGATGAAATTGGTCCTCAAGGTGAAGCCTTGTTAGATGTTTGGATGAGCCATGGTGACAAAGTCATGGAAATTCCTGAGGGCTTTAGCACAATTGCCAAAACAAACAATTGTCCACACGCGGCTATGGTGGATTTAGAGCGTCAATTCTATGGTGTGCAATTTCACCCAGAGGTCACACATACCAAACAAGGGCTTAGAATTTTAGAGCACTTTGTGATGGGGATTTGTGGTTGCGAAAAATTATGGACACCAGCGTCTATTATCGAAGATGCAGTGGCACGTATTCGTGAACAAGTGGGTGATGAAGAAGTTGTTTTAGGTCTTTCTGGTGGCGTCGATTCGAGTGTTACTGCAATGCTTTTACATCAAGCCATAGGCAAAAACCTTACCTGCGTATTCGTAGACAATGGCTTGTTGCGTTTGCACGAAGGCCAGCAAGTCATGGAAATGTTTGGTGACCACTTTGGTCTAAATATTATTAAAGTGGATGCAGAAGAACGTTTCTTAACTGCATTAGCAGGTGAAACGGATCCTGAGAAAAAGCGTAAAATTATCGGTAATCAGTTTGTTTACGTGTTTGATGAGGAGTCGTCAAAACTAACCAATGCGAAGTGGTTAGCTCAAGGTACTATTTATCCAGATGTTATCGAATCAGCAGGTTCGAAAACCGGTAAAGCACACGTTATCAAATCCCATCATAACGTAGGTGGCTTACCAGAAGACATGAAGTTAGGCTTAGTTGAGCCTCTTCGCGAGTTGTTTAAAGATGAAGTGCGTAAGATAGGTCTAGAACTTGGCTTGCCATATGACATGCTTTATCGTCACCCGTTCCCTGGACCTGGTCTTGGTGTTCGAGTACTGGGCGAGATCAAAAAAGAATATTGTGATTTACTGCGAAGAGCCGATGCGATCTTCATAGAAGAGCTGCATAACGCGGAGCTTTATCACAAAGTCAGTCAAGCCTTTACCGTATTCTTGCCTGTGCGCTCTGTAGGCGTGATGGGTGATATGCGTAAATACGACTGGGTAGTATCCCTACGTGCCGTTGAAACCATAGATTTTATGACGGCAAGATGGGCACATTTACCTTATGAATTTTTGGGTAAGGTGTCGAATCGCATCATCAATGAAGTCGATGGTATCTCGCGCGTGGTGTACGACATTTCAGGAAAACCGCCCGCTACTATTGAATGGGAATAAAACTTGCTAAGTCCCTAGAATAGGGTAAGTAATGGTTTATTTTTTGACGCCCGCTTTTGCGGGCGTTTTTATTTGAATAGGAAAAGGCATGCAGTCGTTTAAAACTGAACAAGAGGCATTTTGGGCAGGTGAGTTTGGAGAAGGTTACCGACAACGCAATCAATCATCACAGCTTTATCATGCCAAAGTAGCAGCTTGGGCGCAGATGTTAAAAGCTGCCAATAATATCAATTCAGCGCTTGAGCTTGGGTGTAACATTGGATTGAATTTACGTGCTTTAAATGGTTTGAATCCGGATCTTAAATTACACGGAGTAGAAATTAATGAGGAATCCGCGCAAGTCGCTAGAGATGCCAACGTCGCTGAGATCACTACTGGCAGTATTATTGAACCTTTAGCTCTGGAGTCGTTTGATTTAACTTTTACTTGCGGCGTTTTAATTCATATTCATCCTGATTTTTTACATCGGGTATATGCTAACTTGGTGAATTTAAGCAATAAATACGTGCTTGTAGCTGAGTACTATAATCCATCTCCTATGGCGATTCCGTACAGAGGGCATGAAGATAGATTGTTCAAGCGGGATTTTGCGGGCGAGTTAATAGAGCAACATAATCTGAAATTAGTTGATTATGGTTTTTTCTATAAGCGTGACCATTTAATTCCAATGGACGACATTAGTTGGTTTTTATTGGAAAAATAACAAATATCCATGTATGTAAGATTAATCAATAGAGCTGACTCTAAAGACGTGTTTGATTGGCGTAACGACAGTCAAACACGACTAAACTCTATTGACACTTCAAGTGTCAACCTAGAGCAACATCAGGCTTGGTTTGACAATAGTCTGAACAACCCTGATCGGGTTATGTTAATGGGACAACAAAAAAATCAGAAAATAGGCATTTGTCGATTTGATATATGCAGATCAACAGGTGTTGCTACCGTCTCAATTAATCTTAATCCTGCTTTTCGTGGTCAAAAACTCGCCTTTCCGCTACTCAAAAGCGGTTTAGATTTTATGCGTGAACATTACCCATTAACATCATTTAGTGCGCAAGTGAAAGCACATAATACGGCGAGTAAAGCTATTTTTGAAAAAGCTGGATTTACTTGCAAATCAAACAATGAAGATACATTGGCATACTCGCTTAGCCTGAACTAAAGCTTGTAGGTATGTTGAATCAGTTGAGCTTGTTGTTGTTCTAAAGCCGCCATTAACACTTTGTTAGTAGGGGCAACATTAAGGTAAAAATAACTAGGTGTGATAGAAGCTTCGGCTTTCACACATTCATAATGCCCGGCGACATAATCGATAACTTGCAAATACCAATCAGGTACATCTTTAATCAGATTAATACCTATAGCATTGTTATGCGTTAAATAAACACTACCAATAGTTTGTTCATCAGATTCAACTAACAGCCATTCTCTATAAGGATGTTCTAGACAAAATTTTTCATGTTGTTCGAAACTAGGCAGGCTTGTGTGACTAATATTGTGTTGCCTTTGTTGCAACATTTCATACAGCACTGGAATGTCAGTTTGGGGATCGAATTTCTTAAATCTAAGCGCCATTGGACAAAATATTGTTTTAATTTAGGGCAAACTATAGCAAACTTCCTATGATAAAAAAGTGATAATCTCTGTATAAACTGCATATAACCCTAAATACAGTAGATTTGAAAAAGATAAATGGAGCGGCTATCCTGATTTGAAAGCTTCGAAATCATGGATGATTTCGTAGAGCGCCCATGGATGGGTTCACAGCGTCTTTCAAATCAGGATAGCCGCTCCATTTACCTAAACAGCAATTGAGTAGCATCGCTAGGTTTTTTAGCAGATAAGTTAAAATAGGAAGTAGTAAAATGAACAAGGAAGAATCGCCAAATTTTGAGCAATATACTTTAGAGGAATTGCATCAAGCATTATTAGAAATAGACCATCAAGCTTATCCAGAGCGGGTTGAAAAAATTCAGCAATGCATTGCCGCAAAAAGCGCTCCAGTTGAAATATCTCAAGAGCAACAACTACATACACCTGAGCCTAAGCAATACCGCAAATGCCAAGTCAACTTTTTAGGTAACGGCAAAGAGTATTTTTCGATTTGGATAGTGAATTTATTACTTACTATAGTCACCTTGGGTATTTATTCAGCATGGGCCACAGTGCGAAATAATCGTTACTTTTATTCCAATACTGAGATAGATGGGCATAGATTTTCTTATCTTGCTCAGCCTAAACAAATTTTGATTGGGCGTATTATTGGGGTATTACTGTTTGCAATCTTTTACGCTGCAAGTGTAATTTCTCCTTTTGCCGCTGTGATTACGTCAATACTTATATTCTGTTTTGTTCCAGTTTTGGTATGCATGGCGATGCGATTTAGAATGCGTATGACGGCTTATCGAAATGTAAGATTTAACTTTACCAAAAACTATGGTCGTGCTTACGTGGTCTTTTTGCTGTACCCCATTTTAGCGCTTTTTACTTTTTACTTAGCCTATCCTTGGGCACTGAAAAAGATTGATGAGTTTCTTTATAGCCACATTACTTATGGCAACAAACAGATGAAACCCAATTTGCAAACGGCGGAGTATTATGTAGCGTCAATTGTGGCTGGAATTGCAGGTATGATCATTGCCTTCATTGGTGGATTCTTGATGATAGGTACTGTAACTCTTGCTTCCGAAAGTAGCTCTAGTGGCAATACCGAGGTTTTAGTCATGATAGTTACATTCCTGCTTTACGCTTTCGTTTTTGTAGTTTCAGGCAGTATCTACCAAGCATTTATTCGTAATCACGTGTATAACTCTACTCAACTTGAAGATGTGGCGAACTTTAATTCAGATGTAAAAATAGGTTCGCTAATCATGCTGCGACTGACTAATTTACTCATGCTGATTTGTACCTTGGGGTTTGCCATGCCTTGGGTAAAAGTCAGAACCTTAACCTTTTTCGCTAATGCAACTCAGGTCAATATTGAAGAAGGCGCTGAAAGTGTGATTTCTGATGACAGTCAATCGGATAGTGCAATAGCGGATGAAGTATCCAATATCTTTGATGTGGATATCGCCATAGGATAATTATGTTTGAGATTGAAGCAAAGTTTTATCCTTCGGGAAGCTCTAGCTGCCAGCAGATTCAGTTAAAATGCTATGATTCAGGTATGTTTAGTTTTGACTCTGAAACTGTGGAGAGCAAAGACTATTATATCGCGGATCACAATATTTCCGATAAGCTTGGTAACCTGCCGAGAGAGATAGCGATCAAAGAAGTAGGGCTTTTGGTGGTGGAATCAACCACAGAGTTTGATACTTGGTTAGCACAGCATAAATCCGAACGTTTGCATAAATTTGAGAGCAACAAAAAGATGATTGTTGCAAGTTTTTTTGCAGTTCCCATCACCCTGTATTTATTGTTTAAATTTGCAGTTCCATATGCCGCTGTTGCCTTCGCTGACATAGTGCCTTATGGTGCTGTTAAAATCGCTTCAAAACAGACCTTAGACACCTTAGAAGCAACCATTCTTGATCCCACCGAATTGCCTTCGGAATTTGTTGACGAAACTACCGAATACTGGGACGAGCTACTGTATCAGTTAGACACAGAACACTTGCACTTTCATATTCAATTTAGAAATTCCGAAACAATGGGCGCCAATGCTTTTGCCTTACCCGATGGCACTATTGTGTTTACTGATCAGCTGGTGGAATTGTTCGAGCAAGACAGAGATCTACTTACCTCGGTGTTATTACACGAGGTTGGGCATGTAGAAGAAAAGCATTCAATGCGCCTTATTGCAGAGACCTTAGTCAGCTCATTAGTGATCAGTTATTTTTTTGGTGATGTTTCGGGTGTTTTAGAGGTCTTAGGTGGTGTTACTACCACAGTGACTAACAATCAGTTTACCCAAGATTTGGAGTGGGAGGCTGATAATTTCGCGTTGGAACAATTGCCCACATTGGGTCTAGAACCCAAGCTGTTTGCAGATGCTATGGAAAAATTTGCCGAAGAATATGGCAAAGGGGGCGGCAAATTGGAAGAGTTTTTGTCTAGCCACCCTTTGGTGCGACAACGCATAGAAAACGCCTTGAATGCTGAAGAGATTAAAGAATCCGCAGTTCAATCCCAAGACTAAAACGCTGTTGGTGGCGATTGTAATCAATCAATGAGTCACCATAGCCGTTGAAGTATTGAAATAAAACGTTGTATCTATCACTTATGGGATACAAGAAGTTGAGCGTTAAGCCACTTCTATTATTGTCAAAGGAAAGATTATTGCGAATTTGGGTCACTACTTTGATATCGTTCCAACGATAAATAAATCCTAGTTCAGCGCGCCCGTAATAATCGCTAATATCTGGGTTGTCGTCTCCTCTGGGATCTAATTCGTCAGCTTTGGCATCTTCCGGTACTCGCCACCAAGTCTTAAAATAATAGCCACTATTATTATCACTAAATAATATGGAGGCGAATATGCGGTTCCAACTTCTTGATTTTAAACCGTCTTGGCCGTTGGAGTGGTGATTAAACCCAAAGCGCGCCATATTAAATTCATAGCCTAAAACATCGAAATTCGGTGTCCATTGATAAAATATTTCAGGTTCGTAATTGGTTTCACGAAATGGTTTAGAAGCTTCAGAGTTATAAACTTGCCAATGGGATACAGTGGTAAATCCAAAAAATACGCCGCTAAGATCATCTTCTTGTAAAAACAAAGGCGTTTTGATGCTGATTTGAAATTTGGCTTCAAATTTGTCTATGTTTTCTTCGGTTAAACCGTCTACTGTAATGGTGTTAGGATTACTTGCTCGGCTAAACGGCAGTAGATAGTTTTGTCTGTGTTGTGTAATAGCAAACAGATTACGATTAGATTGTTTAGCCTCTTCTAGTCTTTCTTTGAACAAGGAGGGTTTATCTTGTTCTTTTTCTTCACTAGGGCTTTGTTCTTGAGACCACGCAAGGTTAGGCAAAGTAGATAAACTGAAAAATATTGTCAGAAGGGGAAGAATTCGTTTCATGATTTATTTTTGTTGTAGGTTAAATCTTAGCTAAAGGTTAGTTTAAACAATGATTTTTAAATTGGAAGTGTTAAACCTTCATATGCGGCTATGCAAATGGCCTGGTCTGCACCGCCGATGTGTAAAATGTCGTCAGCATGCTGAGTAATAGATTCGACGTCTTTGTCAGTGCGTTCTGGATCGTGACTGTATAATGCTAGAGTTTTCGTTTGCGCCGCCATTGCTAGTTTTACGGCTTCTTCAGCCACTGAGTGGCCCCATCCATGCTTCGCCGGCATGTCTTGCACTATGTATTGCGCATCATGAATCAATAAATCTGCATTCTTTACAAAGTTAACAAACTCCTGAAAATCTCCTTCTTTTTGATAAGGCGGATAGAGTTCATTATCTGTCACATAAGCCAGTTTACTGTTGCCTTCCTGAATACAATAGCAGCTACCGCCACCAGGATGATTCATCGGCATTCGACTGATTTTAGCCTCACCTATCATCCAATCTGATTTGTCATTGTCAGGAATATGAAATGAAATGTCGGCGCCAAGTGCTTCTCGTGGAACAGGGAAAAAAGACCCTGTCATTTGCTCTAAAATGGCTTCAGGACGGTTTTCTTTTGTCTGACCTGGCGTAATGATTATCTTGCGATCTTTTTGGTAAGCTGGGGCGAAAAAGGGAAATCCTTGAATGTGATCCCAATGATTGTGGGATAGCAAAAAGTAAATTGGAGTATCTTTGCCTAACAGCTTTTTTCCAAGCAGGCGAGCACCAGTACCAGAATCCAAGACGATATCCGTGCCGTCATTTAGCTCCACATGCACACATGCTGTGTTGCCGCCGATTTTGGAATATTCTGGTCCAGGGGTCGGGATCGACCCCCTTACACCATAAAACTTTACTTTCAATTCGCACCTGTAGCATTGGTAACGAAAGCAACTACTTCATCAATATTCAGCAACTGCTTTTCGCCAGTATTACGATTTTTATACTCTACTTGCTGATTATCTAAGTTTCTTTCGCCAATAACAATGCTGTGAGGTATGCCAATTAATTCCATGTCATTAAACATAACACCTGGACGTTCCTTTCTGTCATCAAACAATACTTCTACACCTGATGCTAAAAAGTCTGCGTGCAGTTTGTGCGCGACTTCAGAAATACGCGGAGATTTATGCATATTCATCGGAATTATTGCCACAGTGAAAGGCGCTATAGCTTCTGGCCATTTTATCCCGTAATCATCATGATTTTGTTCAATAGCCGCTGCAACAATACGGGTAACACCAATGCCGTAACAACCCATTTGCAAGACTTGATGTTTACCACTTTCGGTTAAAACGCCACAGTTCATTGCGCTGGAATATTTATCGCCTAATTGGAAAATATGACCAACTTCAATGCCTTTTCGAATTTCTAACGTGCCTTCGCCATCAGGAGATGGATCTCCTGCAACCACGTTTCGTAAATCTGCAACTTCGTATTCAGTAACATCTTTGTCCCAGTTTGCGCCAGTAAAATGCAGGTCGTTTTTATTCGCGCCACAGACAAAATCGGCGATTACTGCTGCACTACGATCGACTATGATGGGGCATTCTAAGTTGACCGGACCAATAGAACCGATAGAGACACCAAAGGTTTGCTCAATACTTTCTTCTGACGCCATTTCAAATGGTGAAGCAATTAACGGGTGCTTAGCAGCTTTAATTTCATTAAGTTGATGATCACCACGTAAAACAACTGCAACAAAATTAGCGTTTACATCTTCTGCTGCTTTAACAATTAAGGTCTTAACACATTGTTGTGCAGAAACGTCTAACAAATTAGCCACTTCCTCAATGGTTTTTGCGTTAAGGGTTTCTACCGTTTCTAAGCTTTGTGTGCCGGGTTGTTTTTCACCTACAGCAATAGCTTCAGCAGATTCAACGTTAGCTGCAAATCCAGAACTAGTAGAAAATGCGATGTCATCTTCACCTGAGGCTGCAAGTACATGGAACTCATGTGATACAGCACCACCGATGCTGCCTGAATCAGCAATAACAGGTCTAAATTCAAGCCCTATGCGCTCAAAGATATTGCAATATGCTTGATGCATGCGTTGATAAGTTTGTTCTAACGAAGACATATCCAAATGGAAAGAATAAGCATCTTTCATGATAAATTCACGGCTTCGCATGATGCCGAATCTTGGTCTTACTTCGTCTCTAAATTTAGTTTGAATTTGATACAAATTCAGGGGTAGCTGTTTATAGCTACTTACTTCATTTTTTACTAACGAGGTAATGACTTCTTCATGGGTTGGACCAAGTACAAAGTCACGTTTATGACGATCTTTGATTCGCAACAATTCTGGCCCATAGGCTTCCCAACGACCAGAGCTTTCCCATAAGTCTGCAGGTTGCACTACCGGCATGCTAATTTCGATTGCACCGGCTTTGTTCATTTCGTCGCGCACTATGGCTGCAACTTTGTTCAGCACTCGTAAACCCGTAGGTAACCATGTGTATAAGCCAGAAGCTAGTTTTCGCACAAGACCCGCACGGATCATTAATTTGTGACTAACAATTTCAGCCTCAGCTGGCGATTCTTTTTGTGTGGCAATTAAATATTCTGAAGTACGCATTCTTTCTTTTTGTCATTTGCACGAGATTAAAATTTGCCGCAATCATACCAGTCATATACTCGCGACCCAAGCATAAATAGTTTTGACAGGTTTTCCCGTGACATTTATTTAGCTTGTAAATCCAAGACGATGGCTTTGTCATCAACCACTTTCCATGAGATGTCGTTGTTATCTAATTGAATTTTATATATTTTATCGTCTTTCGTGTTACGTTTGTATGCGGGGCGGGGATCTTGAGATAATATTTCTATCAACAAAGGTAATTGCACATTTGCGGCCAATAACTTGCGCTCTGTTTGAGGGGATATCTCAACTGTTAAGCTATTTTCTGGGGGGAAGTTGGCATATCCAGCTTCTGAATGTTCAATTTTATCCGCATATGCCACATAGGGTTTTATATCAATGATGGGCGTATCGTTAAGCATATCCACGCCTTCAACCTGCAAGATGCCGTTACTGAATCCTAAATTTTTTACCACAGACATGCCAATATGATTAGGGCGGAAGCTAGAACGTGTTGCAAATACGCCCATCTTTGTATTTCCTCCAAGGCGAGGAGGTCGCACACTGGCTTTAATTTCAGAATGAATATGCTCGCTGAAAATAAAAAGTAACCAAAGATGACTAAATTGATCGATCCCAATACAGGCTTCTTCAGAATTGATATGATGGCAGAAATGAATTTCACCTCGAGCACTACTCAAACTTATCCCTTGTCGAGGGATCCCGAACTTTTGGTGAAAAGGCGTTTTAATGCTGCCTATCGGGGTTAAAGAAAATGATGAAGTCTGAGACATAAAATGATGTAAAAATCCTGTTGCATGTATTGAAAAATGAAGAGTCGTATCCATATATTTGCACAAATATAAAAAGACGACAATTACACATAATTGCATACTGTTAACACTTAATCCTGTAAGAGTTAAAACAAGGAAAAGCGATGATTAAGGTGGATAACTTATCCCGCGAATTTGGACACCAAAAAGCGGTAGATAACCTTTCTTTTGAAATAAATCCTGGGGATATTGTAGGGTTTTTAGGACCTAACGGTGCCGGTAAATCAACCACAATGAAAATGATTACCGGATTCTTGCCTGCAACTGCTGGTAAAATCCAAGTGGCAGGTCATGATATCGAAAATGCACCATTAGAGGCGAAAAAACGCATAGGGTACTTGCCTGAGGGCGCGCCAGCCTATCCGGATATGACGGTGTATCAATTTTTACACTTTATTGCAGCGGCGAGAAAAATCCCAAAATCTTCAAGAGAAGAAGCCATTAAACGTGTGGTTTCTCAAGTAGATTTAACCGCAGTACTGAATAAAACCATAGACAATCTGTCGAAAGGGTTTAAACGTCGCGTTGGTATTGCGCAAGCGCTAATCCATGATCCTGATATTTTGATTTTAGATGAGCCTACAGATGGCTTGGATCCTAATCAAAAACACCAAGTCAGAGAGCTTATCGCCAGTTTAGCTGAAAATAAAATCGTGATAGTTTCTACCCATATTTTGGAAGAAGTTACTGCGGTGTGTAACCGAGTAATTATCATTGCCAACGGGCAGAAAAAATTTGATGACACCCCTCAGGCATTACTTAGAAGATCCCGTTATTTTAATGCCATTACCATTGGTTTAAGTTATATCGCGGATATCTCTGGTTTGCTAGAACTCGAAGGTGTTGCGGATATGCAGCATGATAGAAGTAATAATCTTATTACTGTATTTCCTCGAGACCAACAAGATATCTCTGCTGTTTTGCATGAATATGTGCAAAAAAATAAGTTACCGATTGAATATATGTATCCTGAACAAGGACGATTAGATGATGTGTTTCGGGAAATAACCACTAGCACGGATAACAAGGAGGTAGCCTAATGCACGAGATTATGACTATCTTTAAGCGGGAATTCGCTAGTTTTTTCTCAACGCCAGTGGCTTATATTTTTATCACTATATTTTTAGTCATGTCAGGTGTGTTCACTTTTTTGATTGGTGATTTTTATGCTAGGGGACAAGCTGATTTACTGAGCTTTTTCAATTTTCACCCTTGGTTATATTTGTTCTTGGTGCCGGCAATTTCCATGCGTATATGGTCAGAGGAGCGAAAGTCGGGGACTATTGAACTACTTATGACACTTCCTATCACCACCTTTCACATCATGCTAGGCAAGTTCTTGGCGGCTTGGCTGGTGCTCGGTATATGTTTGGTCCTGACCTTTCCACTGTGGCTTACGGTAAATTATTTAGGAAATCCTGATAACGGCATCATAGTCGCTGCATACCTTGGCAGTTGGCTAATGGCTGGCGCTTTCCTTGCGGTAGGTATCTGCATGTCAGCCTTTACCAAGAATCAAGTAATCGCTTTTATGTTGGCGATAGTTTTATGCTTTTTGTTTGTGTTAGCGGGCTCTCCAGTGATCATAGATGTGGTTCAAGGTTGGGCGCCTAATATTGTCATTGATACTGTTGCTTCCTTGAGTTTTATGACGCATTTTCAAGATATGTCTAAGGGAGTTATTGCCCTTAATGATGTGTTGTTTTACGTGATTAGTATTCTAGTTTGGCTTTACGCTGGCTACCTAGTGATCGAACAAAAGAAGGCGAATTAAACAATGCAAAAATCATTATCAAACGCTTTATTTTTTATTCTTTTAGTAGCTTTGTTTTTTGCTGCAGTCTTGGTCAACAATTTATTGTTTAAAGGCGTCAACTTAGATCTAACGGAAAACCGTGTGTATTCTTTATCAGCGGGCACTGAATCTATACTGACCGACTTAGAAGAACCGATAAATCTGTACTTTTTCTTCTCCGACTCAAGCAGTAAAGGAATGACGAGCTTGCGCAATTACGCCGAACAAGTAGAAACTATTCTGCGAAAATATGAAGCGCGAGCTCAAGGTAAAATTAACCTTGAAGTGATAGATCCTGAACCATTTTCAGAAGCAGAAGATAGAGCTTCAACTTTTGGTTTAACTGGCGTATCAGCAGGCGCGGCAAATGACGCTATATATTTTGGCTTAGCCGGCACCAATGCTTTGGATGATACAAAAGTTATCGGTTTTTTTGACCCGTCAAAAGAGTCATTTTTAGAATACGATATTTCAAAATTAATTTATCAGTTGAGTAATCCTGCACCGGTAAAAGTGAGTGTGGTTACAGCTTTACCACTTGAAGGCGGGCAAAATCCACTCACTGGTCAGCCTGAGCCTGCAAACGTAGCTTATACGCAACTAACGCAGTTGTTCGATGTGCAATTAGTTGACGTATCCGCTGATAAATTACCAGAGGAAACTCAGGTATTGATTTTGTGGCATCCCCAAGGCTTAGGTCAGGATCTATTATATGCGGTTGACCAATATTTAATGGCAGGGGGCAAAGCCTTAGCTTTTGTTGATCCCCATTATGAATCTGATCAAATGGCCATGCTAGGAGGCGCGGGCGCTAACGCATCAAGTCTGCCCTTATTATCCTCTTATGGTATTCAGGTCAATTTGGACAAGGTAGTGTTGGATGCTCAATTAGGCTTAGAAATTCGCGGCCAGCAGGGTAATGTTATTCGACATCTAGGTTATTTGGGGCTTGGCGAAGCGCAAATTAATGATAAAGACATTACCACCGCGGATCTAGATTCAATCAACGGTGCTTCTTTTGCTGATATTACTGTGGATAAGCAGTCCGGTTTGAGAATGGTGCCCTTGCTAAGTTCTTCTGTTAATACAGCGACTATAGACAGTGAAGAATATGCGCTACAAAGAGATCCGCAAAGTTTGTCGAATAATATAGAAATTCAAGAACAGAAGCATACCTTGGCAGCAAGAGTTGTCGGTTCGGTTAAGTCTCACTTTGCACAAGATGAAGAAGTGCAAGGAGCAGATTTTAAAGAGTCTACTGATAGTTTGAATCTTGCGGTTTTTGCCGATGCTGATATTTTATCCGATCGATTTTGGGTACAGCAAAGTAACTTTTTTGGTCAAATGGTATTTAATCCTTTTGCCAATAACGGTGATTTGCTCACTAATTTAGTGGAAAACTATGGCGGTAGCGAAGGTCTTATTGGGATCAGAAGCCGCGGTACATTTGCACGCCCCTTTATTAAAGTGCAAGAGTTATCCGTTATTGCTGAAGAAAAGTTTCGAGAGCAAGAGCAACTGTTACAGCAACGTTTACAGGAAACTGAAGCACAGCTTGCACAATTGCAATCTCAACAAACTGAATCCTTGACCCTGACGCCTGAACAACAAGCCACTATTAATAATTTTGTTGAACAACGCGTAGAGATTCGAAAGGCATTGCGTGATGTGCAGTTTCAGTTAGATAAGGATATTGATTCTTTGGGTAATATCTTAGCTATTATCAATATTGTCGTTGCTCCCGTTAGCTTGGTATTACTTTTATTTGTAATTGCGCGGTTGAGTAGACGAAAAGCTCGTCTGGGGTAAAAGGATTAAGGCTTATGCAAAAACAATTATTTGCTGTTATCGCGGTACTCATTTTGCTCGCTGGTGCGGCGGTATACTTACTTTCTAACGAACAAAAAGAAAGCTCAGCGCAAACCATGGAGCCATTAATTTCAGTTGCTGGACAAGTTGAAATTGAGCAAGTGGTTATAGAAAATTCCGACGGTATATTGTTGTCCGCAATCAACACGCCAGAGGGTTGGATGGCAAATCAGTTGTCGAGTTTTCAGACCTATCCGGTAGATCAATTGGCCTTATCTGAGTTAGTTAGAGGCCTTGTGTCGGCGATAAAAATAGAAGCTAAGAGTGGACAAGCAAAAAATCACGCACGCTTGGGATTATTGCCGATTAGTGATTCAGCTTCTACTGCTACTCAAGTATCTTTGAGTATAGGTGGAAAAACTCAAAATATTCTGATTGGCAATACAGCCTCTAGTCAGCAAGGTCATTATGTGCGAGCGGCTACAGAAGACCAGATGTGGCTGGTGGATAAAACTTTTAATCTACCGGAAGACGAAAGCGATTGGTTGGCTCAAGGCATATTGGACTTATCTGAACAAACAGTGGTTGAAATATCCAATCAAGATCCAAAAAATGGCTTTTCAATTAGTAAACAGCAAGATCAAGGCGATGCTAACTGGCGTTTGAATGATGTAGACCTAGATAATCAACCATTGAAGTACGCCCAAGTGGTTGATGATTTTGTGAATACACTATTAAACCTGCGCTTTACTGAGGTCAATGAGTTTGACCCGATTCAGTGGGCGCAGTATGAACCTATCTCAGAAATTAGCATTACTGACGCCTCCGGGCTGGAGCATAGTATAACCTTAGTAAATGCAGACGGTCGCTATTTGTTGCATGTGAGTGGGCAAGGGGAGCAAGCATTTTACGCTTACTGGGTGTATCAAATTGAAGAATATCAAGGGCAAGAATTGCTTGCCGGTAAGGATGACTTTTTGGCGACAGCATCTGATGAGGAATAGGGTTGAGGGTTCAGTTTTCGCGCGGACGCTTAATCATTTTGGGGTAA
This sequence comes from Glaciecola sp. 1036, assembly GCF_050306235.1. Lineage (NCBI taxonomy): Bacteria > Pseudomonadati > Pseudomonadota > Gammaproteobacteria > Alteromonadales > Alteromonadaceae > Glaciecola > Glaciecola sp. 1036. The sequence goes on along the minus strand of NZ_JBLWFH010000004.1, from coordinate 106,115 downwards.
AAACTGTTTAAAAAATGCAATGCCTAGTTGCTCAGCATGGGCAATATTGCGTTCAGGAATCATGTCAGGGTGTTTAAAGGTACTAAGCACCCTAGTAATACTATCTTCGCGAATAATATGAATGAGCGGAATTGGTGACCGATTGGTGTAGTGACTCGAGGACGACTCAGGCTCTCCAGCAAACAAATATTCTGGGTGAAAACTGGCTAATTGATAAGTACCTTCGTAATGGTGGTGACTAATACAGGCGTTCGCGCTTTCAACTAGGGCTAAATAGTCATCGAAGGATGTAAAACCTTCAGAAAAGCCTAAAAGTGTGGTGTCAATTTCAGGATGATTATCTAAAAATTCACATTCTGCCAAGACAGCATTTAATGCATCTATCTCGTCTTTTATTTCGGTAATATTCAGACGTATCTGTTGTTTCATTCGAACAAGTTTTGCAAATGGGCAGAAATTCTCGCCAATAATGACTTTATCTAACCAGGTCCAAACTTGGTCGGCTATGGTGTTATCTTGCATGATTACGACCTCTTTAGTCAGTAGTCACTATGATACTTCACATAAGCTTCTAACGTGTTCTCTATTAAACTTGCCACTGTCATTGGACCTACGCCACCAGGAACGGGTGTTATCCAGCCAGCGTGCTCTTTTGCCACTTCAAATTCGACGTCGCCAGTTAAGCTACCATCGCCTTGTCTGTTTATACCTACATCTATCACTATAGCGCCTGGTTTAATCCAATCACCGGGAATAAAATGCGGTTTCCCTACAGCGACTACCAATAAATCAGCTTGTTTTACATGAGAAGACAAGTTACGGGTAAATTTATGACAGGTAGTGACGGTACAACCTGCTAATAGTAATTCAAGTCCCATTGGACGACCAACAATGTTTGAAGCGCCGACGATCACAGCGTGCATGCCTTTGATCGGCTTTTTGGTTGACTCAATCATGGTCATGATGCCTTTCGGCGTGCAAGGGCGAAGCGCTGGAATACGTTGGGCAAGGCGACCAATATTATAAGGATGAAAGCCATCAACATCTTTATGCGGGTGGATTCTTTCGAGTATTGGCTCTGCGTCCAAATCTGCTGGCAGGGGCAGTTGTAATAAGATGCCGTCAACGTCTTTATCGTTATTTAATTCATCAACTAAATTTTCCAAGCTTTCTTGGCTAGTGTCAGCTGGCAATTTATATTCTTTGGACACAAAACCCACCTCTTCACAGGCTTTGGTTTTGTTGGCGACGTACACTTGAGACGCAGGGTTTGCACCTACTAAAATTACTGCCAGTCCAGGTACTCTGCGACCTGATTCTTTTATGGTATCAACCGAAGTTTTTACTGTCTGTCGTACATTTTTGGCTATTTGTTTGCCGTCAATTAGCTGTGCACTCATCGCTTTGAATCTTGTCCAATTCTAGAAAGCCGCTAGTTTACCGTCATGCTTGCTAAAAAGACAATTTAAATGCCAAAAGCTGAATTAGCAGGACGATTAAATAGCCGAATTTTGCACGTATTTTGAGCAGTTGAAAAAAATCACTCAGAAGATGCAAAAAAGGTTTGACGATAATCCCTCAACTCGGTAATATGCGCCCCCCGTAGCGATGCTACAAATGATAGTTTTTCGGTGAGTGGCGCAGCTTGGTAGCGCACTTGGTTTGGGTCCAAGGGGTCGTAGGTTCAAATCCTATCTCACCGACCACTTTTTGCTAGAGTTGATTCGATGAGCGTCCGTAGCTCAGCTGGATAGAGCAACGGCCTTCTAAGCCGTGGGTCGCAGGTTCGAATCCTGCCGGACGCGCCAGCAAAAAGTACATGTAAGCAAGAAGCAGTGGTGGGCGTAGCTCAGTTGGTAGAGCCCCGGATTGTGATTCCGGTTGTCGTGGGTTCAAATCCCATCGTCCACCCCATCTTCTTGACCAAATTTGCGGAAGTGGTGGAATTGGTAGACACGCTGGATTTAGGTTCCAGTGCTTCACGGCGTGAGAGTTCAAGTCTCTCCTTCCGCACCATCTATTTTTTCTTGTATCGGTGAGTGGCGCAGCTTGGTAGCGCACTTGGTTTGGGTCCAAGGGGTCGTAGGTTCAAATCCTATCTCACCGACCATTAGATCGTTTTGTGAAAATCAAAGAGAGATGCAATTAGACACGGTTCCCGATTCGAGTCCCGTGTATAAAGGTATAGTGATATCTTGTATTTGGCTAACCTATATTAGCGTCGAAATTCTACCACATTAGCGACATTATTCACCTCTCGATCGTTTTCAACCACCTGGGGTTGATAATCGAAATAGGCTTTTCTACCGCAGAATTCGCTGAGTTTGTAATTTAGGTTGTGAAATGACTCATGCATCATTTTGCTGATTTCCATACAACACATATAAGGTCTATCTTTGTAGACTTCTCGTTTGGCGTCTATTTGGAATTGTAAACCACGTAAGCGTTGTTGAGTTGCTTCCGGGGCGCTTTGAATAACCTTCTCAATTTCACGTTCTCTATAGGCTTCAAACGCTTCTGGATCGGTCTTTAGTAAGTTACAAATGTAGTCAAAATCTAAATTTTCTGACATATACATCTCCTTGTGGAACAACACTCCAAGGTATCGATTTCCTGTCATTTCCCTTTGTTAAATAACGAAAAACGGTCGTGACAGAACACTTTTGGATACAAGAGCTTATTTTTATTGTTTTTATTCAAAGCACAATATATGCCTAAAATATAATTTTAATATTTTCATAAGGTTATGCCATTTAAAATTGCTTAATTAGAAAAACTGTAAAAAAATCGGACTATATTTTTAATTCAATACTTAAACTTAAGTCTAGTGTTTTGGTTCTGCTGGGATTGGAATTCTTGTTATCCCATTGAATCTTCGCGTAGACTACAATCAATATTTACATTAAGTAGAGTGTCGTTAAATGATTTTATATGGTTCCACCACTTCCCCATATGTTCGCCGAATTCGGTTATTACTAACTGAAATTGAACATGAATTTGTGAACTTAGACATTTTTTCAGGGCCAGGACGAGACATCTTAAGAGCGAAAAACCCGACCTTAAAGGTCCCTATGCTCGAAGATGGGGAATTGATGATTTATGATTCCAGAGTCATCTTTCGTTACCTGTGTAAAAAGTTTCAACAGCCCTCCTTAACTTGGGAGCAAGAAAACTTACTCACCCTCATTGATGCTGCTAATGATTCTTTTGTGCAGTTGCTTATACTCAGTCGTTCAAATATTGAATTTGACCCAGAGGTACTGGTGTTTAGATTGCAAAGCGAAAGACTGGAAAACCTACTTTGGCTACTAAATGAAGAAGTTGAAAATGGAAGTTTTGAGGATTGGGATTATTTGTCCATAAGCTTATATTGTTTAGTCGATTGGGTCGATTTTAGGGAATTAGCAGATTTAGAGGCTTATCCAGCATTGGTAGATTTTTGGCATAAACATAAAAACACAATCAATGTCGAAGCGACCGACCCAAGAATGTAAAAAGGACTTTTTTACTGTTCACAGTAATTTATTGCCCTAATAATCGTAAAATTGAAAGAAAGTCAGCATTTCTCTGTTCTTTTTAAGGTAAACAATAAAATAGGAAAATACTGAAATGCTGGTTCTTAAAAAAATAATACTATTATCTTTGTGTCTTTACTCAATTCAACTTTTAGCGCTAGATCGCACCCAAATTCGTGAAAATGCTCAAGATGTTACGCCGTTGCTCAACGGTATGACAGTGCCAAATGTGGTGGTAAAAACTGCTGAAGGCGATCCTGTTTCATTGCATGGGCTCTTGTTACAAAAGCCAAGTGTGGTGGTGTTCTATCGCGGCGGTTGGTGTCCGTATTGCTCCAGACAATTGGCTGAACTCAAAGATATTGAGCAAGAGTTAGTGGACGAGGGCTATCAAATTATTGCTATTTCCCCAGAAACGCCTGAAAAATTACAAGCGCAAAAATTAAAAACTGAGTTTGCAGCACAATTGATATCTGATGCTGATCTTAATGCTATCCGTGAATTTGGAATAGGATTTTATGTTCCTGGCGAAACAGCAAAATTATATAAAGATCGCATGCAAATAGAATTAACTGCGGACAAAAATAATCGCGCAGTGTTACCAGCGCCGGCTGTATTTATTCTGGATACTAAAGGGCAGGTACGTTTTAGTTATGTAAACCCAGATTTTAAAGTGCGACCTTCAGCAGAACTTGTGCTTTCAGCGGCTAAGTTAGTTAAATAAGTACTAAAAATAAATTACACAGTTGGTTAATTAACCAATTAAACGAATTTGTGGCAACTATCTCAAAACATATTAGTATACACATGGTATGGACATTCGGATAAGGAACCTATATGAAATCGTTATTATTGGTATTAGTTGTTGGCACACTGCTAACCGGCTGTGCAAGTTCTCGTTTAAGCGATAGTGAAATGGAGTCATTGATTGAAAATTACATTAAGGAAAATGCAATTGAGCGCAAACATACAGTACCGAGCTTTAAATTAATAAGTTACTCGTTATTATCTGACCAATATCTGATGATTAGAAGTTCACTATCACGCTATCTAGTTGTGAAGCTCTTTACTAGCTGCGACTCATTAAACTCAGCCCCTGGGTTGGTAATCAAACGCCAATTTGGTTCTAGTTTAAGTGAGGGGACGGATTACGTCTTTACACCTGACTCTATTCCTTACAAATGTACTATTAGTCAGATTTATCCATTTACTAAGGAACAATATAAGGATTTGCAATCTGTTATTAAAACAGAAATAGAAGAAAAAGAACTACTTGAAGAGCAAGATGAGCAAACGCAGCCGCAATAGGTATTCGCAGTTGTTATCTCAGGTTTGAGCTTTAACTTGGATAAAATATTACATCTATAAACTTGGTTAGACCGGCTTCATCTTTATAGCTATGAGGTTGGTCTGCTTTTAACAAAAATTGTTCGTTTGCGTTAACTTCATGCCAAATATCGCCTTGCAAAATATTCAATTTTCCTTCGATTACATGGATGTGTTCCAACACGCCTAGTTGATGGGCACTGGATTCTTGCTCATGAAAATGGGTCAGTGTGATTTCAAAGATTTCGCTCTTTGTTATTGGATTAAATGGGAATAAAGTCAGGACCGCCATGTTAGGATCTTCAGTAAAATCAGCCGCCGTTGGCGTATTGTCTGTCATCGCAGACGAAGCCTGATGAGTGGCTATAAACGAAGAGAAAGAGCAATTTAATCCAGTCGCAATTTTCCATAATGTAGCTATCGTAGGACTAGATTCCTGGCGTTCAATTTGACCTAGCATTGCTTTTGATACGCCAGTTTCCTTGGCTGTACGATCCAAAGACCAGCCTTTTTGTTTACGTTGTAATTTCAGTTGATGTGCAATTTGCTCATTTAGCTGCTGTGTCGAGTCCATTTAACTTAATTCAAGGTTTTTACCAAATCTAACACAAATAGGTGCTACGTAGCTTATTTAATCTTATTTTTAAATATATTGTGCGTTATAACGCACGATGGTAAAGTGTTTTTATCCTAGTTCAATCTGCTGCATAAATTTTACATTATTTTTAGGACCGCCAATGTCGCAAAAGTGGGAAATCAGTCATTTAGCCGCAGGCCTTACCGCGGTAGTCGTTGGATACAGTAGCGCTGTGGTTATTGTGATTGAAGCTGCTAAAGCCGCTGGTGCTTCACCTGATATGGTGACGAGCTGGTTACTCACATTGGGTTTGGGGATGGGCACAACCTGTATTATCTTTTCTTGGTTGTATAAGGTTCCTGTGGTAACCGCTTGGTCTACGCCCGGCGCGGCTTTTTTAATTGGAAGCGTGCAAGGGTACAGTTTACAAGAAGTGATTGGCAGCTTTGTGCTTGCGGGAGTGTTTTCCCTGATAGCCGCTCAAAATCGCTTTTTGACAAAAAAAATTGAGAGTATTCCAAGTTCAATTTCGTCCGCGATGCTCGCTGGTATTTTGTTACCCATATGTGTCAAAGTCTTCGCAGACGCAAGTAGTTACCCATGGCTTGTATTTGGCTTTGTCGCTATTTATTTAATTGGCGGTCTGTGGTTTCCACGGTTTTTAATGCTGATTTTACTGGGCCTAGGTGTGATTGTCAGTTTAGTTAGTGGCAGTTTTACTGAAGTCGAGTGGGGTAATCTAATGCCAACATTGGTGTGGGTTACGCCCGACTTTTCAATTTCCGCTACTATTGGATTAGCGATTCCATTATTTCTAATCACAATGTTGTCCCAAAACTTACCAGGTATCGCGATTCTTAAAAGTTATGATTTTCATCCAAATTTAAAAGTTGTATTGACTAGCATAGGTGGTCTGCAAATATTAACCGCACCTTTTGGCGGCTTCGCGTATAACTTAGCAGCAATTACAGCCGCAATTTGTATGGGCGAAGAAGCTGGGAGTGACCGCCAGCAAAGGTATAGAGCCGCAATTTTTGCTGGCGTGGGTTATGTCATTTTTGGTTTGATGGCATCGATTGTAGTGGTGGTGTTCACCTATATGCCACAAGTCGTGGTGCATTTGCTGGCTGGTTTGGCTTTAGTCGCCACTTTACAAGCATCATTACTTAAAGCCATTGATGAGCACACTTATCGACATGCTGCCACCATTACCTTACTTTGCACTGCCTCGGGAATGATATTGTTGCATTTAGGAGCGCCTGTTTGGGGTTTATTCCTTGGTCTCTTGGTTGTAGGGCTACAAAAGTTTAAAGCAAATACTCAGACGGGGTAGAACTTTGTTAAGGTTTAGCTTCTATAACACCTGATTCCGTTACGGGCGTCACCCAATACCTCAAAGGATGATCACTTCCGATTTCGCTAAATGCGTTTAGCGTCTTCTCAAGTTGTTCGTTAGATATCAAAATATCCACGCTGTATAAGTTGCGATAGCCTGCTACTTGTTCGGCAACGTCATATTGCGCATGCTGACGGCTAAACCCTTGTACTTGATTAATAGTAAATCCAGCGATGTCTTCATTACTCATTAGACAATCTACAAGGTCGTCGTATAAATTTTTAGAAAAGAACAGGGTAAGAATAGAGCTATGGTTTTGGTTCATATTTTTTTACTGCCAAAAAGGTAATAAAACAAAGGGAGTAGGTAAAGAGTAATGAGGGTTGAACTGACTAACCCGCCTATAACCACAATGGCTAATGGTTTTTGAATTTCAGCGCCTGGACCACTGGCAAAAGCCAACGGAAACAAGCCGAAAATAGCTGTGGTTGCAGTCATTAAAATTGGTCGAAGTCTATCTCCGGCGCCTTCGATGATAAGTTGTTTTAGATTAAGTTTACTTCCTTCGAGGTGGTTAAAGTGTGAAATCATGACCACACCATTTAAAACAGCTACGCCAAGAAGGGCAATAAAGCCAATGGAAGCTGGAATGGAAACGTACTCACCAGTGACCCACAACGCTAAAATCCCCCCCATTAGTGCAAAGGGAACATTGGCCATAATTAGGCCTGCGGTTTTCAGGGATTTAAAAAGACTAAATAAAATGATCACTATAATCCCAATTACTATGGGTATTACCACTAATAAATTATTGGTCGCGCGGATTTGATTTTCAAATTCCCCGCCATAGGAGACTGCGTAGTTAGCAGGTAGGTTGACTTGTGTTTCTACTGCGTTTTGAATGTCTGTTACAAAGGTCAATAAGTCTCTTTCTTCAACATTCATCGATACTACCGCAAAGCGTTGGGCATTTTCTCTTTCGATGATAGATGGTCCTTGTGTCCATTGAATATCTGCTATTTTAGACAAAGGTACTTGTTCTCCATTTGGCAAATTAATTAACAATCCTTGTAAATCTGCAATTGAAGTGATGGGTGCAACACCCGCTCGTTGTCCCGAAAAAGTAATAGGCGTGCGTATTTTACCTTGAATCAATTGCCCAACTTGTTTACCTGTAACTTGCATACGAAGATATTCAGATAGTGTAGAAACAGACATTTGCATGCTAGCAGCCGCATTGGCACGCGGAATAATACTTAAAAAATCACCGCCTTCTATCAAGGTCATTTGAATATCTACGGCGCCAGGAAGTTTATGTATTTTATCAGCAATGTCCTGCGCTACGTCAGATAGTGTATCTATGTTGTCGCCAAACACTTTTACAGTAACAGTTCCTGTACTGCCAGTAAGCATTTCAGAAACGCGCATTTGAATTGGCTGAGTAAAACCAAAGTTTATTCCTGGAAATTGTGTCAGTACCTCTCGAATGGCGTTTTCAAGTTGGTTTTTATTCTCGAAACGCCATTGCGCCATAGGTTTTAATTGCATAAAAACATCGGTTTCGTTCAAACTCATTGGATCCAAACCTAGTTCATCCGAACCAGTACGAGCAACGATTTGTTCAATCTCTGGTACCTGCTCAAGGAGTACTTTTTCTATTTGTTTGTCCAATTCTAATGACGCAGCTAATGAAATAGTCGGCGATTTTTCAAGCTGAACGATAATGTCACCTTCATCTAAGGTAGGCATAAAGGTTTTGCCTAGCTGGGTATACAAAAACAGGGTAAATAAAAGAACAATCAGGGTTAACCCAATCAGTAATTTTGGAAAGTGCAACAGTTTGGCTAAGGACGCCTTGTATCCAGATTGGAGAGCGGCTAGGTATCTAGGCTGTTTTACGTTATTTTGTCCTACTAAATAAGATGTTAATACTGGTATAAGAGTGAAAGCCGTGACTAATGCCGCTGACATAGCAAAGACTATGGTTAAGGCTACCGGTGTAAATAATTTTCCTTCAAGACCAGACAAGGTTAACAGGGGCGCAAAAACCACTAAGACTATAATGGTTCCTGCAATGACGGGAGCTGCTATAGATTTTGTGGCGCGGTAAATAATGTGTAATTTGGGTAAGTTTACGCCTTTGGATAATTGACTTACTGAATTTTCAACAATGACTACAGAAGCATCAACCAACATGCCGATAGCAATAACTAATCCTCCTAAGCTCATCAAATTAGCGGTAATTAGCGCTTGTTGCATAAGTAAAAAAGTCAATAAAACCGCAACTGGAATCACACAAGCTACAACTATTGATGCACCTATTTGGCCTAAAAATAGCGCTAATAAAATGATAACGATAATTACAGCCTGGCCTAAGGCACTGGTAATAGTGGCTACTGCAGTATCAATCAGGGTTTTACGGTTATAAAAAACATTTAGCTTGGTGCCAAGTGGTAAACTAGATTCTAGAGAGGCCAGTTTTTGAGTTACACCTTCTACTACTTCAGCTGTGTTGCTATCTTTCAATGCAACTACTAATGCTTCTGTAGCTTCTTGACCATTACGCGTCACACCTCCGTAGCGCGCCAGACTTCCGTATTCAATACGCCCGAGATCTTTTAATTTGATCGCAATACCATTTTGGTAAGCAATGACAAAATTGGCCAAAGCATCCAAATCCATTGCTCGACCTTGGGTGCGTATTATTACTGAATCGTTCCCTATTTGCATACGACCAACACTGCCGTTCATATGGGTATCTGAGAGTTTTTGTTCGATGTCAGTCAAACTAATGTTGTATGCTAATAAGCGACTATTATCGGGTGCAAATTGGACTGTACGGGTGTATCCGCCGAGTACATTTACGTCAGCAACACCATTGACGGTGCGTAATGCTGGACGAATTTGCCAATCCAGTAAATGCTTACGTTCACTAAGCGACAAATTTGGATTTTCAATAGTGAACATAAACATTTCACTAAGGGGAGTACTCATGGGCGCTAACCCCCCTTGCGCGACTGCAGGCAGATTTGCCCAAATATTATTTAGTCTCTCAGTAACTTGCTGGCGTGCCCAATAGATATCTGTGCCTTCTTCAAAATCTAAAGTAATAGAAGTAATGGCGTATTTAGTTGTGGAGCGCAATATACTTTGATTGGGAATGCCTAAAAGTTCGGTTTCTATTGGTTGAGTTATTTGGGCTTCGATTTCTGATGCCGTCATGCCTGATGCTTTAATAATGACATTCACTTGCGTTGGCGAAATATCAGGAAATGCGTCTACAGGTAACTTTAGCCAAGCCATGACACCTGCACTTAATAAAATAAGAAATGCAACAATGACAAAAAGGCGTTGTGTTAAGGAAAACTGAATAATGTTATTGATCACTTACTCAGCTCCCAGACCTAGCAAAATTCCTTGCAACGCACTAACCGATTGACTAAGAATTTCTGCGTTATTTAATGTGGCATTTTGTTTAATAAGTAGCTTTGAAGTGCCGGATTTGCCTATTACATCTACCCTAACAGGCATTAATTGTTGCCCCTGTTTTTTGGCTATCCAGGTTATGCCTTGTATAGAAAAAATGCTGTCAGAGGGAACTTCAAGTGCTGATATGCTTAAAACCGGCGTTACTTCTATTAAATCCCCCAAAGTTAACGCACAGTTATCGGTCAAGGATTCTGACCACACATTGACATTGAATCCTAAGGATTTGGGTTCAACAGACTCTACCTTAATTGCGCATTGGGATGTTTTTAATTGAACGATGGATTGACGATAATTTGCAGGTAACTTGGTCAAGAGTCGTAACTCTTTTATCTCAATAATACTGCCAAGCTCCATTTCTTCGGTTTGAGTTTCTGCCGTAGGGTAAATGAAAATGCCTGTTTGTTGGGCAACTAGAAACCCTTCATCATCATGCTCACCTGACTGAAACATTTCTGCAAAGTGTTGCAAATGGCCGAAGCTTATTTTTATGTCATAATAATGAGTAAGAATTTGTTGCCATTTTTCTTGATTAATCGCTTGCCTTTCAAATAGTTTTTTACTTTCAAAATAGCGATTTTCAGCCTGCTGCATCAATGCTTGTTGCGCTTCGTACCTTTCCATAAAATGATGAACTTCGCTGCCTGATAGCTGAGCAATACGCTGGCCTTTTTTTACCTTACTGCCGTCAGAGACTAAAAATAGTATTTGTTGAGGCGAAAATGGAGCCACTATTTTCATAGCACTTTTAGGCAAATAAGAAACTTCTGCCAATTGGGGAGGCATCGTCATTTCTTGTACCTCAGTTGCGGCAACAAAAGATAACTGATATTTCCCCATGGCTGCTATATCTACAGGTTCTAAGGCAGACAAACCTAGACTGGCTGACAAAGTTAATGTAAGAAATAGCGCTCTCATAATGCTTGTCCTGATATTTGATTTAAGATTGAAATTTGTTGGGCTTGCAGTAATTGGTTTTTTGAAAATTGGTAACTTATTTCTCGCTGGTTGATTAATTCCAACAATAAACTGCCTTGCTCCACTTCATTATTTCTGGTCAACAGTTGCAAGTGCTGAGTGATTTTTTCAGCGATGCCTGCTTGCTGTTCAAGTAACTCATTTTTGTGTTGTAAAAATACCAATTGAGATTGGCTATCTAAATATTGTTGGCGTATCTGAGTGTAGGCTTGAGCAGTCATTTGCTCGATTTCTTGTATGGTTTGACGCCATTCAATATGATTTGACAACGTGTTTTGAGATCCCCAAGTCAAAGGAATATCTATGGCAACACCGAGCAAATTCTCTGTTTGAAATGGCCCCCGGAGTTGCCTAGCAAGAATTTGCAGAGTCCAAGGCGTTTGTTTGGCATCTGATAAAGCGTAAGCCAGATTAGCTTGTTGACGAGTAAGGCTAAGCATTTGAAGTTGTGGGTGTGAATGCCAGCGCTGATTGCTTTCAATAACCGAAGTTTCAACGTAATGCTCTGGTAGTTCAGTCGTGCCAGTGACTGATTGATAATAATTTATGGCAGCATCAAGTTCAGATTTGGCCTTAGCGTAACTAATTTGACTTTGAATATGTCTTTGTTGCCACAATAACAATGCGTATTCAGATAACTCGCCAGCGCGAGTTTGTGTTTGTAAATCGGCTAATATATCACTCATCCACTGGCGTTTATCCAAGGCTATTTTTTCCTCTTGTTGTGCCAAAAGTCGCTGCCATAATACTTGTCTTAGTAAGCCTGAATAAAACAGTCGTAGTTGTTGGTCTTGGATGTGTTGAATTTGGGAGTCAAGCTGTCTCTGTTTTTCTTGCAATTGCAGAGCAGAAGGCGAATTAAATGGTAAACTAATGCCAACTTCGTATTCATCAGATCCCAGTGCCATGTTACTCTTCATTGCTTGAAATTGAACGCTAGGTGGTCCAGATAACCATTTAAAAATAGAGGTTTGGTATTTTTGTCCAAGTGCAGGCTCGGATGTGACTAACTGAGTATTGCGTTCTTGTACTTTAGTGCGCAAGTCTGCTAATTCAATTGCCTGAGCTTGGGTCAAAAACGCTAAGCCGAAGACTAGGCTTAAGCGTTTGATAGTTATTACCATAGAATTGTGGTTTGGCTTAAAAAGACTAGAAAATAATAATGGCATTTTCATTGTTCAAATGATCGGTAATAGTTAACCTTATTATTGGTTATTTAACCGATTACTGTCATCGGACATATGTCCTAAAGCTCGCTAACACATTGATCTGTATCATAAAAGGTATAAAAATTTGAAAGACAAAATTCTTACCCTAAGTCTATTGGTCATCATGGCGCTTAATCTGCAAGATGTCATATTTGATACCATGTTAGGCATTCCCATAGAGCATATTATTCAAGAGTTTCTGTTAACCGTACTGGCGGGTGTGCTTGCGATATATTTGATATTTGATATGCACAAACGAACACGGAAATATTTGGAAATAACGACTAATTTGAAAGTGACAAAGCATCAATTGGCCAAAATGTCTGATCAGTTTAGAAATGCTCGCCATCAATTTTCATTAGCGATTGCAGAACAGTTTGAGCAATGGATGCTGAGTGAAAGTGAAAAAGAAATAGCTATTTTTATGTTAAAAGGGCTGAGTCTAAAAGAAATTGCAGTTTTGCGCGATACAAAAGAAAAGACAGTCCGACAACAAGCCTCTGCTATCTATGCTAAAGCGGGAATTGAGGGGCGGCATGCATTATCTGCATGGTTCTTCGAAGATTTACTTGGCGAATCCGAACAGCCATCTACACTGTCATAAATCGCGTTAATGATTGTTTTGGCACTATGTATCTATATCACTTTAAAAAAAATCGAAAACAACAGGCTAAACTCTTTATTAACATGGGGATTGCCTGTTGGATTTATATACTTGGAGTATTTATATACGATACCCAATTTAATGGTCAGCTCTCTTCAGATTTTAAACAGATTTGTTATTTTGTAATGACAATAGCTAGCTCTCTACTATTTTTTGTGGCTTGGCGCTTTTATCAGCGAGACGGTACATATGAAATGTCTATCACAAATACAACTTTTTGTATTTCATATCCGGGTTCCAAGAAATGGTCGTTTTCAATCAATATTCAAGACATCGATAGAATTGAGCGTCGAATTTCTCACTCTCATGCGGGTAAGGGGATTCCCAAAGTTGGAGTAGTAACTAAAGATGGAAATTTTTACGAAATTTGCCTTAATTTTTTCAATGGAGAATTTAAAGCAGGTTTAAATCCAATAAAAGATATACATCAGGCACTAAACAGAGTGTACCCAAATATTAGCTACAAAGTTAATAACACCTACAGCCCTTGGTAATTACCACCTTACGCTTTAGTCGCGTGTTTTGAAATGTTTACATCTACGTTTCTTGATACTCATTTTTGAGCGCTTGTTTCGATACCCATTATTTTCTGCATTTCATTTATTTAAGCTGAAGATGTCACTCGGTCTTCACCGCCACTCTTGTCCTATAAATTTATAAACACTTATAAAGTATACAGATCTGTATATATATCTTTTAATTTCATAAGCTTAGCTCAAGCTAACAATATTCAAGCTATTTTTTGTTTGCAAAAAGTAGACAGATTGGTATATTTAATAGTGTAAGGCGTGATTAGCGAAGTGAAATTATGCTATTCAAATCATTAAGTAAACCTCTAGGAGAGCATTTTGTGAATTCTTGTTTTACTCAAAGCAAACGAAAAAAGAGCCGGATGATTAGGCTTTTTCACATATATACATGCAGAGTTTTATTTAGAAGAAATACTTGTGAAGGTAGAAAAAGGAAAAGTAATAAATTTCCTCTTGTCTATCCGATTTAAACATATTTAACCAGATTAAAGAGGATATTTAAGTGAACATGATTAACGAAATTAGACAACCTGTGCCCCCGTTTACATTAGAAAAAGCAATTGAAAAAGTTCGCTTAGCTGAAGATGGTTGGAATAGCAGAGACCCCGAAACAGTTGCTCTAGCCTATAGCGTGGATACTCAATGGAGAAATCGGTCTGAATTTTTACAAGGTCGAGATCAAGCTAGAAACTTTTTACAGAGAAAGTGGGCAAAGGAACTTGAATACAGATTAATAAAAGAGCTTTGGGCATTTAGTGATAATCGCATTGCTGTTCGTTATGCCTACGAGTGGTGTGATGATTCAGGCAATTGGTTTCGTTCCTATGGTAACGAAAACTGGGAATTTAATGGAAGAGGATTAATGGTAAATCGCTATGCGTCACTCAATGATTTGCCAATTAGTGAAAGCGAAAGACTATTCCATTGGCCGTTAGGAAGAAGACCCGACAACCATCCAGGTTTGTCCGATTTGGGTTTGTAATAAATTAAAATAAATACACAATTAGTGCATTTAAAATCTGCTTGTATTTTTGGGTTTTATTGAAGATGGTTTTTTAATTTTAATCGAGAAATTTAAATATACGAAGTGTGTATATTTATAGAGTTGGTAGAGCCGGGTGAAATTGGCGTTGTATTCATCATTGAATATTAACTAGTAAAGCGAGAAAACACATGGATAATTTAGGTGGCATCCTCAATCAACATAGTTTTTCAACAGTTGTTAATCATAATGGGCACTTTAAAGGTGTTAAACATTTCACCCAAAAAGGTCAATTACACCTGTTAAGGTCAGGCAAAGTTCGCATTCATAGAAAAGGAAAGTCGGAAATTTTGCTGGATCGACCTTCCATTGTCTTATTGCCCATAGGTTGCCAGCATCATCTTGAATCTGTAGGACAAGAAGCTGCCAGTATCATTAGTGCCAGTCTGTCTTTTAACATTCATGAATCGTCGATTTTGATGAATGCGTTGCCAGAAATCGTTTATTTGCAAATCAGCCCAGCTTGTTCTCTATCCTGTACGGTCCAATGGTTATTTGAAGAAGTATTTGAGCAAAGGTTTGGTAAAGAACTGATCATAGATAAGCTTGGCGAAATTTTTATGTTGCTGATCCTTCGTCATGCTACTGAAAACGGTAGTTTGCATCAGGGTGCGCTAGCGGCAATAAACCATCCTCAAATGCGCAGAGTGATTGAAGCTATACACAAAACACCAGGTCATCAATGGACATTAAATAATCTTGCAAGTATTGCGGCAATGTCACGGTCTAAATTTGCTGAGCATTTTAAAATGCTGGTGGGACAGACACCAAATGGATACATCACAGATCTCAGACTTGCCTTAGCGCAAAAACTATTATCCAAAAACAAACCCATTGGATTTGTTGCAGGTGAGGTTGGCTATGAACATGGTTCCGCTTTGGTAAGGATTTTCAAAAAGAAATTGGGTGTTTCTCCTCGACAATGGTTACAACAGAATCGAAGTGCCCAAAATGAAATGGCAACTTGTGATAGATAGCCTTTTAATTTTAATCAATGAAAAAAGAGCATTTAATGGAAAATATAACAGATATAATTCGACGGATATCCCTCAAGGCAGATGTTTTCTTCAGCGGTAAACTTTGCGGTATTCAGTCTTTTTCATCTGACCAAAAAGGTCACCTGCATTTACTTAAATCGGGTTGCCTTACTATTTTGATGCAAGATGGAAACAAACAGGTCATTAATGTCCCTTCGGTTATATTCATTCCAGGTGCAATTGAACACAGAATTTTAGCAGAGCAATCAGAGGGAGCTGAAATGGTGTGCGCCACTGTAAGCATGGAATCTGCGAACCAGAAGTTGTTATTAGAGGCTTTACCACCTTTACTCATCTTACCTTTAGATCTAGAACCCTACATTGCGCAAACCGCGCAATGGTTATTTGACGAAGCTTTTAGTCGGTCAGTGACAAGAGCTGTGATGGTAGATAAGCTGAGTGAGATATTTTTATTCCAGATATTACGCTATGTTTTAGAAAATGAATTAGTGAAAGGCGGCATTTTAGCAGCACTTACACATCCTATGATGGCGAAGGTTATCAGTGCTATGCACAATCGCCCAGAAGAAAATTGGACAGTAGATTCCCTAGCTGAAATAGCGGCTATGTCCCGTTCAAGGTTTGCCGCTACCTTTAAATCTGTTGTAGGCGTTACTCCAAATGATTACTTGACTGACATTCGTATTGCTATTGCACAAGAAATGTTAGAAGCACATAAACCCGTCAATCTGGTAGCGAATATGGTGGGGTATGAACATGGTTCTGCGTTAGCGCGATTATTCAGGAAAAAGCTGGGAATATCGCCAAAACAGTGGTTAAAAAAACCAAAGAGAGATAAAAGTCAACCCTTACAATTAGATCCAGAACCTAATGGGAATAATCTATACGATCAGCTATAAATCCAAGACAATCGGGTTATTTTCGCTGATTAATTCAAAGTACCTTATAGCTAATGGCGAATTGCCAGAATACTGAGTTTAGAGCTGACATTTAATAAGGAATTGTATTGTGAAACCATTAAGTTTAATCATAGTTAGATTGCGCGAGCTTTCTGCTACACTTTTTTTACCATTGCAAAGCGTATTAGCCATAATAGGGCGCTTTTATGTAGCTTGGGTGTTTTTTGCTTCTGGCTTAACCAAAATTGATGACTGGGAAACCACATTATTTTTGTTTGAATACGAATATCATGTACCAGTGTTACCCTTTGTATTGTCTGCATATTTGGCTACCATCGCTGAACTTTTCTTACCTGTATTATTAGCCTTAGGATTTGTAAGCCGGATTAGTGCTCTTGGTTTAGGTATAGTCAATATTGTGGCTGTCATAAGTTTAGAAGATATTGCAGCTGCAGCCTTGTATGGTCACATTATTTGGGGATTAATCTTGCTACATATTACGGTATGGGGTGCAGGTAAACTTTCTCTTGATTATTTTACATTTGGTAGAGTGCATAGCCAGGATGCACAACCTAGGTTAGCAACTGCTTAGGTGCGAATGATTTATGGATTGGGACCCTATTATCGGTGAGAGCCCCCTGACAAATGCTCCTAAGGTGCATCTTGAAAGTGGGGCTCAATGTATTCCGCAACATTATTTATCCTACCGACATACTTTAGCGTCAGTTCAGCAAATCATATTAGATTGTGATTTCGATGACGATTACATCATTATGGCAGGAGAGGATGGATTTGGACTTTTCGTTCAAATCGGTATCGTTGGCTATGACACCTTTAAACCAATTCATTCCCAAACTAAGAAAAAAATTGTGTATGGGCGACGGTGGCGAATAGAACCCGAGTTCCCAACCTCTGAGCTTATTCAAACTATTTTTCTTGCTATTAAAAAGGCACGCGAACACGAAATAAGAGAAAGGTTTAAAATACAGGTAAACAATAAAAAAAGCGCGCCTTTTAGCACCCATCAAGATTTACCACTCATTGTGGCGCAAGCTGAGTTTATGTCTTATCAACAACCAGCTCAAACTTTTACTCAATTTAGACGGGCGTTAGTAAACTTGTTGCAGGGGGTAAGTTTTGATCATGCTAAAATAGCGGTTATGAATATCGAACAACGCTATAACAACGAAATATTACTCGATTTTCGCCTACTGCTTTCAGAACACTCAGAATTGCCTGAAAATAAAAAAAGTGAATTTTCTTTATTATTGCCTGAGCCTGATCTGAATTTTCTCTTGTATCTTCTTATGGAACATTTCATTGCAAGAAGCGATAGCTATGTAAATGAGAGGTTTTGTTATCGAAAGGTTGCGCGTTTTAGCCGTAATCTTTCTATTAGTAAAATAGCCCAACTATCAGTGCATACACGACAAAAACTCTCGGAAGCTATATCCGAAGGTTTTTACACCACTTTAAAAGAATACAATGATTGTATCGACCAAAAGCGCGCACCTAAAATTCTCACAGAAGAATTAGCGAATACTATTAAGTCTCGTCTCACTCTGTTTGGCCCGTTAGAAGGTTACGAGCCAGAATAATTCAGTATGCTGACAGTTTAGTGTTGAGGTTGCGTGTGCAGAACTAGCATTGATTGCGCTATTTCTTTTGCTACTTGCGCTGCATTTTTGTTGACTGTTGTATGAGCGTTAACTATGGCGCCATCGGTAAGTACAGCTAATTGAACTGCTATCCCATGTGGGTCAGCTAACGACAATGGACTCAAAAGCTCTTCTATATATTGGATTACCAGACGTTTATGCATAGCACAAATAACATGCACTGGATGGTCGTGACGCGGATATTCAGCAGATGCGTTTATAAACATACAACCAGAAAATTGCTTAGAGGTTGTCCATTCGTCAATGGCATCGAAAAACGCCAAGATGCGGGCAAAAGCAGGATCTCCTTGTTGCTCAGTTTCAAATTTTTTTACGCCTGTTTTTAGCATGTTCATGAATTCTTCATCGCGCCTCTGTAAGGTTGCAATGACAAGTTCATCTTTAGATTTAAAGTGATTATATAAGGTTCTTTTAGCAACGCCGGCGTGTTCAAGTACTGTGTCTATACCTGTGCCTTTGATACCTTCACGATAAAATAAGCGTTGCGCCGTCTCTACTAAATGTTCGCGCTTGCTTTTACGTCCTTTAGTCATATTAATACTCATTATTTGTATACAGGTTAGTATACATTAATATCTGACTATTAACATCTCTTTGGTTATTTTTTTAAGCAGGCGATTCGACTGTACAATGATACTAGAAAAGGTACACAGTAGCTAAGAGCTGCTTTACCTAAATGAAATTCAGCAGTACCGACGAAAATATCAAATTGGTTAATTAAAATAAGTAAGGATCCAACAAGCAAAGAGGTTTTAAGTGCACTTATCAGTATCCCTTGTGTGATTAGGCTTAACCAATTGTGATTAAGGTTGGTAATCATATTTTTCATGGCGTAGGTTGCAAGGCTTGTTCAATCCCTTCTGGATACACATGCCCTCTATATAGCATTTTGCCTTGATCTGATATAACCACAAATACTGGGGTTCCAAATACGTTGTAAGACTGACTAACCGAATTATCATGGTCAAACATGATTGGAAATTTGATGTCAAACTCTTCAATGTACGCTTGGGTTAGTTCTACCGAGTCATCAATTCCCACGTTAATGCCCAATACTTCTATAACGTCTGAGTAGTTGTTGTGTAGCTCAACGATTTTAGGGGTAGCTTTCTTACAGTATGGACACCAGGTCGCCCAAAAATACAACAAGGCAGGTTTGCCGCTAACCTTTTCACTTAGGGTATATTCTTCGCCCGATATTTCACTGAATGTGAAATCAGGAGCGATTAGGCTTTGCTGTTTACCTTGTTGTGCGTCTGCAAGACTGGCTACCGCATAACACAAAAGTGCGAACACTATATATAGCCTTACTAAAATATAATGTTTAGATTTCATATCGAATTCTCCAATAATTCTGATTTGCTATAACAAGACCTGCTTAAGCAGTATATTTACTTCAACCTTGGCAAGTTCTTGCATCAGGGATGTAGTAAACGCGATAACTTCTGTTTGGAGCATGCCAAATAAGAAGCTGACAATTAGCTTGATAAGCCATTTAAATTTTAAGAGTAGATTCCTCATGTCGTTACCTTAATAACCTGTTTAAATTTGCGCGAAATTTTATACAAGCATCAAATTAAGAGTTGTCAGTTAGTACTAAAAACTTATCCGATTCACCAAATCATTTTAGGTGTGAGAAAAGTTGAAGAAAAAAAAGCGGTGCAAGGAAACACCGCATAGACCGGGGGAGGGTCGAATAAACTATTTAATGCCAGTAATCCAGTGACTCTGCATGGCCTTTGTCAGCCAATGTGCAAAATCAATATTTTCAAAACTCTCTAATAAAGCAGCTACGCTTAAGCCTTCAGAGATACCTTGAATGAATTGATATTCATCCTCGCTAACTTGGGTAATTTGTGGACTAGAATCAGTTTGTCCAACGATATAAAGTCCTGTTTCTTCAGTATTCATTGCATTCTCCAGTGATTGGTTAGTTAATCCATCTAAACTTCCACTGTTACGATGTAACTGCCAAAGAATGTGAATTGGAAACACACTGGATACAAATCGTAATGAAGGTTGTAATTCGAAATATCTATTGGTTAAGTCGTCTTCACTTAACGCTTGTAAACTTCCGATATTTAAGTCCTCAAAAGCTGCTCGGGAGGACTGATGAAAGGCCCATTCTAATGCTGCGATATCGGTTAAATAGGGATGATCTTCATGCATTTCGCTTTGTGCAATTAAGCTAGGTAAATTCGCTCCCCAATCAGCCCAGTCCCCTGATTTAGGCAATTCAATGTCCAATAAGCGTCGCGTTAAAATAAAAAGCGCTTGGTCTCCAATCATTTTTTCTAACACTGGATAGCTAATGCTTAAACTGCGCAATGCAGTCATGTGTAAATTATGCTGGTATATTTGCAGCCCTTTATCTTTTTCTGGGTTGTTAAAAGTAAACACTTGGGTAAGTAAGCCAGATTGATATTGCAATGCTGATTTGGTTAACTTAGGCATACGCAGCCTCCAAAGATTTTGCTTTCATATGCTTTTTGTTTGCGACTTCTCTAGCATGCTTTGCTTCATTGGTTAGTTCAGTCCAGCTAGGAAGATTATTGTCTCTCTCTATCAAGACAGCTGCGTTAGGAAACATTGAAAGGGTTGTTTCATACAATTCCCAACATTCATCAGATACAGGTTGACCGTGGTCGTCCACAATGTATGCATCAGATTGCACCGGAGTGCTGCCAGCTAAATGCAGTTCTTGTACTAGGTGTGGCGGAATATGTTGTAGCCATTTCTTCGCTGCTTGCAAAGGGTTGGCATCGGAAAAGTTATGGTAATTGACCAATATATTGTTTAAGTCAACTAGCAAGCCGCATTGTGTTTTTTCCGCGACCTTAGCTAGAAACGCTGCTTCATAGAAGTCTTCATTTTCAAAATGTTTGTAGGTGACAATATTTTCAATCAATATTTGTCGACCTAGTGCTTGCTGTACTTGGTCAATGTTATTTACCAGTACATTCAGAGTTGCTTGGTCATATTTGAGCGGTAATAAATCGCCCGCATGAACAGGATTATTGCCTAGCGCTCCCCAAGTAAAACAAGCGTGGTCAGAAACCAATATTGGATTTACGCGGTTCACTAGCTGGACAAATTTTCGTAGATAATTTGCACTGATCCCTTGAGCTGATCCCAATCCCATTGCAGTGCCATGAATACTGACTGGGTAGGTATCTACTATTTGATCGAGCAATCGGCTGATTGCTCCACCTTTTGCAAAAAAATTTTCTGCGTGAATTTCAACAAAATCAACAGAGGGCGATGACTTCAATAACGCCGTTGAATAATGCTCGTGTCGCAAACCAACTCCCACGGGGGCGGGTTTACGTACTGCTTTATGTGTTTGGTGTATCTCGGTCATCTTTGTTCCTCCGCTGTTTAGGGTTCTCGCTTAGTCTTTCTTTTGTTGCTGCTCTTTGTAACGCTTTTTGGCTTCAGCTTTTAGCATTCCGCCCATAGACTCACAGCTGCCTTTTGGCACCAATTTCCATTCGCCAGGATCTTTATCCACTGTCGATTGACCTGCACATGAATGGGTTCCAGCTAGATTGCCACAGTCATTTTGGCCAGCGGCAGCAATGCCATAACACTTCTCTTTGCTGGCAGCTTGTGCTGGACCTGCGACTACGCCAGTTAGCGCTATAGCTAGGGCGGCGGCTGCAATAGTTTGCGTATTTTTCATCTTTATTACCTCGTTATGCGATTAATGTAATGTTGCTTTGGAGCCACTGAGATAACTCAGCGAAACTTCCAGCCCCGATATGCGTATCGAGGCGCTTGTTACGATCAAGTAGAATCATGGTCGGAACGGCACGCACACCCATTTGTTGCGCTAACTCGACTTCTTCATCTACGTCAATTTTGACTATCCGGACAGTGCCGGCATACGCCTGTTCAAGCATATTGATAACAGGCGTAATTTGTTTACAGGGACCGCACCATTGCGCGCTGAACCACAACATGGCAATGGGTTCTGGAAATAAATGTCCAGTTTGCGAAATTCCCTGAATACCCGAACTCATTCGTGCTTACTCCTCTGCGTTAGTTTCAGCTACAGAAAGACCTTCGATGCCATCCCAAACGCGGTAAGCGGTTTTTAAGTTCGCAGGAACGTCTTCAAGCCATTTTTTCTGAACAGCTTTATTCAAGTTGAGGTATAGTTTGTCGTCTTCGATATAGAATGCGCTTGGGTCAACATCAAGTTTCTTATTTAACGCAACACCCATTGCACAGTAACCACCAAACTGAGGTGCATACTTGTCCGAATTGGCTTTAAATAAATCGCGATTTTCTGCACTTGCAAAACGATAAATTGCACCTTCATGAGTCGCTGTGAATTTTGCATTACCTTCGACGGCCATATTCTTAACGAAATACGCCACTGGGTCGTAACCATGAATTGCAACGTCGTTTTCACCTAAGTTCACTGAAGAAGCAAAAGTGAAGCTACTGAATAAAATTGAGCTGGCTAGTCCAGCAACTTTAATAAATTTAGAAATTCTCATTTTCATATTTCCTTTGGTTTAATTAATAACTAATGTGAACAACAATCTCGTAAGGGAATTTAGTGCGATTGCTTTCCCTGATGCATAAGGTAAGAAAAATTTGGTGGGCAAAGGAAACAGATACACCACAAATTAACGCTATTCGTCCAAAGGTGATAAAAAAGAGGTTTTTTTTGGTTGATCATCGTGCAAAGCGCAGTGGAGAAAGGCAATTCTTGCGATAAAACGCCTATTTTTTCTTCAGAATCAAAGGGAGCATTAAAAATAAGCAGAGTTTTTTAACCAAACTGCTCGACTCAGTTATAGTGTCTCTGTATAATCTGGCGTCCTTTTTTAACACAGGGCAAGAAATGCCCTCAGATGTAGCCTTGGCTACTGAGATAAATGATAAACAAAGCGCAGCGATAGCGCATAGTTGAGGTAGAAGAATGCAAGTGTCTGTAGAGACTACTCAAGGATTAGAACGCCGTATGACTATTACGGTGCCTGCCGAGTCAGTAGATTCAGCGGTTAAAGCTAGACTGCAACAGTTAGCTAAAACGCAACGTATCAATGGTTTCCGCCCTGGTAAAGTGCCGGTAAAAGTGATTAAGCAGCGCTTTGGTGCAGCTGTTAGGCAGGAGATTGCTGGTGATGTCATGCAGCAAAACTTCTACCAAGCAATTATGAAAGAAAAGATCAATCCAGCGGGCATGCCAGCGTTTTCTTTGATTAAAGATGAAGATGGTCAAGATTTCGAATTCGCTGCAACTTTTGAAGTTTACCCAGAAGTAGAAGTTAAAGGGTTAGACGAGATAGAAATCGAAAAGCCAGTTGTTGATATCAAAGCGAAAGATCTTGACGAAATGATGAAGACGTTGCAAAAGCAACACTCTTCGTACAGTGAAGTTAAGCGTAAAGCGAAAAATGGCGATAAAGTGGTTATTGACTTTGTTGGTACCATTGACGGTGAAGAATTCGAAGGCGGTAAAGCTGAAGATTTCCCATTAGAACTAGGTAAAGGTCAAATGATCCCTGGTTTTGAAGAGCCATTAGTAGGCGCGAAGACTGGTGATGAAGTTGTTGCAGAAGTTACCTTTCCTGAAGACTATCACGCAGAAACCCTTAAAGGTAAAGACGCTAAGTTCGCGATTACCGTGAAAAAAGTAGATGGTCTGAAGCTGCCTAAAGTTGACGAAGAATTCGCCAAATTATTCGGCGTAGAAGAAGGTGGTGTTGACGCGTTGAAAGAAGAAGTTAAAAAGAACATGCAACGTGAGCTTGATCAGACTCTTAAGAATGCTGTGAAAGAAGACGTTATTGCTAAGTTACTTGAAAAGAACGACTTAAATGTTCCTCAAGCACTTCTTGATCAAGAAATTAACGCGTTGAGAGAACAAGCTAAACAGCGTTTTGCTCAACAAGGCAATGGCGCTAACGTTCCTGAATTACCGGCTGAATTATTCGCTGATAATGCAAAACGTCGTGTTTCTGTAGGTCTTTTGTTAGGTGAAGTTATCAAACAAGAGAAATTAGAGGTTGAAGAATCTCGAATTGACGCCATTATAGAATCAACAGCGTCTGCTTATGAAGATCCAGCTGAAGTTATCGAGTATTACAAAAGCAACCAGGAATTAATGCAGCAAGTTCAAAACCTTGCCCTTGAAGAGCAAGCGATTGACGCCATTCTTGGTAAAGCGAAAGTAAAAGAAGTTAAAAAGTCTTTCGACGAAGTAATGAACAAAAAAGCGTAAATTACAAAGCAGTCATTGACTTTTAGTTCTTGAAACTGATTAAATGCTCGGAGATTCCGAGCATTTTTTTTATCTGACAGTAACAAGTTTACCGGTCACGCATTTTTAAAAAGAGACATAATGAATAAAGAAATCTTCGATCCGACAAATGCCCTAGTTCCTATGGTTATTGAACAAACGTCAAGAGGTGAGCGCTCTTTTGACATTTATTCTAGGTTGTTAAAAGAAAACGTTATATTTTTAGTAGGGCAAGTTGAAGACCACATGGCGAACTTAATCGTCGCCCAGATGTTATTTTTAGAAGCAGAAAATCCAGAAAAAGATATTTATCTTTATATCAACTCACCCGGTGGCTCTGTGACCGCTGGTATGGCAATTTATGACACCATGAACTTTATTAAACCGGATATCAGTACGGTTTGTATTGGTCAGGCAGCAAGTATGGGCGCTTTTTTACTTTCAGGTGGCACTAAAGGCAAACGTTATTGTCTACCTAATTCAAGAGTAATGATTCACCAGCCGTTAGGTGGTTTCCAGGGGCAGGCGTCTGATTTTGAAATACATGCAAAAGAAATCCTGTCAATTAAAGAGAAAATGAACAGATTAATGGCAGAGCATACTGGTCAAGATTATGAAAAAGTAGCTAAAGATACTGATAGAGATAACTTTCTTAGTGCCCAAGAAGCGGTAGACTATGGACTTGTCGACAGTGTGTTAACAAGTCGAGCAGAAGTCGGTAAAAACGACAAGTAATGTAAATCCATATAGGATAGGCAATAATTATGAGTGATGATCATACCAAGGACAGTAGCAATAAATTATTATATTGTTCTTTCTGTGGTAAGAGCCAGCATGAAGTGAGAAAGCTGATTGCGGGTCCTTCAGTATTTATTTGCGATGAGTGCGTTGAATTATGTAACGACATTATTCGTGAAGAAATAAAAGAAATTTCGCCTAAGGGCAAGGTTGACGCTTTGCCTACACCAAATGAAATTCATAACCATCTAGACGATTACGTCATTGGTCAAGAACACGCGAAAAAAGTGTTATCGGTTGCTGTATACAACCATTATAAGCGCCTCCGAAATGGAGACGTACATAATGGCGTTGAACTCGGTAAAAGTAATATCTTGTTAATTGGGCCTACAGGTAGTGGTAAAACCTTACTTGCAGAAACCTTAGCTCGATTTCTGGATGTGCCATTTACAATGGCTGATGCGACTACTCTTACGGAAGCCGGGTATGTGGGCGAAGATGTAGAAAACATCATTCAGAAACTTTTGCAGAAATGTGATTATGACCCGGAAAAAGCACAGCGCGGCATTGTTTACATAGACGAAATCGATAAAATTTCGAGAAAGTCAGACAATCCATCGATTACCCGCGATGTGTCGGGGGAAGGTGTGCAACAAGCACTACTTAAATTGGTTGAAGGTACTATCGCTTCGGTGCCTCCTCAAGGTGGACGTAAGCATCCGCAGCAAGAGTTTTTGCAAGTAGATACCAGTAAGATTCTATTTATTTGTGGTGGTGCTTTTGCGGGGCTGGATAAGATCATCGAGCAACGTTCTGCTAAAAGTGCTGGTATAGGCTTTGGTGCCGAAGTGAAAACAGCTGAAGAGAAGAAAAACCTTTCTACTTTGTTTAAAGAAGTGGAGCCAGAAGATCTGGTTAAATATGGTTTGATTCCCGAATTCATTGGCCGTTTACCTGTAGTCACTAGTTTGGAAGAGTTAAGTGAAGATGCATTAATTCAGATTTTAACTGAGCCAAAAAATGCCATTACTAAACAGTTTGCGGCGCTATTCTCACTAGAAGATGTTGAACTAGAATTTAGAGAAGACGCACTTCAAGCTATAGCTAGAAAGGCTATGCATCGTAAAACCGGTGCGAGAGGACTGCGCTCTATTGTAGAAGGTGTATTACTTGATACTATGTATGAATTACCTTCAAACAAAGAAGTTGCTAAGGTTGTCATTGATGAAACTGTCATCAAGGGTGAGTCTAAACCTATCCTTATATACGAGAGTGGAAGCGAGAAAAAAGCAGCGTCTGAGTGACGCGATCGTCTAAAATAAAAAAAAGGGTCAAACATGACCCTTTTTTTCGCTTTACTACTTTGAACTTTGTTTTCCCGTCCCCATATAAAAAGACAAAATGAGAGATAAGAGAGAATAATGGCCGAGAAAAACTTGCTCACAAACATGCCTGTTTTGGCGTTGCGAGACGTCGTAGTTTATCCACACATGGTAATTCCACTTTTCGTGGGAAGAGAAAAGTCGATTCAATGCTTAGAAGCAGCGATGGATCAGGACAAAAAAGTATTTTTGGTCGCACAAAAAGAGGCCAGTGTAGATGATCCTGAAACATCAGATGTTTTTTCCATAGGAACTGTGGCAACCATATTACAACTACTTAAATTGCCCGATGGTACCGTGAAAGTATTGGTTGAAGGGACTGTAAGAGCGAGTATCCAAGAATTTACTGAAATCGATCCGTTTTTCGTTGCTGATATTAGTTTAATTGAAGACGAAGAAATCGAAGAATCCGAACAAGAAGTATTGATTCGCTCAGCTGTCTCTCAATTTGAAGGCTACGTAAAGCTAAATAAGAAAATTCCACCTGAAGTATTAACTTCGTTAAATGGTATTGAAGATGCTGCCCGCTTAGCTGATACCATGGCCGCTCACATGCCATTGAAACTTTCCGAGAAGCAAAAAGTACTTGAAATGAAAAGTGTCAATGAGCGAATCGAGTTCTTGATGGCGCTGATGGAAGGTGAAATTGACTTATTGCAGGTTGAAAAGAAAATTCGTACCCGCGTTAAAAAACAAATGGAAAAAAGCCAGCGCGAATATTATCTGAATGAACAGATGAAAGCGATTCAAAAAGAGCTTGGCGAATTAGACGATGCGCCGGACGAATTTGAAGCATTAAGTAAAAAAATTGAAGAAGCACGTATGCCTAAAGAAGCTTTGGAGAAGGCGCATGCAGAACTCAATAAATTGAAAATGATGTCGCCAATGTCGGCTGAAGCAACAGTCGTACGTTCGTATATTGATTGGTTGGTATCTGTTCCTTGGCATAAGCGAAGCGCAGTAAAACGTGACTTGGTTAAAGCTGAAGAAGTTCTAGATAATGACCATTATGGGTTAGAAAAAGTTAAAGAGCGCATACTTGAATACCTTGCGGTTCAACAACGAGTGAAAAAGCTCAAAGGACCCATTTTGTGTTTGGTTGGTCCTCCAGGGGTAGGTAAAACTTCTTTAGGTCAGTCTGTCGCGAAGGCGACTGGACGTAAATATGTTCGTATGGCCTTGGGTGGCGTTAGAGACGAAGCTGAGATTCGAGGTCACAGACGAACTTATATAGGATCATTACCGGGTAAATTAATCCAAAAAATGTCCAAAGTGGGCGTTAAAAATCCTCTGTTTTTATTAGATGAAATCGACAAAATGAGTTCTGACATGCGCGGGGATCCATCTTCGGCGCTATTAGAGGTATTAGATCCAGAACAAAATTCATCGTTTAGTGATCATTACCTTGAAGTGGATTATGACTTGTCTGACGTTATGTTCGTGGCAACTTCAAACAGTATGAATATTCCTGGACCTTTATTGGATCGCATGGAAGTCATTCGATTGTCTGGTTATACCGAAGATGAAAAACTCAATATTGCCAAACGTCATCTTATTTCAAAACAAATGGCGCGTAATGGTCTTAAAGACAAAGAGTTGAAAATTGAAGAGTCTGCAATTATCGGCGCAATAAGGTATTACACTAGAGAAGCTGGTGTGCGTAATCTAGAACGAGAGATTTCCAAAATTTGTCGCAAAGCAGTAAAAAATATTTTATTGAAAAAGTCGAAAAAACCTGTGGTTGTTAATCAAGATAATCTAAAAGAATATCTTGGGGTGCAAAGATTCGATTATGGTAAAGCGGATAAGAATAATCAGATTGGTCAAGTAACTGGCTTAGCTTGGACTCAGGTAGGTGGCGATCTCCTTACCATAGAGACAACTTCGGTGCCTGGCAAAGGTAAAACCACAGCAACAGGCTCTTTAGGTGATGTTATGCAAGAGTCAATTAAAGCAGCTATGACAGTGGTTCGTTCACGTGCTGAAAAGCTCAGAATAAATTCAGACTTTTATGAAAAACGTGATATCCATATTCACGTACCTGAAGGAGCAACACCAAAAGATGGTCCTAGTGCTGGTATTGGCATGTGTACAGCTTTGGTTTCATCCTTGACTGGAAACCCTGTTCGATGCGATGTCGCCATGACAGGGGAAATCACTTTACGTGGAGAAGTTCTGGCAATTGGTGGTTTAAAAGAAAAATTACTGGCTGCCCATAGAGGAGGAATTAAGACTGTGATTATTCCTCATGAGAATGAGCGAGATTTGGAAGAGATTCCAGACAACGTCAAAGGTGATCTTAATATTCATCCGGTAAAATGGATAGATGAAGTGCTGGATATTGCATTGGAAAATCCAGTTGAGGCCTTTAAATCTGCATCCTAATCAGATTTAGCGGTTAAAAATTAACCTGTTTAGTAAAGTTTATATACAAAAAGACGTTTTTTTTTAACTTTTTTACGTTTTAGGTATTCACATCGTCGGCAGTTGTGCTACCTTAACGGGGTGGAGCTGAGAGCCTGATTTAATAAGGCTCTGAGCCATAAGAATACTAACAGTGTAAAGTCGTAGGCAGTTGATAAACTGTTCGTGATTGTGCTGCGACTTAACAATAATTTTTTTTTAAATAAGCAATATAATAACAATGAAGGGGATCATATTGTGAACAAGTCTCAACTTATTGATAAAATCGCAGCGGGTGCGGACATTTCTAAAGCAGCAGCAGGCAGAGCGCTAGACGCACTAACTGATTCTGTAACAGAAGCACTTAAAGACGGTGATCAAGTTGTTTTAGTTGGTTTCGGTACTTTCAGCGTACGTGAGCGTGCTGCTCGTACGGGCCGTAACCCACAAACTGGCGCAACTATCCAAATTTCAGCTGCTAAAGTACCATCTTTTAAAGCTGGTAAAGCGCTTAAAGACGCTTGTAACTAAGCATTTTTGTTTTTTCAAAAAGGCGACAGCAAAAACTGTCGCCTTTTTGGTTTTAAACCCCTATATTTCTCGCCTCAACATATATCTCGCGGTATAATCCATTCGGTGGATTGTAAAGAATCAATAGAAAGGTAGTTCTGAACTATGTTAGAAAGAATTAGAGAAGGCTTAAACGGACCTTGGGCGATTGCTATAGTCGCATTGATCGTCGTAAGCTTTGTATTTACAGGAGTTGGTGGATATCTTAACTCTAGTGCGTCAACTGCAATTGCGGTAGTAAATGAAGAAGAAATTTCTTTAAACAGCTTAGAAATTGCAATGCAAAATGAACGCATAGCTATGGAAAGACGCTTTGGCGAAGCTGTTTCCAGTTTGTTTGCAAACGAACAATATCTAGCTGATTTTCGAGCTGGCATACTCGACCGTTTAATTGCTGATGCACTAATTGCACAAAAAGCAAAAGAATTGGGTCTGAGAGTAAGTGATGAGCAAATAAAAGAAGCCATTGTTCAGATGCCTGAATTCCAAATCGCGGGGCAGTTTTCAAATGAGTCCTATCAAATGTCTATTCAGCGCGCGGGTTATACACCAAGCGAGTTTGCTGAATACATGCGAGTCCAATTGACGCGCAGTCAATTAAGACAAGCGATAAACGGATCTACTATAAGTATCAATAAGGCGGTTGAAGATTTATTAAAACTTCAAAAGCAAACAAGAGATGCCAGTTATATAGAAGTATCATCAAGCAATTACATTGATGAAGTCACTGTCACTGACGAAGAAATTCAGGCTTATTATGATGCTAATATTTCGCAATACGATACTGAAGAAAAAGTAAGGCTAGCCTTTATCAGTCTTTCTGTTGATAACTTGCTTCCACGAGTAGAGGTGAGTGAAGACGAAATTCAAGCTTACTACCAAGAGAATATCGGCTATTTCCAAACACCAGAAGAAAGAGCTGTCGCTCATATACTATTTGAAACTAGCGAAGATGCCCAAAGTCGCGCAGAAGCTGCTCTTGAAAGACTCAACAATGGTGAAGATTTTGCCACTCTTGCTGAAGAGCTGTCAGACGATTTTGTTAGCGCTGAAGAAGGTGGTTTACTTGGCGTTGTAGAGGAAGGTGACTATGAAGATTCCTTTATGGAAGCTGTATTTGCATTAGAAGCTGAGGGCGATTACAGCGGTATTGTAGAAACTGAATTCGGATATCACATTATTCAAATGACCTCGTATCAACCGCTTGAAACTGATCCTCTAGAACAAGTTCGAGAGCAAATCTTTACTGATTTAAAACGCGATAAGGCAATAGAAGAATTTTATGCCTTACAGTCTGAGATAGAGCGAATTGCGTTTGAATCTTCAGATGATTTAGCGCCAATAGCTGAGCTAATAGATCGACCTGTTTTAGAAACCAATTTGTTTGGCAAAAATAACCTTCCGGCTTCTGTTAATTTCCCTCAAGTAGAAAATGTTGCGTTTTCACCGGAATTAACTGAAGATAAGGTTAACAGTGAATTACTTTCCATTAGCGAAAACGAAGTAATGGTTGTAAGAGTTGTTGAGCATCAGCCTCAAAGAACTATGTCATTAGATGAAGTGAGTGCTGATATTCGTATTGGTTTGACAAACGAGAAAGCACAACAAGCTGCATATCAGTGGGCACAGGAAGTCCAAAATAGCTTGATGGAAAATGACAATGCTGATGATTTGTTGGCAGAAAAATCCTTATCATGGAAAGTCCTTCCTGGATTAGCTAGAAATAACGCAGAAGTATCTAGAAATGTTACTGAAGCATTATTTGCGCTTTCCACTATTGAAGGTAACAAGAGTGCGGTTGTAAACCTGAATAATGGAAACGTCGGCGTGATTAAACTTGATAAGATCAATCCGGTGGAAGCGTTAACTGAAGAAGAAATCACACAATACAAGGGACGTTATGCTAGCCAACAAGCTCAACGCACCTTTGAAAATTTCGTTGAAGCATTAAAAGCTGATGCGGATATAAGTATCACAAATTAGTATTGTCAAAGTAGCTATAAAAAGACGTCGCTTAAAGCGGCGTTTTTTTTAGAAAAAGACTGCAGTAACGGCAAAAAACAAAAATATCACCCCAGATAAAACAGTGATGTAAATAAAGCCCTGTTTACCCTGTTGAATCGTATAGTCATTGTTTCGCAGATACATGTACCAAGCAAAATACAGTATCACAGGTATTAAAAATAAAAATTTAAGCATTTTAGTCTTTTAGATTTCTGTTCTTTGTGAATATACGAATTTGCCAAAAAGTTGGATTGAAATACTAAAAAGCCGGTCAATATAAAATATTAACCGGCTTTTCAAATTCTTGCAGTAAAAACGCGTTCTAGCTAAAGCTTAAGCAATCGCTTTTATTTGTGCATTTAAACGTGACTTGTGACGTGCAGCTTTGTTTTTATGAATTAGACCTTTAGTCGCCATTCTATCTAAAACAGGTACTGCAGCTGCAAATGCATTTTGAGCAGCTTCTTTGTCACCAGCATCAATAGCGGCAACCACTTTCTTTATGCAAGTACGCGTCATTGAACGACGGCTTGCATTGTGCTTACGGCGCTTTTCCGCTTGAATCGCACGTTTCTTAGCAGACTTAATGTTAGCCAAGGTGTACTCCTAAAAAATTTGTTCTATGTAAAATTAAGGGCGCAGATTATCTTAGTTCTGAAGCTAGATGTCAAATGTATCAGTGCATTTAATGTAAAAAAATCGGTTTATTCCAAAAGATTTATTCCCTACAATGCAATTTTATCGTTTTGGAGGGTTAAAATGCGAACTGTAGCAGAACTTATGACGCAAAGTCTGGTTACCTTAAAACCCCATCACACTATGAAAAATGCCCATGATTTGATTAGTAAGAAGGGAATTCGCCATATTCCAGTCATGGATGATGACAATCAAAAAATGCTAGGGTTGGTAACTCAAAAAGCAATGATGAGCAGAGTTATTAAAATTTTAACAGAGCATGGTGCTGATGAGCTATTAAAGCAGGAAATGCAAACCTCCGTTAGCGAAATATGGATAGAAGATTTTGAAACTGTCTCAACTGATCAATCATTAGCGGAAGTAGCAAACTATTTTATCAAGAACAAACATGGCTGCGTGGTTGTCTTTAATGCAGAACAAAAGCTAGTGGGTATCTTAACGTCGTCCGATTTTGTTAAACTTTCAGCACATTTACTATCTCAATAATAAGAACGATAAAATAAGGAAGTTGAGTGGCTAAAAAATTATTTCGTGCTGGCTTAATTGTCAGTACCATGACGCTATTATCTCGCGTCCTTGGTCTTGTTAGAGATGTCGTGGTAGCTAAAATCGTTGGCGCTGAAGCTGCTGCTGATGTGTTCTTTTTTGCCAATAAAATTCCTAATTTTTTACGTCGTTTATTTGCTGAAGGTGCTTTTGCGCAGGCCTTTATCCCTGTTTTGACCGAAGTAGTGGAAAATGAAGACGAAAAAAGGCAAAAAGAGTTTGTCGCTAAAGTCTCAGGAACCTTGGGGATTATTCTTTTTTTCACCGCTATTATAGGGGTAGTGTTATCGCCAGTTATTACCGCACTTTTCGGTTTTGGTTGGTTTCTAGATTATTATAACGATGAACCAGACGGTGAAAAGTTTGTTCTCGCTGCAACCCTGTTAAAAATCACCTTTCCTTACATATTATTTATTTCGCTGACAGGCTTTGCTGGGGCGATATTAAATACGCTGAATAAATTTGCTGTTTCCTCATTCACCCCTGTTCTGTTGAATGTATCTATTATTGGGTGTGCTTATGCGATAACACCTTATGTGGAAGAGCCAGCATTCGCACTAGCTTGGGGAGTATTTGTGGGAGGTGTCGTTCAACTCTCATTTCAAATTCCTTTCTTATACAGAAGTGGAATGCTCGTTCGACCAAAATGGGGCTGGAGTGATAACTACGTTACCAAAGTTAGAAAGCTGATGATACCAGCACTCTTTGGTGTGTCGGTAAGTCAAATAAACCTTTTGTTGGATACCTTAATTGCGAGTTTTTTAGTCACAGGATCTATCAGTTGGTTATATTATTCAGATCGGCTATTAGAATTTCCGCTGGGACTGTTTGGGATTGCAATAGCGACGGTGATTTTACCTTCGCTGGCAAAAAATCACGTGCAAAATGATGCCAAAACCTTTTCCTCCACAATGGACTGGGCGCTAAAGTTCATTTCTTTGCTCGGAATTCCTGCCGCTGCAGGCCTATGTGTTCTCGCGTTTCCATTGTTATTGGTCATATTCCAAAGAGGCGCTTTTGAAGTTTCAGATGCCAGTATGGCTACTTTCAGTCTTATGGCTTATGGATGTGGGCTCTATAGCTTTATGCTGGTTAAAATATTCGCGCCGGCTTTTTATAGCCGCCAAGATACAAAGACCCCAGTAAAATATGGAATTATTACCATGGTCGTCAATATGGTATTTAATCTTATTCTCGCTGTTCCTTTTGGCTACGTCGGTTTAGCTATGGCAACTGCAATTTCAGGCTCATTAAACGCATTATTGTTGTATTTACGACTGAATAAATTAGGTGTTTATACTATTTCAAAATCGACTTGGGTTTTTATTGTCAAGGTGGCTTTTGCAACAGTGATAATGAGTGCGCTGGTGTTGTGGTGGAATGCTCGTATTGATTGGGCGTTGTTAACCTTTGTACAAAGGGTTGAAAATCTCTCTGTTGCCATAGGCTTGGGAGTTGTTGCTTATTTGATTTCCCTATTGATTTTAGGAATAAAACCTTGGCACTTAATGCGTAATCAGAGCGCCAATAACTGATGCTGCTTAGCCCTCCTTTAATCCTTGGCAGAGATAAAGGCTGCTTGACTACTATTTGAGGGACAAATTTCCCCTTAAACCCTTGGTTAAATAGCTGGATTACGTTTATAATCTGGCGTTTTGTTTGAGGCTGTAAAATATTCAGGCCTTAGCAGTTCGAAGATTTAATTGGGGCATAAAACTTTCAGTGTTACTGATCCGCGGTATTCAAAATATTAAACCTGAACATCATGGCTGTGTACTTACTATAGGTAAGTTCGACGGCGTTCATTTTGGGCATCGTGCAGTGCTAGATAGTTTAGTAAAGAAAGCGCGAGAGCTAGGGGTGCCTGCGGCGGTAATGGTGTTTGAACCTCAACCCGAGGAGTATTTTGCGCCAGAACTTGCGCCTGCGCGATTATCTACTCTAAGAGATAAATTTGTGTTGCTTGATCAAATAGGGATAGAACGCCTGATATGTGTACGTTTTGACGAAACATTTTCAAAACAATCCCCTACAGAATTTGTGCAACATTTATTGGTTGAAAAACTAGGTGTGCAGTTCTTGGTTGTCGGAGATGATTTTAAATTTGGATACAAGCGAAAGGGAGACTTTGCTTTTTTACAATCTTCTGGTGAAAACTCTGGATTTAAAGTTGTCAGCACACAAAGTTATCGTTTAGATGATTGTCGAATTTCGTCAACTGAGATTCGAAGAGCTTTAGCGAACGATGATTTTGCCTACGCTAAATCTATGCTAGGTCGCCCTTATGCACTTTCTGGGAAAGTTGTGCACGGTGAAAAAAACGGAAGAACCATCGGTTTTCCTACAGCTAATATTGTCATCAAAAAACAAAAAGCTCCGGTCTCAGGAGTTTTCGCTGTTACCGCTAGAATTGACGGGAATCGGTATCAAGGGGTTGCGAATTTGGGGGTGAGACCCACATTGTTAGGCCAGAGATTGCAATTAGAAACCCATATATTTGATTTTTCTGGGGATCTGTATGGCAAACATATGACGGTAGAATTTTGGGGCAAACTACGAGACGAAATGAAGTTCGACAGTTTTGAACAGTTAAAAACACAAATCGAATTAGATGCGAAACAAGCGAGAGACTTGTTTCAACATAAATATAATAACGGAAACCAATATGAGTGATTATAAATCAACACTTAATTTACCTGAAACAGCGTTTCCTATGCGCGGGAATCTCGCGCAGCGCGAACCAGAAATGCTGAAAAGTTGGCAGAAAAAAGATCTGTATGAAGTTATTCGCCAATCTCGCAAAGGTAAAAAACCTTTCATTTTGCATGATGGACCTCCCTATGCAAATGGCAGTATTCATATTGGTCACGCGGTTAATAAAATTCTAAAAGATATCATTGTTAAATCTAAAACTTTGTCTGGGTTTGATTCTCCTTATGTTCCTGGCTGGGATTGTCACGGTCTTCCTATCGAATTAATGGTAGAGAAGAAAGTCGGTAAACCCGGTGTCAAAGTAAGTGTCGCTGAGTTTAGACAAAAATGTCGCGCTTACGCGGAACAACAGATTGATGGTCAACGTAACGATTTTATCCGTTTGGGTGTGCTAGGTAATTGGCAAAATCCGTATAAGACCATGGATTTTAAATCGGAAGCTGACATAGTACGAGCGCTTGCAAAAATTGTCACTTCTGGTCATTTAGAAAAAGGTTTTAAACCTGTACATTGGTGTACCGATTGTGGCTCTGCACTGGCTGAAGCTGAAGTTGAATATAAAGATAAAGAGTCTCCTGCAATCGATGTAGCATTTGCTTTTGCTGATGTCGCAGGTGCGGCTAAAGCATTTGATAATCATCCAGAAGTGGCTGATGCAGCTGTAGTCATTTGGACGACAACACCATGGACAATTCCTGCAAATAGAGCGGTAAGTATACATCCTGAATTGAGCTACAGCCTAGTCGAAATGACCTTGTCAGCAGGTAAGCGAACCTTCGTACTTGCTACTGACTTGGTTGACTCCTGTGCAAAAAGATACGCAGCATCAGATGTCAACATAGTGGCGGAAACGCTGGGCAAAAATCTTGAGCTCGTTAAACTACAACATCCATTACTTGATATTCAGGTGCCGTTAATCTTAGGAGCACACGTTACTACTGAATCGGGTACGGGCTGTGTGCATACAGCGCCTGCGCATGGTGTTGATGACTTTAATGTAGGTAAAGAATATAACATTGAGGTCTATAACCCAGTGGGAAGTAACGGGGTGTACTTGGATAATACGCCATTATTTGCCGGGCAACATGTATTTAAAGCTAACGCGAATATTGTCAGCAAATTAGACGAAGTGGGCGCACTAGTATTAAATGAAAAATACTTACACAGTTACCCACATTGTTGGCGCCATAAAACGCCTATTATTTTCCGTGCAACACCGCAATGGTTCGTGAGTATGGATAAAAAAGGACTACGCCAAGCTTCCTTAGATGAGATTGGGAAAACTCAATGGATCCCTGAGTGGGGCGAAAACCGCATAAGAAGCATGGTTGAGCAACGTCCAGATTGGTGTATTTCACGCCAAAGAACTTGGGGCGTTCCTATAGCATTATTGATTCATAAAGAAACCGGTGAGATTCATCCGGACAGTTCTGAAATAATGGAAAAGGTCGCTCAAGCTATTGAGAAAGAGGGGATTCAGGCATGGTTTGATATGTCTGTTGAATCTCTCCTAGGTAGCGATGCGCAAGATTACGAAAAAGTCCCTGATACCCTAGATGTTTGGTTTGATTCTGGTGTAACTCACTTTTTTGTGGTTGATCAAAGAGCTGATATTCCTGCCAGTGCAGATTTATATTTAGAAGGTTCAGATCAGCACCGAGGTTGGTTTATGTCATCCCTAATGTCTTCAGTCGCAATGCACGGACGTGCCCCTTACAAACAAGTGTTGACCCATGGATTTACCGTGGATGCAGAAGGGCGCAAAATGTCTAAATCTTTAGGTAATGTCATTGCGCCACAAGAAGTTACCAATAAACTGGGTGCTGATATTTTGCGTTTATGGACGGCCTCAACCGACTATAGAGGCGAAATGACCGTAAGTGATGAAATACTTAAACGGGCAGCAGATGCTTATCGTAGAATTCGAAATACTTGTCGTTTCTTGTTGGCGAACTTGAATGGATTCGATCCTGCAAAAGATCTTGTACCAGTTGAGGAGTTAGTCGCACTTGATGCCTGGATCATTGAAAGAACAAAATTAGTTCAGGAAGAGATTCTACAAGCTTATGAAGCATATGACATGCTAGGTGTGAGTCAAAAACTCACGCAATTTTGTTCTATAGAGCTGGGTAGTTTTTATTTGGATATCATCAAAGATAGACAATACACAGCAAAAGGCGACAGTTTAGCCCGAAGAAGCTGCCAAACGGCTCTTTATCACATTGTGGAAGCCCTTGTACGATGGATGGCGCCAGTTATGAGCTTTACTGCTCAAGAAGTGTGGGAAGTGATGCCTGGGCAAAGAGACGAATTTGTTTTCACCAGTCAATGGTACGATGGATTCCCACAAGTTTCTCCAGCCTTACCAAATGCGTACTGGCAACGTATTTTGCAAGTTAAAACCCTCGTCAATAGCGCATTGGAACAGGCAAGAAACCAAAAAGTGATTGGTGGTTCATTGGCAGCCCGCGTCCACTTGTTTGTAAATGATGAGCTAATGTCAGAACTTGCAAAATTAGAAGATGAACTAAGGTTTGTACTGATTACCTCTGAAGTGCAAATTAGTCCTTTATCAGCGAAACCTGAAGATTTAGCTGAAGACCCTGAACTCAAAGCCGCTGTACTAGTAGAAAAAGCTGAAGGTACTAAATGCGCACGTTGTTGGCATTTTACGACTGATGTTGGCAACGAACCTGAGCATCCAGAATTGTGTCATCGTTGTGTGGTAAACGTCGACGGAGATGGGGAAACTAGACTATATGCTTAAGGTATTTCAAGACACTGGATTGCGTTATCTTTGGATCAGTCTGATTGCATTAGTATTAGACCAGTGGTCCAAACATGCAGTGGTAGCACAGATGGAGCTGTCTCAATCGATTCAAATTTTGCCATTTTTCAATTTAACATACGTGCATAACTATGGTGCAGCTTTTAGTATTTTGTACGATGCGGGCGGCTGGCAACGTTACTTTTTAGGCGGAATTGCCTTAGCGGTTAGTATTCTGATTGTTTGGTGGTTGAAGAAAACGCCTAAAGAGCAAAATCTATTACCCATTGCTTTTTCCTTTATTTTGGGAGGAGCATTAGGAAACTTTATTGACCGTGTTTTGCATGGGTATGTGATCGATTTCTTGGATTTTTATATAGGTAATTCTCATTGGCCGGCATTTAATGTGGCAGATTCAGTAATTTTTATTGGAGCAGTACTGTTGATCATTGATATGTTTACAAACAAAGAGGATACACAAAGTGAGTAGTGAGCCTGTGATTGGCGATGCCAGTGAAGTGATTTTGCATTTTGATCTCAAACTAAAAGATGGTTCAGCTGTCGATAGTACCAGAGTGGGTAAAAAGCCTGCTAAGATGGTAATGGGGGATGGAAGCCTGACGGTCAACTTCGAAAATTGCTTGCGCGGTTTGAAGAAAGGTGAATCAAAATCTTTCGAAATAGCGGCAAATGATGCGTTTGGCATGCCAAATCCCGATAATATCTATCATGTAGATAGAACTAAATTTCCAGCGGATGCTGACTTACAAGAAGGTATGATTATGGGCTTTGCTCAACCTGATGGTTCTGAACTACCGGGTATCATTCGAAGCGTTGCTGGGCATTCCGTAACGGTTGATTTTAATCATCCGTTAGCTGGGCAAGATGTAATATTTGATGTTGAAATCATCGACGTAAGGTAATAATTGTGGATATTCATTTAGCAAATCCGAGAGGCTTCTGTGCAGGCGTAGACCGCGCCATTACTATAGTGGAACGAGCGTTAGAAATTTTCGAACCACCGATTTATGTGCGTCATGAAGTGGTGCATAACCGCTTTGTGGTAGAAGGCTTAAAACAAAGAGGTGCTATCTTTGTCGATCAACTGAATGAAATTCCTGACGATAATATCGTGATTTTCTCTGCTCACGGCGTTTCTCAAGCGGTTCGACAAGAAGCTGAAGCAAGAGGACTTAAAATTTTCGATGCCACCTGTCCGTTAGTCACTAAAGTGCATATGGAAGTTATGCGCGCCAGTAAAAAAGGGACTGAGTGCGTATTAATTGGGCATCATGGTCATCCTGAAGTCGAGGGGACCATGGGACAATATGACAATCCTGAGGGTGGCATTTATCTGGTTGAATCTACCAGTGACGTTGCAACCTTGGAAGTAAAAAATCCTAAAGAACTTTATTACTGTAGCCAAACAACTTTGTCAGTTGACGATACTGCGGAAGTTATCGAAGCTCTAAGAGAAAAATTTCCTGCTATAGATGGTCCGCGCAAGGATGACATTTGTTACGCTACCCAAAATCGTCAAGATGCCATAAGAGAGCTGGCAAAGGATTGTGATGTAATTTTGGTAGTGGGCGCGCAAAACAGTTCCAATTCAAACCGATTGCGAGAGCTTGCAGAGAAGATGGGATCAACTGCTTATCTGATTGCCGATAAAGACTGCATAAAACAGGACTGGTTTACAGAAAATTCTAATGTGGGGGTCACTGCGGGAGCTTCTGCGCCAGAGGTGCTAGTGCAAGGCGTGGTTGATAAATTACTTGAATGGGGAGCCAGCAAGGCTACTGAACGTCAAGGTCGCGAAGAAAGTATCGAATTTGCAGTGCCAAAAGAATTACGTATAAAACAAGTTTCCTAAATATCTCATATAAAGTCAGATAGATATCTCATCTATCTGATTTTATTACCTATTGTTATTTTTCAATCTATTCTTCAGTACAGTATTTTTTCCAAATATATACGTTAGACTCATACTGAATAACCAAATCTTGCCGATTCCATAATAAAGTGGTTTCGTGGCAATAGTAATTGGTATCAGCATGAAAATAGCAAAAAGAAAATTGGTACAGCATCAAAAAGGCATCACCATGATAGAAGTCTTGGTGACATTGTTTGTGCTTTCGATTGGATTGTTGGGTGTTGTATCAATGCAATTTATTGGATCCTTTTCAAATAAGAATGCAATGTCGAGAACTCAGGCTGTTATGGTAACCCAGCAAATGGCTGAACGCTTGAGAGCTAGTGTTAGTGCATCAGACGTAACTGATGGCTTTATCGTTGACAATGCTTACTACAATGCGAATAACTACAACTTCAATAACTTAAGTTGTGGTTCCAGCGCTTCTGATTACAACTGTTTCTGTTTATCTATTCCCGCTGATGTCCCAAATTGTTTAACTGGTGAATGCAGTGCTAGCGACTTTGCCGTGTTCGATGCCTATCAAATGTCTTGCGCTACCGTTGCTTCTAATCCAGCGGCAACAATTTCTGTTAATTGTTCTGACAAAGATGATACTGATGCTGATAGCTGTACTGCCGGTTCTATTCAACAAATTATGGTGAAATGGCCAGCACCAAGTTGGCAAAATCAAGACCGAATTGCCAATAGTGCATGTAATTCAGATGGTTCTGACGACTACGACTGTGTGGTGGTGGAGATTTTATTATGAGGATGTACTCTTCCATATCCAAACAGCGAGGTGTGACCTTAGTTGAATTAATGATAGCGCTTGCTCTAGGGCTTATGATCGCATCTGCGATTGTGAAAATTTTGGTCAGTAATAGCGTGACTGATAAGTTAAATAAAGCAGTCGCCAGTGCTCAAGAGAATGGCCGTTTCATAATATCGCGTATTCGCCAAGACGTACTTATGACGGGGTTCTATGATCCGCTCGATCCCAATCTAAGTCGCCTTGTAGATATTGCCGAAGAGGG
This sequence comes from Glaciecola sp. 1036, assembly GCF_050306235.1. Taxonomy (NCBI): domain Bacteria; kingdom Pseudomonadati; phylum Pseudomonadota; class Gammaproteobacteria; order Alteromonadales; family Alteromonadaceae; genus Glaciecola; species Glaciecola sp. 1036. The sequence goes on along the minus strand of NZ_JBLWFH010000004.1, from coordinate 64,854 downwards.
CGTGTTTATTCGCAATCATGCTGTGGCGATTCCCAATGATTTTGCAAATCGCCCAGCGCTAGGTTCTATCCAAGGAGCCGATGGTGCAAATGATACCCTAGTCATTGCAAAGCAAGGTTTACGCGATTGTCGAGGTTATAAACTTGGTTACTTAGCCGAGCAAGAATTTTTTGTGGTAAATGAATATTTTGTAGACGATGGAAAACTAAAATGCAGAGGCTTCGACGGTCGTGTTCTGCGTGGACAAAAAGTCGCAGTAGGTAACAATGGTGATGCTGCTTTTACGCTAGTCGACGATGTTTTGAGCTTTCAAGTCATGTATGGCATTACAATTCCAAACAACACAGACGGTGTGACTCGACCGGTCCAATACATAGATGCGAGTGATTTGGAAGATGCACTGGATAACAATGCTTTTGTGGTGGCGATAAGAATTGCCATTGTTGTAAAAGGAGAAGGCGATGGCTTCGTTGACCAACCCGCCAAATTTACATTACTTAACGAAGATACAATCACTGCGCCCGATAAGGGATTGTACAAGGCGTTTGAAACAACAATTACATTAAGAAACGCAAAAAACTTTGCTAAGGGGAGTGCATGAATAAGCAACATGGGTTGGTTATGGTGTTCGCACTATTGGTTCTGCTTTCTATTACTATTTTAGGTATCAGCTCGGTATCAAGTAGTGTGCTACAAACTAAAATGGCAACGTCTTTAGAAAAACGTTCATTTGCATTTGATGCAGCTGAAGCTGCCATCGCAGGTGTTGTGTTTGAATCGGAAGACGAGGGTTTATTGAGTGATCCTGCATTATTGGATCCCTTGTCTGAAGCTAGACAAGCAAATGCGATTGATCTTGCGACCGAAGATTTAAGTTGTTTCGATGACAATCGAGTCACTCGCAATACTACCGCAAGCGGTATGACTTTCAATACTCGACATACGACGATATCAAGGTATAGCGATAGCCCAGCAATAAACTCTTGGTCAAAGACTGTGTTTGTTAGAGAGCAAGCTTGTCGAGGATCAAGTAATGTAATTGGCGGTTCAAATATTAACTGTCATGTATTTTTAGTGCGCGGATGCGGTCAAGCCGATGGTAGTGGTTATGCTGTGGCAAACACATTATCTGCCGCTGTTTTCGCACCTGCGTCTAACTAAGTGGGGGTTTTTATGAATATGAAACGTTCATTTTCATTTGTTGTAGCCTTATTTCTATCTAGCATGATTTCGTTCACCGTTTTGGCCGATGATCTCGAAATCTATACAGGTTCAGGGTCAGCCGCTGTTACCTACAATCCAAATGTACTTTTTATTATGGATACCTCTGGTTCTATGGGAACTAAAGACGATGGTATTGAATCACGAATGCAGAAAGTGCAAAACGCACTGCGAACCGCTTTAGGTAATGCTACTAACATTAACGCAGGATTAATGCGTTTTTCAGACTACGGTGGGCCTATATTATTTCCGATCAATGGTATTGATGCATCGATTTCCCCGGAACTTATAGTACCCGTTACCGCGGGCAGTGATGATGCCTTTGAAGTCGGTGGTAATGTGTATCGAAATGATAGTCAGTTAGAACTAACAAATGGCACAGATACCGTGTGGACAGGTTTACGCTTTCAGGAACTTAATATTCCAAGAGGCGCCACCATTACCAGTGCTGTTATAAGATTTACAAGCGCTGGGATAAATACTGGCGTAAGCCAAATTAGAATTTTTGGTGAGTCGGTCGGAAATTCAAATACCTTTGATAGCACAACTAATAACATCAGTAGTCGAACTAAAACAGGCGCCGTGATCAATTGGAATGCTGACAATAGTTTTCCTTTAACGGATGAAGTTATTGCAACGCCTGATATTTCAGCCGTGGTACAGGAAATCGTAAACCGTGGCGACTGGTGCGGTAACAACAATATGAGCTTTTTATTGGAAGGCACAAGTGCCGACGTAAGTAGTTCTAGACGCGCTTTTTCAAACGAGGATGGAAATAGTCGAGCGCCACAACTTATTATTACTTATGACGATACAACTGCCACTGGCTGTGTCAGCGAAAGACTCATTTATCAAGTTGACCAGCAGGATGAAAATGCTGAAGAACGTTCAAATGGTTATCAATCCACAGGAAGTGAACTTACCTTTGATGCAGGGAATAACGCCTATATTGGTACTCGTTTTAAAAAAATTGCGGTACCTCAAGGTGCAACTATTACCAATGCCTATTTAGAATTTACTGCCTATCAAAATGCCACTAGCAATGGCGCTCAGATGACAATACGTGGCGCAGCAGAAGATGATCCAAAAGATTTCCACCCATATAAGCGTTATATGTTGGCCAATATAGCTAAAACAGCAGCTTCGGTCTCTTGGAGTAATATTCCCAATTGGTATCGTAATAATGATTACCAAAGTCCGCCTGTTACAAGCATAGTGCAAGAGATTGTCAATCGTCCAGGCTGGCAGCCCAACAACGATATGATGTTTGTGATGTCGAACTTCAGTTATGCTAAGCGGGGTGCGTATTCGTATAATGGTAAGCCATCAGGTGCAGTAAGATTGGTCATAGAATACGAAGGAAATGCAACCCCTGGCACTACCTCTACCGTAAGGCAACATTTGATCGGCAAAGTTGATGAGCTAAGTGCAAATGGTTACACGCCAATAGTGGATACTTTATACGAAGCTACTATGTATTATGGTGGTAGAGACGTGTATTACGGTCGCAAACGCGGTGAAAGTAGTACTTCATATTCCGTACGGCGCGCAACTCGCGTAAGTCATAGATCTTCCTACATCGGCGCGGATTCCGTACGTCCCACCGGTTGTACAGATGATAATCTAAACTCTAATGATTGTGTGAATGAATACATCCCTGCGGGAGCAACCTACATCTCACCCATTCAAGATTTACAGTGTCAGGTCAATAATCATATTGTTTTACTGTCTGATGGTGAAGCCAACAACAACCATAGTGTGTCAGAAATTGAAGCTCTGTTAGGTGAAAGTTGTTCTGGTAGCGGTGGTGAAAAATGCGGACTTGATTTAGTGCGTAATATCGCCGATGCCGGAGAGTCAGTTATAGATGCTAGAATTATAACCCACACCATTGGATTTGCTGCCAATGCGACGGCCAATAATTTCTTGAATCAAATAGCGTTACAAAGTGGTGGTGGTTTTTACACCGCGAGTGACAGTGCTGCTTTACTTGAAGCTTTTGAGACGATTTTACGACAAGTTAAAGATGTTAATACTACCTTTGTTTCTCCGGGAGTTGCGGTAAACCAGTTAAACCGACTAACCCATAGAGATGAATTGTATTTTGCGTTATTTAAACCTTCTGAAGGCACAGTATGGCCGGGTAATTTGAAAAAATATCGCATTGAAGGCGATGTGGTGAAAGACAAAAACAACCTCAATGCGGTAGATTCTGGTACTGGATTCTTCTCAGAGAATTCTCATAGTTTTTGGTCTCCTCTTGCCGATGGCAACGATGTAAGACAAGGGGGCGCGATCAGTCGTCTTGATCTGGTACGTAATGTGTATACCTTTGGCGACTCCGCTGGCACTATTTTTACCACACTTAACAAAGTTGAGGAAGGGAACACTACTATCACAGCTGAAGATTTAGCGGTTGATACTTTACCTGATTCGGCTACTTTGCGCTCAGAAGTCTTAAAATGGGCAAGAGGCGTTGATGTGCATGATGAAGATAATGATGGTTTAACGACTGACATCAATATGATGATGGGAGATCCCATTCATTCTCAGCCTATCATAGTCAACTATTCGGCGAATGACAGTGCGATTTTTGTGGCAACTAACCATGGATTCTTACATTCGTTCGATGCGGCTACAGGGGAAGAGAATTTTGCCATTATTCCGCGAGAACTATTAGCTAACTTATACGATTTTTACAGAGATAGTTCATCATTCACCCATTTGTATGGCTTGGATGGAGATATGGTACTTCGCCATTTCGACGACAAGGTTTGGCTATATATAGGTCAGCGTCGAGGCGGTAATAATTATTATGTGTTTGACGTAACCGAAAAACTAAATCCAAAATTTGTTTATAAAATTGATGGCGGGGTAGGTGATTTCGCAAATCTAGGTCAAACATGGTCACGACCAATCATTACCAAAATAAACATTGGTGGCACTGTAAAAGATGTCATGATCATAGGCGGAGGTTATGATGAAAATCAGGACGCCAAGGCTGTTCGCTCCGATGACACTATCGGTAATAGTGTATTCATTGTTGATGCAAATAATGGTGATTTATTATGGTCAGCAAGCAATGCCGCGGCTACCTTAACGCTGCCCCACATGGAATATAGCATCCCTGCTCGAATAGCGGTAATTGATAGAGATTTTGATGGTTTAGCTGATCATCTATATGCTGCTGATATGGGGGGGCAATTGTTTCGCTTCGACATATACAACGGTGAGTCGACCACTGATCTCGTCAAAGGCGGATTAGTAGCTCAATTGGGTGGAGACAGTGCCGAAGAAAACAGACGTTTTTATTATGCGCCAGACGTGTCTGAGATCAGCTTAGGCGACGAACGATACTATGCAGTGGCGTTGGGTTCTGGTTTTAGAGCGGGTCCTCTGAACTCTACAATTCAAGATTATTTCTTCATGATCAAGGATGAAGGTGTTTACCAGCAAGATGAGTATGGTAAGTTTGTATTCCCAAGCACACCTTATGTTGTTGATGATTTATACGATGCGACTGCTCACTTACTCACCTCTTCAGATGAAACGGAAAGAGATCTAGCTGCCAGTACTTTTGCATCAAAGAATGGTTGGCGAATTAAACTGTCTAGTGGAGGAGAGAAAGTATTGTCGTCCCCACTGATCATAGACTACAAGGTATTTTTTACTACCTATTTACCAGCATCAGCCAGCGATAGTTTATGTGCACCGCCAACAGGTAACAGTAGAGCTTATTTAGTTAACTTGTTTAATGCGAATTCTGTCACAGATTTAAATCAAAATGGTGTAGAAGAGCATCAAGATAGATCTGCACAATTAGCGCAAACTGGTATAGCCCCAGACACCAAAATTCTGATCGAAAATATCATCAAACCTGTGGTGTGTTTAGGCGCAGAATGTGTCAGTGCAGTTATCACAGTAGATGAAGATGGCAATGAGGAGGCTTGCGGGACAGCCTTTGAATGTCTGGCTCAAAACATTTATGGGCGGTTCGAACGAGTGCAAAAAGACACTTGGCAAACTGAAGTCGAAAATCAATAAATTATAGTAAGGAAGGCATTTGATGAACACTAAAAAACATACTGTAGGCTTTACGCTCATTGAGCTTATGATAGTGGTCGCCATAATCGGTATTATTGCCGCAGTGGCGTATCCAAGTTACAAAAGTTCAATGGCTTCAAGTTCTAGAAGTACGGTGCAGTCTGATTTGATGGCGTTTGCCAGTGCCATGGAAAGGCATAATGCTTCAACCTTTACCTACAAAGGCGCGGCCTCAGCTGGGGCAAATACGGGAACACCTGCTATTTTTGCCTCCCATTCACCTTCATCTGAACCTGCGGCAAACAAAGCTTATACATTGACGATAAACGCTGTGGACACAGCCGGACAAACATTCCAGTTAAAAGCAACCCCAGTAGATGATACTGTTGTGGAAGATTCTGGCGCCCTTTATTATTTTAGTGATGGCAGAAAAGCTTGGGATAAGAACAACAATGGCACCATTGAAAGTACGGAATATTGCTGGAGTTGTTAAGTGCGCCTAAGGTTGAGTTAAGGGCTAGGCTTGAAGTAGAATAAACAAAAGGACGGATCTACTTTAAGACAGATCGCCAACCCCTAGGAACAAATTTCGGAATTAATGAATGGACTCTTATACACTTCTTGTGTGCAATGGACTTGTCAGTTTTATTATGACACTGACAATGGTGGCTACCTTTCTTACAACGCCAGATGAGAGGTGTCTTGTTGACTGGTCCTTCGCCGGGTTATGTTTTACCTTGTCCAATTTTATGGGCATTGTTTTTATTTACCTCATTGAAACGCCCACCATCTTCTTTCCTAGTATAGGTAACGTGCTTTTTGTCGCAGCATTCGGCTTTATTTACAGCGGGATTCGGCGCCATGTTAAACATAGGTCGGCAATACTGTCAGTGGCTGCCGTGGTGCTAAGTGTTTTGTTTATAAGTTGGATTCCCTCTATCAATCAATCATACGACTACAGAGTACTATTAACTTTTCCGATTGTTATAGGGTTTAATGTATTGAGTATTTTTACCCTGTACAAAGCGAAGAATACTGAATTAAAAAAAGCCTATTGGCCGTTAATTAGTGTGCTTAGCATATTCTCTCTTCTCATCCTTATTCGACCACTGTCAACTTTCATAAACATCGATTTATTGAGTTTGCTGGGACAGGATTTTATGCAAACTTCTGGAAGCTTATCAGTAATTGGTTTTATTTTTTTAATGACTATCGGATTCGTAACTCTCATTCAATGGGAAAAAGAAATCGCATTACAACAGTTATCTATTACCGATAATCTGACTGGCTGGTTGAATCGTCATGCTCTGCATAAGATTGCTAAAGCTGAATTCGAGAGAGCCCGTAGAGAGCACAATGAATTAGTTTTCGTGTGTATTGATATTGATAATTTCAAAAATGTGAATGACAGTAAGGGGCATTTAGTAGGAGATAAAGTTATTCAAAAAATGTGTCATAAAATAAGTGAGTTAACTAGAGATTATGATAATCACTTTAGAATAGGCGGTGATGAATTTGTGATTATTTTTGGTAACACCACAGTGCTAGAAGTGCAAAGGATTGTAAATCGAATTACTGAATTAGTTTCCTCTACTGAAGTAAACTTTAAGAACGAGCAGGTGACAATCACTGTCAGTATTGGCCTCGCCAAAATGCAACACTCTGATCATGATTGGCTAGAAATTTACGATAGGGCGGACGAGGCGCTTTATAAGGCTAAGCGCAATGGTCGAAATCAAAGCGTGTTTGTAGACTAACTAACCGCAGTTGATTATTTGGTTGCCATTTTCATGTATCCCATCTTTATTCGCATCTGTGCTCAATCGTACGCGCCCTTGTAGACTTAAATAAATTCCTCTAGACATAGTTTGCTGATCTTTAGAGGTACAAATTCTGATACTTGAAGGCGAAGATAAGTCGCCAATACTATGAAATCTTATGGCTCTGCTGGGTCCTGTTCTAATTAATTGATCATCAGATGCTTGAATAACTCTCAGTAAATCTTCATCGTCATCTCTATAGCCATCAAAATCTTTATCAGGAAACGTCATTATCATCGATGTCCAATCATTATATTGACAGTCTTTAAGGTTAATTGTGGGACAGACAACAGAGTTGATATTGTTATTAATGGCACTAAATCGAGCAAATTGTAAAAGACCACTCATTTGGTTTACTGCACTAATGATTTTTGCTTTTAAAATTATTGTTTGAATGCCAGGAATAGCAAAAAAATAGAGGCTACTGGCAATTGAAATTACCATTACTAGTTCTAATAAAGTCACACCACGTTGATGCCGCAAAGTTTTTCTCCATTCTTAAGCGTAAACCTAAGTATGAAGTGATGGAGTAATGTAAAATACTGTTCGTTAGATCAGAATTTAACTACAGCTTAGGGGATCGCCAGAGCTATCCTCGTGAACATCATCGTTATCGCTGTCTTCACTTAGTTTGATTCTACCTTGAAAACTGATACGTAACTCTCTAGCTAAGGTTGCATCATTATCTTCTGTACACAAAAGAAGATTGGTAGCTAGACTCGCTGAACCTGATGCATCAAAGGCAATAGTTATATTTGGACCTGTTAAATTGTTCGATGTATCTACTGCATCTGTGGTAAATAGCAATGCTTCTGTAGAATCACGATTGCCGTTCAAATTGCTATCAATAAACACAATTTTTGGTAAATCCCAATTCGTATTGTCACAAGTCGCAAAATCAGAAGAGGGGCAAATAACACTAACAGCTTGTTGATCTATGGCAGAGAAACGCGCGAATTGAAAGGCGCCACTGGTTTGGTTGATAGTTGCGGCGATACGGTTTTTCTTGACAATCAGCTGCGCATTAGGAGCTACAACAGTCAATAATATTGCGGCAATAGCTAAAGTAATTAGCATTTCCAGCAATGTTACACCTAATTGTCGTTTTTCTGTTCTTAACTCACTTAACACTTCAAACCCCTTCTGCTAGCGAGTACACTATAACTAAGTTATCGGACAACTTGGGTATATCTTCAACCTGCCTATTAGCAGAATTTATACCCTCATCTAATAAGACATTGATAAGAAAAAATAATGAAAGATAAAATTATTGCTGAGATGAAGGTGCTTCCTTCTATTGATCCTGCCCATGAAGTTGAAAAGCGCGTGGCGTTTATAAAAAAACAGTTAATCGCTTCAGGATTAAAAACGCTAGTGTTAGGCATTAGCGGTGGAATCGACTCTTGTACTTTGGGCAAATTAGCACAATTAGCGATTGAACAACTTAACCAAGAAAAAGCGACTGAAGAATATCAATTTATTGCGGTTCGTTTGCCTTACGATACACAAGCGGATGAGGAGGATGCGCAATTAAGTCTTGATTTTATTCAGCCTAGCATGAGTTTAACCACTAATGTAAAACCAGGCGCCGACGCTATTCACCAAGTGGCTGTTGATGCTTTAAAACAAGCTGGTGGCTATAATGTGTCACCACACGCTGATGATTTTGTAAAAGGCAATACCAAGGCGAGAACTCGCATGGCTATTCAATTTGATATTGCAGGATTGACTAAAGGTTTGGTCTTAGGCACAGATCATTCGGCTGAAAATATCACGGGTTTTTACACTAAATTTGGCGACGGAGCCTGTGATCTTGCTCCCTTGTTTGGTCTTAGCAAAAGGCAGGTACGCCAAGTAGCATTATTCTTAGGTGCGCCTGCGAAAATTGTCCACAAAGCGCCTACAGCAGATTTGGAGAGCTTAAATCCGCAATTAGCTGATGAAGATTCATTGGGCTTAACATACGAGCAAATAGATGACTTCTTAGAAGGCAAAAACTTCGATAAGCAAGTTGATAAAAAATTAATTGATATCTACACTCGTACTCAACATAAACGCTTACCTATACCAACAATTTACGATTAGTTATGAAAAAAATAGAAGCAATAATAAAACCATTTAAACTAGACGACGTGAGAGAAGGTTTATCCGCCGCGCATATTACGGGTATGACAGTTACTGAAGTGCGTGGTTTTGGAAGACAAAAAGGGCATACAGAGCTTTACCGTGGTGCTGAATACCAAGTCGATTTTATTCCTAAGTTAAAGATTGAGCTTGTAGTTGCAGATGAGCAAGTTGAACGCATTATTGAAATCATAAAAGATTGTGCAAACACTGGGCAAATCGGTGATGGAAAAATCTTTGTCGTTGATGTACAGCGAGCCATTCGTATCCGTACAGGTGAAGAAAATGACGAGGCTTTAGATTGATTGGAAAACAGCGATTGGACGATGCCAATCGCTGTTTTTAATTGTCGTTGGGCTTAATGGTTACAGCCACCAACACCATGGACGTGTCCATGTGCTAATTCTTCTTCAGTTGCAGGCCTAACGTCCTCGATTTTTACATCGAACACCAAGGTTTTGTCCGCTAAAGGATGGTTACCGTCTACAGTAACTGACTCGGCATCCTTATCAACAATAGTCACAGATTGTTCACCATGATCTGTCGTTGCTCTGAAGCTCATTCCTACTTCTACGTCCATTCCTTCAAACATACTGATAGGAACTCTTTGCACTAAATTTTCGTTTCTATTTCCGTATGCTTTATCTGGCGCTATAGTCACTGAAAACTCGTCTCCAGCAACTTTGTCATAAAGCGCTTCTTCTAAACCAGGAATCATATAATTACTGCCTTGAATAAAGGCGAGTGGTTCTTGATTCACAGACGAATCGATTTCTTCACCTTTATCAGTCTTTACTGAGTAATGGATGATAACAACATGATTGTTCGCTATTTGCATTAAAAATCCTATACCTTAGGCGTTGTTGGAAAATTCGTATGGATGAGGTAATACAGTGAAGGTTACCTCGCTATCTTTTAAGCGTAACACATCTGAATACTCAGTGTCATTTGGCAAGACTGCCAGCACCCTTGTTGTGCTGTCATCTACGGCAGACCTTATAAGTGTACCACTGCGTCGCCAGTTATCGCCTATTTGCTTTTCTAATGTATCGCCAGCATTAAGATTCTCTAGTACCTGATCAGCCTCTAATAGAAATAATGCTCGTTTGTTTTTACCAAGGAACTTAGTTCGTGCAACTACCTCTTGCCCCATATAACAACCTTTATTGAAATCAATGCCATTGAGTAGCTGCAAATTAAACATTTGAGGTACATATTCATTGCAAGTGGCTTGTTGCACATTACCAATGCAATCTGATATTTCTAAATAATCGAAATAGGCTTCAGGGGCATAGGCAGTAGACATAGCATCATCTATCACTTGCTTACCTTGATGTGTGAATACACAAAGGTAGCGGGCTTGAGAAATGTCTATTAGGGTGATAGAGCCTACAGATTCTTCAACTGTTTCTAGATGTTTTGTTGGTAATTTGGAAAACAGGTTTCTTAATGTTTTCTCAGCTTGTTCTCCCGAAGCGCCCACCAAAAAAAGATCCTCGGCGATGGTGATATCAACCTTGGCAAATACACCATACTTTTTGAGTTGTTCTATGGATGCATCTGCACCTTGATGATGACCAATCATTAGAAAATCATTTTGAAATTTTTGCAGATAACTTTGCTGCCACATTTTTCCTTTAAAATCGCAATGGGCAGTCAACCTGCTTTGTCTAGGTTCCCATTGTTCAGTATTCACCGTAAGTTGACCATGCAGGTATTTGGCACTTTCTTCACCACTGACTCGAATTGCGCGTAATGACGTCAATTCAGCAATAAAATCTCGCATTAATGTTTCCATAGTCGATGTTTATATTATTTCTATAGTGTGGGGGTAAAGCGTTAGATTACAATAGTTCCTGTAAATTTGAATTTTTTTGCCAGCTATTCCCAAGTACAGTGTGGAATATATTTTGATGTGATAAAATATTGTCTGTTTTTACGTGGAGGATGATTGTGGAAGAAATCTTTGAAGCTAAACGCTTAGCTCGTCTTAAATGGGCATGTAGACGTGGTATGTTGGAGTTAGACGTACTGTTGATGCCTTTTGTTGAGCAGGCTTTTGATGATTTGAGCTATCAACAAAAAGTAGTCTTTGAGAAATTACTGACCAGTGATGATCCTGATTTGTTCGCGTGGTTCATGGGGCATCAAAAGTGTCCGCAGCCAGATTTTGCACAAATGATTGAAACGGTTAAAACATCAATTAAAATCGAATAAATCATGTTCTCCGATAAGGTGGTAATTAAACAACCAGCCTATTTAGAAATTGTTATTATTTTCATTATGGCTGTTCTCTTCGATGTTTACTTGGCCGCCGATATGACTGATTGGGCACTAGTTGTATTCCACCTTTTGACCTTTGCTATTGTGTTACGGCTTGCAACTGCCTATGATGTGTGTGAGCTTTGCTTAAGTTTACAAACCAAACAAATGAAAGTTCGATGGCAAGACGTTAATGCATTCAAGGATGCACAAATTGGTGCGAAAAGCTTGGTTAGCCCATTTGCAGTGCTTATATGGTTAGAATGTGAAGAAAAACGAAAACCAATTCTTTTATTTCGACGTAAAATAAATGAGCGGCTATTCCGGTCTATTTGTCGACATATTATTTGGTTATCACAAGTCAGGGAGAAATAAATGATAGGGTTGTATGCGAAAGCGTTAGTGTATACTCCTAAGGATTTTATCCAGCCTATCGCTTTACCTGAGATAAAGTTGTCCACATCTGTATTACCTACCACCAAGCAAATTAATGCCTATAACAGCCTGACTGGTTGGAATCAGTTACAAACTACGCTAATTCATCCTAATTTTGTACAGGTACTCTCTTTACCTATGCAATTACGCATGATGGTAAGTAAACCTTTTCCTTTTAAACCTTTAGGTTTGGTGCATATCGCGAACCAAATCGAGGTCTATAATTTGCCCAATATCGACAATTCGATGCATATCACTACGCATTTTGGACAGTTGTTTTCGCATAAGCGCGGGGTGGTTTTTGAAGTAATTACCACAGCTCGGAAAAATGACAACATATCGATAAGAGGAACAAGTTATTATCTTGCTCGGATCACAGAAAAAAATGAGAGTGATACTCAATCACTACCTACATTTAAAGCGTTAAGCGCAGCGTCCGGTAAAAACCAAAGTGAGGTGGTAGATATAGACGCTTTTGGATTTAGTGAAGACTGCGGTAGGCGTTACGCTAGAGTCTCTGGAGATTACAATCCAATCCATTTGTGGCCGATTACTGCAAGTTTGTTCGGCTTTAGACAAGCAATCGCTCATGGCATGATGACAAAAGCGAAAGCCTTTTCTTCCCTATACCAAGCCAACCCTTCGTTTTTTACATCGCCAGAGGCAGCGAAAGGGTATCAAATAAACTGCGATTTTATGACGCCAATAATGTTGCCCAGTCAATTAAACCTGCGTCAACAGCAGGAGGCCAAGTTTCTGACGTTTGATGTAACGTCAATTGTCAGAAATAAAGCAAGATCTCACATGAAAGGCAACATTAGTCTATTGGATTAACAAAGTTATTGTGGGTATCTTTTCGGATTACTGTGGGACCTGATTCATCTAGTTGATTCGGATAATCTACATTATAGTGCAGTCCGCGACTTTCTTTTCGTTGCATAGCACAAGTCACAATAAGTTGAGCAATGCAAACAAGGTTTCTTAGTTCCAGCATATTATTGCTAACCTTAAAATTAGAATAATATTCATCAATTTCTTGTTTCAACAACATTATTCTACGCATAGCCCTTTCAAGTCTCTTATTAGTGCGAACTATGCCCACATAATCCCACATGAAAAGACGCAATTCATGCCAGTTGTGTTGAATAATAACCACTTCGTCAGAGTTAATTACTCGGCTCTCGTCCCAAGGTTTTATTTCGCAAGGTGCATGAGGGATATCGAAGTGTTCGAGCATGTGCTTGGCACAAGCATGGGCAAACACCACACATTCAAGCAAGCTATTGCTTGCCATCCGATTGGCCCCATGTAAACCGGTGTAGGCAACTTCACCTATGGCATACACATTATCTAAATTGGTTCTAGCATCTAGATCAGTAACAACACCACCGCAGGTATAGTGAGCGGCTGGAACAACTGGGATAGGTTGGCGTGTGATATCAATTCCCAAAGAGCGGCACTTGCGGTAAATGTTTGGAAAGTGTTTGACAATAAAGTCGCTAGGTTTGTGACTAATGTCCAGATACATACAGTCTTCACCCAAGCGTTTCATTTCAAAATCGATAGCTCTTGCGACTATGTCTCTAGGGGCCAAATCAGCTCGTTCATCGAATTTATGCATAAACTTTGTGCCATCAGCATGGCATAAAAATGCGCCTTCTCCACGCAAAGCTTCAGTAATCAAAAAGTTTGCAGCATCAGGGTGATATAAACAGGTTGGATGAAATTGATTAAATTCCATATTGGCAATTTCACAACCAGCACGCCAAGCCATAGCTATACCATCGCCTGAAGACACATCTGGATTTGACGTGTATTGATAGACTTTACTAGCGCCCCCAGTGGCAAGTGCAATAAAACGAGCTCGAATGATTTCTACTTGCTCTTTCTTGCGATTCCAAACATAGGCACCAATGCATTTTTTGTCTTCTTTATGTTGCTTGATTAAATCAATAGCGTTGTAACGCTCGAATAAATGAATGTTAGGATGATGAGCAACATTCTCTGAGAGGGTATTTTGTACTGCCATTCCTGTAGCATCGGCAGCATGCAGTATACGTCTATGGCTATGACCACCTTCACGGGTTAGATGGAATTTAGCATTACCTTCAGCATCTTTCTCTTGGTCAAAAGGAACGCCTCGACCAATTAACCATTGCATGCTAGTTTTCGCATTTTCCGCTGTAAAGCGTACGACGTCCGGGTTACAGATTCCACCGCCGGCAATCAAAGTATCTTCAATATGGCTCTCGATAGAATCGTCATGGTCAAACACTGCCGCTATGCCGCCTTGGGCATAACGCGTACTGCCTTCATCTAAATCGCTTTTACTTAACACTATGACGTTACAGTGGTCTGCCATTTTTAATGCTAAGCTTAAACCGGCTGCGCCACTGCCTATTACTAAAAGATCGCAACGATGTTCAACTGTGGTCGACATAAAATTTTACTTGTTTTTTTATAAGAGAACCCTTATTTCCACTATTTGGATTAGGTGTTTGAAAATAAAAAAGTCTACAATTTTCAAGACGTCTAATTTGTTAAATGTAAAAATAGCGATAAAAGTTCACTACAGCAGAAAATAAAATCGAACTTTATACAAAACTATCGGTCAATACTAGAGTCTAGTCGATATACGAAGTTATTATTTATGTAAAAGGCTACTCTTAATACTTGCCGAAGCCATAAAATAGAAAATAGGAGTCATGGCTTTACATGAGCGAGCAAAAAACAGACCACGAGTTGGTTAAATTAGTACAGCAAGGAAATAAGAACGCTTTTAACTTGCTAGTGGTGAGACATCAGAACAAGGTAATGAATATTGTTGCTCGCTATGTAAAAAATTCTGGGGATGTGGCGGATGTTACCCAAGAGGCGTTTATTAAGGCGTACAGAGCGTTGCCCAATTTCCGCGGAGAAAGCGCGTTTTATACCTGGCTGTATAGAATTGCAGTAAATAGCGCAAAGAATTATCTGACGTCAATTGGTAGAAAGCCGCCTGCTAGCGATGTTGATGCTCAGGAAGCTGATTATTATGACGGAAGCGATGCACTCAAAGAAAACGCATCGCCTGAACGAAATCTTCTGTCAGAAGAGTTAAGACAGAAAATGTTCGAGACGATTGATAAGTTACCTGAAGATTTGCGTGTGGCTATTACCTTGCGTGAATTGGAAGGCTTAAGTTATGAAGAAATTGCGGCTGTGATGGAGTGCCCAGTAGGTACTGTAAGGTCGAGAATTTTTAGAGCTAGAGAAGCTTTAGATTCTGTTATCGAACCTTTGGTAAGACAATAGGTCATAACAGTGAAAGACGAAGAATTTATAATAAAATGTTGAAGTTTTGATTTAGACTAAAGAGTGTTTGCTCAACGGTTGTAAAATTTAGCAACAACTGACAAAATAAGAGCTCAACAGTGATTGTTGAGACACAGGAAACAGTGTATGTCACAAAAGTTTGAAAATTTGTCTGCAGTAATGGATGGTGAAGTTGAAGAGTCATCTGTAATAAAGACTATCTCGCAAGACTCAGAAATGAGCCAAAAATGGAAGAGTTACCACCTTTCTCGGGATCTGCTTAGAGGCGACGCGTCAGAAGATTTTGGTTTTGACATTAGCGCAAGAGTGGCTGAAGCCTTGGAAAGCGAGTTACCCATAGTAGCGCCCAAACCTAGCTGGAAAGAAAGCCCGTTAATGGCGTCAGTTATTCCGTTATTCAAACAAAGTTCTCAGTTTTTAGCCGCTGCCTGTGTTACTGCTGTCGTGATTTTTGGTTTCCAGTCATACAATCAGCCTGAAGAAGCACAGCCTTTCATAGCTGCTCCATCGCCTTTTGGACCTATTGGTGGATTGACGCCTGTTAGTCTCTCTGAAACCTCTAGCAATGTTCAAAACCAAGAAGCGAAAAGAAGAGAATTGCAAATTAAACAAATGACAGCATTGTTGAATGATCACGATTTGCAATTGCGCTTAAAGCAATCTTCTACCGAAGATGAAGAAACGGTTGAAGAACAAGAGCAGCCTAATCCAGAACAGTAATTTTCATGTCGTTATTAAAAAATATCTTAAATAAACGCACCATTTTGAGTGCGTTTATTATTTTCACTAGTTGTGTCTGTTCAGCTTTCCAAGCGACAGAGCCCACCAACGAACCTTCAGATGTTCAGCCAGAAGTGAGTGATACTAGAAATTTCACGTCAGCTGACGATTGGCTTAAATATATGTCACTAAGCATCGATGATGCGTCATTTGAAGCATTTTTTGTTGTTAACACAGATAAAAAAGAAACACAGCCTTATTTATGGCGCAAAGGTAAAACCCAAGACGGTATTCCTATAGAACAATTGAGTTTGTTGAATGGGCCAGGGTCTGAACAGTTCGCTTATCAGGGTAAGGTCAGTATTATTGAACCAGGATATCCCGCTTATAGCATTGCTGGCGATTATGTTCGCAGTCCGATTCCAGACGCCTTGATGCGATCTTCTGAGCTGTTAGAAAAGGGGTACGATAGTATCATAATGGCGCGCAATCGCATTGCGGGTAGAATGGCGCAACAAGTGCGAGTAGTCAGTAAAGATAAAACACGCTTTGGTTATCATTTATGGATTGATGAAACCACAGGCATGTTATTAAAGCTAAATACTTATAATCTTGAAGGTCAGTTGATTGAACAGATTCAGATGACTCAGATTAAATTTGGTGATGAAGTTGATCAGGTATTTGCTAATTTTAATCCTGATTACTTACCCGAAGTCAGGACTGTTTACGCCAATCAAGAAATCCCCTTTTCGTGGGATGTAAGTTACATGCCCGTGGGGATGGAAGTGGTCAAAAGAAGTCAGCATAGAATACAAGGCACAGGCCAGCTAACTGAGTATATTATGCTATCTGATGGATTAATTGATGTGTCCATTTATTTGATTAAAGCCAATTTGGCCTTTGATGAAAAACAATCTTGGCATTCTGGTTTAAATGCCGTGGTAACAAAGTCTGATGGCCAATATCAAGTGACAGTATTAGGCCGACTACCAAGTCAAACTGCATATAAAATTGCTAATTCTATTATTTTGGTAGATCAAAAATGATTGAAGAGATTGCGGTTGTAGTTAAATCTCTTGGCTCCAAAGCCTTAGTAGAAACTCAAGTTAAAACAACCTGTGGTCATTGCCAAGTCAAAGACAATTGCGGCACCAGCACGATAGCAAAGGCGTTTAGCAATAAAACACAACAATTTTATGTGGAAACACCAGAACCATTAGCAATGGGGCAACAGGTAAAAATTGGAATTCCTGAGCAAAATCTTTTAATTGCCTCCATGTTGGTTTATCTATTGCCACTTTTGTCACTTATTTTAGTGGCATTTGTTGGTCAGGTACTGCTAAGCGATGTGCATGAACTTATTGTGGTTGTGGCAAGTTTTTTTGCGGCATTTTTAACTTTTGTTTGGGTTAGCAGATTGCTTAAGTCAGCCAAGATGCAAGGGAAATTTGATCCAATCTTTATATCTCAGTTGTCAGGCAAAAGCGAGAGAATTGAACATTCCATATTTACCAAGCAAATTGATGACTGATTAAGGCACTTGGCAAATTAATATGCCTTCAATAACTCAGCTTCACCCAATTTGTAACTATCCAAATTTGCCGCTTATAGCATGTTAAACAAATTCGAGAACTAAAAGGCGTGAATTCCCCTTTTTTTCTTTGCTATGTGGCAACATTTGTCGCAATTTAGCCCAGAAAATTGTAATATTCGCGCTCTTTGAAATTACAAAACGAATTAGGTAGCAGCTTTACAGGGAGCAATGCACTCAGTTAAAGACTAATTATCTGATTTGGCACTCTAATTGCTGCAATGATTAACATTTTAAAACCTGTGCAGATAGGGTGTTAGTACCCAACAAATGGCTGGAATATAAGTCTTATATGAAATTTGAAAACATCCGTAACTTTAGCATCATTGCCCACATCGACCATGGAAAATCTACACTTTCAGATCGTCTTATACAATTTTGTGGTGGATTGACCGATCGTGAAATGGCGGAGCAGGTGCTCGACTCAATGGATATCGAGAGAGAACGTGGTATCACTATCAAAGCGCAAAGCGTTACTCTTCATTATAAGGCAAAAGACGGAGAAACTTACCAGCTAAACTTTATCGATACTCCCGGACACGTTGATTTTACCTATGAAGTATCCCGTTCTCTAGCAGCTTGTGAAGGTGCTTTGCTGGTGGTTGATGCTGGGCAAGGCGTTGAAGCTCAGACATTAGCGAATTGTTACACAGCCATAGATTTGGATATGGAAGTGGTCCCAATACTGAATAAAATTGATTTGCCCCAAGCAGAACCAGATCGCGTTGCTGAAGAAATAGAAGATATAGTTGGCATAGATGCCATAGACGCTGTTCGTTGCTCAGCAAAAACTGGTGTAGGTATCGAAGATGTGTTGGAAGAAATTGTAAAACGCATTCCTCCCCCAGTTGGAAAAGCAGATGAGCCATTGCAGGCCCTTATTATTGATTCTTGGTTTGACAATTACCAAGGGGTCGTTTCTTTGGTACGTATTGTAAATGGCGAATTGAATAGTAAAGACAAAATTAAAATCATGTCTACTGGCCAGGTTTATCAAGCGGATAAAATCGGTATCTTTACCCCAAAGCAGACTGAAACTAAGGTACTTAAAACCGGCGAAGTAGGGTTTATCATTGCAGGCATCAAAGAAATACATGGTGCGCCTGTTGGGGATACCATAACCTTATCTCGGCAGCCTTGTGAGAAACAATTGCCCGGATTTAAGAAAATCAAACCTCAGGTCTATGCGGGCTTGTTCCCAGTAAGTTCAGACGATTATGAAGATTTTAGAGACGCATTGTCTAAATTAAGCTTAAACGATGCATCCTTATTTTATGAGCCAGAAAGTTCTACTGCATTAGGGTTTGGTTTCCGTATCGGTTTCTTGGGCATGCTGCACATGGAAATTATTCAGGAGCGTCTAGAACGAGAATACGATCTTGATTTGATTACCACTGCACCAACGGTTATTTACGAAGTAAAAACCACAAAAGGTGAAATAGTAAAAGTTGATAATCCATCGAACTTTCCGGCAGTAAATGATATCGAAGAGATACGCGAGCCAATAGTTGTGGCTAACATTCTTGTTCCCCAAGATTACCTAGGTAATGTTATTACGCTCTGCGTTGAAAAGCGCGGTGTACAAACACATATGACTTATCACGGTAAGCAAGTTGCGGTGACTTATGAATTACCTATGGCCGAAGTGGTCTTAGATTTCTTTGACCGTTTGAAAAGCACAAGTAGAGGCTTTGCATCATTGGACTATAATTTTAGCCATTTTAATGCTGCCGATATGGTGCGATTAGACATTTTAATTAACGGCGAAAGAGTAGATGCCCTTGCGGTTATAACACACCGCAGTAATGCACAATATCGTGGTCGTGATCTGGTTGAAAAACTACGAGAACTTATACCGCGTCAGATGTTTGATATTGCGATACAGGCTGCAATTGGCAACCATGTAATTGCAAGAAGCACTGTCAAACAACTGCGTAAAAACGTAATTGCTAAATGTTATGGTGGCGATGTCAGTCGTAAGAAAAAGCTATTGCAAAAGCAGAAGGAAGGTAAGAAACGTATGAAACAAGTGGGTAACGTTGAATTGCCACAGGATGCGTTTTTAGCAATATTAAAGGTAGATAATTAATGGCAAATTATTTTTCAATATTTTTAGTCGCTATCAGTGCTATTACTGGCTTAGTTTGGCTTGTTTATGCCAAGTTTCTAGCGCCGCAACCGGCTGAAAATGGTCCTAATGAAAATGCTAATGAGGCCCTTGGGACTAAAGATGAGGAGTTACCTCCATTTGTCGACTTCTGCAAACAGATGTTTCCCATATTTTTCGGTGTTATGGTGTTTCGTTCTTTCATTTACGAACCTTTTCAAATCCCCTCTGGCTCCATGATGCCTACCTTGCTAACAGGCGATTTTATTTTAGTAGAGAAGTTTTCATATGGTTTAAAGGATCCTGTTACGCGAACAGAATTTTTGGAAACCGGAGAGGTAAAACGCGGTGATGTTGTGGTTTTTAAATATCCAGTGGATCCAAATGTAGACTTCATCAAACGAGTGGTAGGCTTGCCTGGTGATAAAATCCTATACCGCAATAAGCAAGTGTTTATCACACCGCGTTGTGAAACCGGGACAAACTGCCCTGAAACTATTATTGCAGAGCAAAAGTCTTTAGGCACTGGGCTATACAGTTTGCGTGGATTTCCGTTGTCATTGTTTTCTGAAAACTTAGATGGTGTAGAACATCACATCCTTAAAAATAATCAAGCGCCCAACGCTTCTTATAGCGTAACAGTGCCTGAAAATAGCTATTTTGTAATGGGTGATAACCGTGACCACAGTGATGACTCAAGAGGTTGGGGCTTTGTACCTGAAGAGAATTTAGTCGGTAAAGCCGTATTCATCTGGATAAGTTTTGAATTTGAACGTCAAGAAGAGGACTTTTTACCTACTTGGATTCCTACAGGTGTAAGATTCAACCGTATAGGTTCAATAGGCTAGTGAATAGTACCAAATTAGCTCAGTTGCAAACTTCAATTGGTTATCAATTCAATGACCAAGATTTATTGCTCTTGGCCTTAACCCATAGAAGTGCGGCGAAACAGCATAATGAGCGGTTAGAGTTTTTAGGTGACTCTGTTTTAGGTATGGTTATTGCCGATACTTTGTTCGCCAAGTTCCCTGAGGAACCAGAGGGAACTTTAACCCGCATGCGTGCGTCCTTGGTGAATCGCACGACACTCGCTAAAATCGCTAGGGAATTAGCGCTTGGAGAGCTAATAATTCTAGGATCTGGTGAGTTAAAAAGCGGAGGAAGAAGGCGCGATTCTATTCTTTCAGACACTGTAGAGGCTATTATTGGTGCTATATTCTTGGATGCAGGCTTTTTTGAAGCGCAAAAATCTATCACAAATTTGTTTAAGCAACGGGTTGAAAAACTAGATCCTTCAGCACAAATTAAAGATAGTAAAACCCAATTACAAGAGTTCTTACAGTCAAGAAAGATCGCTTTGCCTGAATACAAAGTAATTGAAGTAAGTGGTATGGATCATGCCCAGACTTTCGAAGTTAGCTGTGAAATTGAGGGTGCAGACATAGTCACAACAGCAACGGGAAAAAGCCGTCGAATAGCCGAGCAAAAAGCAGCTGAAGCGGCGTTAGAGAAATTAGTGAAATGACAAAAACAAAATGCGGCATGGTGTCTATCATTGGCCGACCAAATGTAGGTAAATCAACCATACTCAATCGAATTTTGGGTCAGAAAGTAAGTATTACCTCACGCAAACCACAAACCACTCGGCATCGTATCATTGGCATCGATACTCAAGACAACGCACAGGCAATATACGTGGATACGCCTGGCCTGCATAAAGAAGAAAAAAGAGCTATCAATAAACTGATGAATCGGGCCGCGAGTAGTTCTTTTGGTGATGTGTTTTTAGTGTTATTTGTTGTTGAGGGTACACGCTGGCTACCAGACGACGAAATGGTTCTGCAGAAAGTGAAGGATGCAGGTTTACCCTGTTGGTTAATCGTCAACAAGATCGATAAGGTGGCTGAACAGGGTGATCTTATGGAAACCCTAGAACGATTGAATAAGTTGCATGATTTTGAACAAGTATTGCCTGTGTCGGCAAAACAGGGAAAACAGATCGAAAAACTACGCCAGCTCATACTCTCTAAGCTACCAGAATCAGAATTTTTCTTTCCAGAGGATTATGTGACCGATCGCTCTAGTCGCTTTATGGCGGGAGAAATTATCCGTGAAAAGCTGATGCGTTTTACCGGAGATGAATTGCCATACTCTGTCACAGTAGAGATTGAACAGTTTAAACTTGCACCCAACGGCGTCTATCATATCAACGGTTTAATTTTGGTAGAGCGTGCCAGTCAAAAGCCTATGGTAATAGGTAAAAATGGTAGCCATATTAAAACCATAGGTGCTGAAGCTCGCAAGGACATGGAAAAGTTGTTTGATAACAAAGTATTTCTTGAATTGTGGGTTAAAGTGAAGTCCGGTTGGGCTGATGATGAGAGAGCGCTTCGTTCGTTAGGGTATGACGAAGATTTTCGTTAGAATGTTGGAGCAGTCATGAAACCGCTACAGGATTTTCGTAAAGAATATAAACTTGGGCGCTTACAAGAATCTGAATTAACAGATGACCCCATTGATTTATTTAAACAGTGGCTACATCAGGCTATTGAATCAGAGTTACCAGATCCCAATGCAATGACAGTAGCTACTGTAGATGCGGATGGACAGCCAAGCCAAAGAATTGTGTTGCTTAAAGATGTATCCGAACAAGGCTTTGTTTTTTATACCAACCTAGGCTCAAAAAAAGCGCAAGATCTGAAATCAAACGCTAAAATATCTTTGCATTTCCCTTGGTACATTCTGGAGCGCCAAGTAAAGGTATGCGGTACTGCAGAAAAGTTATCCCGTAGCCAAGTCTTAAAATATTTTCTATCTCGCCCTAGAGACTCGCAATTAGGTGCATGGGCCAGTCAGCAGAGCCAACCTATTTCAACGCGAGAGTTATTAATGACGCAATTTTTTCAAATGAAAGAAAAATTTGCTAAGGGTGAAATTCCACTGCCTGATTTTTGGGGCGGATACTTGGTTAAACCTCATCAAATCGAGTTTTGGCAAGGCGGAGAGCATCGTTTGCATGATAGATTTGAATACAATTTGCAAACAGACGGAAACTGGCGTTATCATCGATTAATGCCCTAAAAACTCAATGTTCTGTTGTCTAAAATGGAATTAACTCACTTCATCGAATATATAAAAGAAAAACCCGAGGTAGTAGAGGACTATCCATTCGGCCCTGAGGTAAAGGTGTTCAAAGTACAGGGTAAAATGTTTGCGCTAGTATCTCGTAGAGAAGGTAAATACTTTATTAATCTAAAATGCGATCCTCTTGAAGCGATCCAACTTCGAGATATTTTTGCCGCAATCAAGCCTGGCTACCATATGAATAAGAAGCATTGGAACACTGTGGAGTTAGATGCTAGTTTGCCGCCAGGTGAGATTGAGCGAATGATTGATAACTCTTTTTTGCTTGTAGCAAAAACACTTAAAAAAGAGTTACGAGATTACATATTGCGGCAATGCGACTAGTCTACAATATGATAGATAGCCATTGCCACATAGATTTACCTGCATTTGATACCGATAGAGCCGAAGTGCTCAACAAAGCTAAAAGCTTGGCAGTCAGTAAGCTTTTGGTGCCTGGCTTACACCTCTGGCAATTCGATACGTTACTTGACCTACAAGCAATTTATCCAGAGCTTGATATTTGTTTTGGTTTACACCCTTACTTTCTTCGTCAGCATGCACCCGTGGATAGCAAAAACAAAATAACCTCGTTAGCAGAGAAAGTAAGCCAACATGTAAATCAAATAGTGGCTATAGGTGAAACAGGTTTAGATGCGGTAATTGATGTGCCCATGGTCGAACAAATTGAATTGTTGGAAGCGCAAATTGCTATTGCAAAAACCTTCAATAAGCCTCTTGTACTTCATCATAGGCAAAGCCATAACGAACTAATTCAAGTATTAAAATCAACTCGATTTAGCCTCGGCGGCAGTATTCATGCATTTTCGGGAAGTTACGAAATAGCAAAAACTTACCTTGATTTAGGCTTTGTTTTAGGGGTTGGTGGGACTATTACTTATGCGCGGGCAAAAAAAACCAGACAAGCGATAGCTAAGGTCGGCATCCAACATTTGGTATTAGAAACCGATGCGCCTGATATGCCCATTTTTGGTTTTCAGGGGCAGCGTAATACGCCAGAAAGATTACCCTTAATTGTTGATGCATTATCTGACCTGCTACACATTGATAGCAAAACCATTAAAAACATCAGCACGGAAAATTATCAGAGAACTTTTTCATCCCCAATTAAATGACGATAGCGAAATTTGTAAAACAAGCGGGTTAATAATATAGATAAAATGACCGTTAGCACTATGATCACAGCTGTTTGCGAAAGCTGTCCCTGACTGAAGTTTCTGTGGTGCTGAGTAACTTCTTCCCGATTCAAAATCAGTTTGATATAGCCGATTACTTGATTATTACTATCAACAATGTCTTCAACAAACACTAACGGAGCCGTGTTTTTCTTACTGATAATATCAACCACCGACATCATGCCTAATGGTTGATTAATGCGTTCGCCTAATTTGTTAAAGATGACCGCGCCTTCTACAAAGCGACCTTGATTAATCACTTCAACATAGTAAGTCAATAGATCGTCTTGTTTGTTTTCCATGGGAACAGCGACCATTTTTGCAGCCTGCCGAGTTAAACCTCGACCTAATTGTTCGGATTCTATCTGATACCATTGCTGGGCATTTACGCTGTGCATCAACCATAAATTTACCGCTAAAATCCCTGCGCAGATAAAAATAATCGCGGTAGATATGCGTTTAAAAATGGCAAAATTTTGTTGTTTTTGATGCTGCATACAGATGTTTTATAACATTTACGTCCAGTTTCTTCTCATGACATTAGAGGAAAACAGCATATTTGCCAAGTCTTTTGGTTTACACTTAAGACGAATTAGGTAATATGGCGGTAATTTAAATCCTAGTCATTTTATTTTTATTATGGAATCTGTATTTTCCTTGTCAGACTTAGATCTTCCCGATGTAACCTCAAGCTTGGCCTCATGTGATTTTTTGAACAATAAGCAAAGCCTTCATGTGGAATTTGATGGCGCTAGTTTTCATAGCTCTGAAGAATTGCTTCCGGCGCCGAAATCCGAACACCAAGTACTCGTATTGGTCGGTCAAGGTATTAATCTATGGGTTATCTGCCAGCTGATGCGTGATCTCAAAATAGACAATGTGAGACTCTTCCATCATCCATTTAATATGCAATTTGGACAGCAGGTGGTTTTGTGTGAACTTCTAACTGAAGTGAATGAGTTGAGTAATATTCGGCTCATTGGGTTAGGGGCTAAGTATCATATGGATATTTTTAACCAATCAGAGGTCTGTTTAACCAGCCCAGGTATTTTGGTGATGGATATGGATTCCACCATTATTGAAATTGAATGTATAGATGAAATTGCGGGCTTGGCAGGTGTCAAAGATAAAGTGGCTGAAGTTACTGAACAAGCTATGCGAGGGGAAATTGCTTTTACTGATTCCCTTAAATATAGGGTTGCTTGTTTGCAAGGGGTAGAACTCAACAAACTAAATCTCATTCGCCATCGTTTGCCCATAAATCAGAATTTTTTGGCGACTATGCAAATACTCAAACAGCACGGTTGGAAGCTTGTTTTAGCCTCTGGCGGTTTTACCTTCTTTGCCGATTATGTGAGAGATGTTGCAAACCTTGATCATGCGTTCAGTAATCTGTTAGAAGTTGAAGATGGTAAACTTACCGGTAAGGTTATTGGTCAAATTGTCGATGCTCAGCGCAAAGCAGATATTCTGGTTAACCTGACACAAGAATATGATTTTCCAAAACGACAAAGTGTGGCAATTGGAGATGGCGCAAACGATCTAGTCATGATGGGTGAAGCTGGTCTTGGCGTCGCATTTAGAGCCAAACCTGCGGTGCAAGAGGCCGCTGATGCAGCTATCAATGTGACGAATTTTGAAAGCCTGCTCTATATGATGAAGTAAGAGGTTTCATTCAACCCAATTTATATCTGAATTCTACTTCATTGGTTATATCGGTAATAAATATAGTCGCCGCTATATCCCACATGCGCTCTTCAAAATGTGTTGCTTTGTGGATCGCATGTTGAGACAAATAAAATAATTCTTGTTCCAACATTTCCATGTCAGGACGAAGGGCTTTATTTACTGTGATAGAAAAGCAAAAAAACCTGCCGCTCTGTTGTGCTTGTTTTATAAAAGACCGTTTTGCTCTATGGGTACTTAATTGGTAAGACCATTTGGCGCTTACCTGCAATTCTTTGCGCTTTTCTTCAGGATCAAAAGCAACATAAAGTTCGGTAGTAACGGGTCTAGGATCTATCGCCATCATTTTTATAGACTGTCGAATAAAGGCCGTACTTTGGTCGTCATCTTGAAATAGAAAAGACAAATTAAGCGATACCAAATTGGCATTATGATGTAAAAAAGTCATCCATTCGGCACGCACTTGGTTTGTTGTGGCCATGGCCGGTACAAAACCATTTTGCTTTTTCTCCACGTAGACACATACTTGAGGTGTTGATTTCATGTGAAGATTACGCAGCGCTATGCTCATCCCTGGGACTTTTTCTTCATCTTGCAATGCTTGTAGTTTCTTTTGATTAGCGCTAATTAACTGACTAAAAAACTCTTCCGCATCATTGGTTTCATCATCAGACTCAGCGTGTAAATGTAAAACCAATTTTTCTGAATTTACATGTTTCACTCGATAAGTTAAATCATGCAAATTAAACCCTTCTGGAACCGCAGTTAAGTTTGGAAAACTCACATTTACCTTGCTATGCACTCGCTGTTGGAATTCCGCATCCAATTCAATGCGTAAACCACTAACGGAAAAATCTTCAGTAAATCCTTTAAAGGTGCCATGCTGGGTTTTTACAATAACAGGTGTCCTCAAAACGTAACGGGTTTGACGACGAAGCTCTTGCTGCTTATGGCGGAAAGTTTCAACGGGATAGGGAGGTTTATTACGGGCGTGCCCAAAATATTTAAGTAAACGAATACTTTTTTCATCCAAATCCCGACGCTGGTAAATTTCTTGAGCATGCTGGTGAGTGATATCCGTAATTAACACCATTCCGGAGATGTCTTTAACCTTTCCTACCAAACGCGGTGCTAGAGGTTTGTTAAGTTTGTCAACTTGTTTACTTATGCCATCAGGGATAGAAGTTGGGCAATAAGCATGTTGACTGTTAACGTCGCTGTAACTGAGATGAAAAACACGCCAGCTCACACGTCTAGACGCATAACTTAAAAAGGTTTCTGCCAGTTTGGGTTGCTCTTTCAGCTCTTGAAGTGAAGCTGAATAAAAATAAATCTTGTCATTTTTGATATGGTGAAAGCTATACACTATGGTCTGTGGCAAAGCTGCATTTGACTGCATTAATCGTTGAATACGCTCTGGATTCACCAAATAACCTAGCATTTGCTGCTGGTTCTCATCTAACCAATAGTCTGATATTTTTTTTGAACAACCGTTTGAACTAATATAACAGGCTTGCAAAAGCCCCAAATCATCTTTTTTAACGAACACAGGTAATGCAGTCAGGTTACTGCCAAAGCTCTGTTCATATACCTTGCTCGAAAGGGCCATTTCAACATTGTCTAAATTTACTTTATAACGGCGCTTTTGCAATTTAATCAAGGTGTGCACAAAGTCATTAAACAGATTATTATTGTTGATATTAGGACGCATAAGATGCACACAGGTTTTAGCGCCATTGTCTGATAAGCCTAAAATTTGGTATTCAACACTGTCTTTTGCGATACCAGTGGATCTATCTAATCCTCTGAAAACCACGAACACTGGTGCGGACACTTTCACTTTTTCCAGTGCCAATGGATCTTTAAATCGAATTTTTAGTCCGTTTATGGAAATATCTAAGGTGCTGGCCATTGCACTGCTGTTGTCGTCAAAGAAAACTTCTACAGCAACAACGTAATTTAAACGTTCTTCTTTACGTACAGGGTAATTCAATAATTCCTGACAAGGTGTAATGTATTTGTCATCTGGAATTTCAAGCTGTGTATCATTTAACATGACAGGCTGCATTTTGACTAATTCTTGACGACGTTTTTCATCTTCTGCAAAATTTATAACGCCTTCATAAACACCAAAGGTGTATTCACCGTATCGTTTTACCAGTTTCTCAAACTCTAAAATTCCGTTAACATGAAGATAATGAGGAATGCCTTGGTAATTAAAATTTCTGCATTCATCATTGACCTTTGAGCGTAAATCAATAGATCTTATGCATGGTTTCGCAAGACGCTTAATTTCCATTTTTAATAGAAATTTCAGCTCGTTTGCTACATTGTGCGTGCGCTCTTTGAACGCCTTGTTAAAAGAGCTGTGGTTTACTAGAGGCGCTAAAGAGTTAATAATTTCACGATAAGGTGATAGGTCTGGTGTCATTTTTGTCTGCAGCTTGATTAACACAATTTTCCATTCTTCTTTATATATCGGAAAAACTACTGATAACTTTGATCATTGTGGTTCGCAACGCAACAAATAATGCAACAAACAGCAGGTTTTGCTGAATTATTGAGTCAACTTACAATAAGATTGGTCTGAAAAACAAATTAAAAGAAAAATAATGGCAAAGAAAAAAATCGCTTATGTATGTAATCAATGCGGTGCTGAGCACGTGCGTTGGCAAGGACAATGTAAAGATTGTGGGGAATGGAATACCCTAAATGAATTTGTGGTGCAAACAGCCAAAGAAGCGCGTTCTGCTGGTTATTCCGGATTTGCAGGGGCGACAACTGCAAAAGTTGAAATTCTTCAAGATATTGATCTCGCTGCGCTACCTAGGTTTACCTCTGGTTTTAAGGAGTTAGATCGTGTCCTAGGAGGTGGCATAGTGCCGGGAGCTGCAATGTTGATTGGTGGGTCTCCAGGCGCAGGTAAATCGACGCTTTTATTACAAGTTATGTGCTTTTTAGCCGAACAAGGTTCTGTTCTTTATGTCACAGGGGAAGAATCGCTGCAACAAGTCGCTATGCGAGCAAAACGCTTACAATTACCTGACGACAAGCTGAAACTGTTAGCTGAAACTAATGTTGATACCATCTGCCATTTGGCCTTAGAGCATAAACCCAAAGTAATGGTTATCGACTCTATTCAAGTTATGAACATGGCTGATATTCCCTCAGCTCCGGGAGGAGTTACACAAGTACGTGAATGCGCAGCTACGCTAACACGTTTTGCCAAACAACATCATATTGCGATGTTTATTGTTGGCCATGTTACCAAAGACGGCAGTTTGGCAGGCCCTAAAGTACTAGAGCACTGCATCGATTGTTCCATGATGCTAGAGGGGGAAAGTGACGGACGTTTCCGTACTCTTAGGGGGACTAAAAATCGCTTCGGGGCAATCAATGAACTCGGGGTATTCGGCATGACCGAAAAAGGGATGAAGGAAGTCTCCAATCCTTCAGCCATCTTTTTAAATCGCCAACAACAGCCATCTGCTGGCAGTATTGTAATGTCAGTATGGGAAGGTACGCGACCACTACTAGTAGAAATTCAAGCCTTGGTAGACCATTCGCAGTTATCAAATCCCAGACGAGTGGCAGTCGGGCTCGACCATAATCGTTTGGCGATGCTGCTGGCCGTGGTGCATAGACATGGTGGTATTCAAATGCACGATCAAGATGTGTTTGTGAATGTCGTTGGGGGCGTTAAAGTGACAGAAACCAGTGCTGACTTGGCACTGCTACTGGCAATGCTTTCAAGTTTTCGCAACAACGTACTGCCACAAGGGTTAATAGCTTTTGGAGAAGTAGGCTTGTCAGGTGAAATAAGACCTGTACCTCATGGTTCAGATCGAATTAGCGAAGCGGCAAAGCATGGTTTTACTAAAGCAATAGTGCCGAAAGCTAATGCACCGAAAAAGCCTATCGAGGGGATTGAGGTAATCCCCGTGGTTAGGCTAGTTGATGCTTTGGAAGCTATTTAGTCGGACATTTTTTTATATTTTAAACGATGAGGTTCTACAACGTCTTGACCAAAGTTTTCTTTTAACCAGCTTTCGTATTCGTTGTAGTTACCTTCATAGAAGTTGATTTTACCTTCATCGCGATAATCCATAATGTGTGTCGCTACTCGGTCTAGGAACCAACGGTCGTGGGATATAACCATGGCGCATCCAGGGAATTCAAGTAGAGCATTTTCAAGAGCACGCAAGGTTTCAACATCTAGGTCGTTGGTCGGTTCATCCAGCAGTAATACGTTGCCTCCCGCTTTCAATAACTTAGCCAAGTGCACACGGTTACGCTCCCCGCCGGACAGATCTTTGATGAATTTTTGCTGATCGGTTCCTTTAAAGTTAAATCGACTGCAATAAGCTCGGCTGTTTAACTCAAAATTACCAATCTTGACTAAATCTAAACCATCAGACAATTCTTGCCATACGGTTTTGTTGCCATCCATATGATCTCTAAATTGATCAACACTGGCAATTTTTACGGTATCGCCGATGTCAATTTTACCGCTGTCGGGCTGTTCAATACCGGTAAGCATTCTAAACAGCGTTGATTTACCCGCACCGTTTGGTCCGATGATACCTACGATAGCTCCCTTGGGTACTTTGAATGATAAATCATCAATGAGTAGTCTATCGCCGTATGATTTACAAAGATTTTCAACTTCAATTACTTTGTCACCTAAGCGTTCACCTGGTGGAATGAATAACTCGTTTGTTTCATTACGTTTTTGATAATCAGAAGTATTGAGCTCTTCAAATCTGGCCATACGCGCTTTACTTTTTGCTTGACGACCTTTGGGATTTGAACGTACCCATTCTAATTCTTGCTTAATCGACTTTTGACGAGCGTTTTCTGAGCGTTCTTCTTGCTCTAAACGTTTATCTTTTTGTTCTAGCCAGCTAGAGTAGTTACCTTCCCAAGGGATACCTTCACCTCTGTCTAGTTCCAAGATCCAACCAGCTACATTATCCAAGAAATATCTATCATGGGTAATGGCGACCACAGTGCCTTCATAGTCGTGTAAGAAACGTTCTAACCAAGCTACTGACTCTGCGTCAAGGTGGTTGGTCGGCTCATCCAGTAAAAGCATTTCTGGCTTTTCTAACAATAGTTTGCACAAAGCCACCCGTCTTCTTTCGCCACCCGATAACTTAGTAACATCCGCATCCCAAGGCGGCAATCTTAACGCATCTGCAGCCCGCTCAAGTGCATTGTCTAAGTTATGACCGTCTTTACTTTGGATAATGGCTTCTAATTCACCTTGTTCTTTGGCCAAAGCATCAAAATCTGCATCAGGTTCTGCATAGGCTGCATAAACTTGATCGATTCTGGCTAACGCATCAACAACATCTGCCACCGCCTCTTCTATGTTGCCTCGTACATCTTTGCTTTCATCCAATTTAGGCTCTTGGGGCAAATAACCAATTTTAAGTCCGGGCTGGGGCCTAGCTTCACCCTCTATTTCAGTATCAACGCCAGCCATAATTCGAAGTAAGGTTGATTTACCAGCACCGTTTAAACCAAGAACACCGATTTTCGCACCTGGGAAAAAGCTTAAGCTGATATTTTTTAAAATTTGACGATTCGGTGGGACAATTTTACCCACTCTATGCATTGAATAAACGTATTGGGCCATGTGAAATCTTTTGATAGCTAAAAATTACTGCGTATTGTAAACAGTTAGGCAAAATTAGTCATAGAAAATTGTGCTAATATCCCCATATTAACCGTATAAAAATTCGAATTTTTTAATCTAAGGGTTGTTGAATGACATATACCATTAATCAGATTGCCGAAAAAATAGGCGGCGACGTAGATGGCGATGGATCTAAACAAATTACAAGCATGGCGACCTTAGCCAGTGCTAATGAAAATCAAATGTCTTTTTTATCAAACAGTAAATATACCAGTGATCTAAAAGACAGTGCAGCAGGATGTGTCATACTTTCTGCAAAAGACGCTCAGAACTTTGCTGGCAACAAGATAGTGCATCAAAACCCTTATGTTGGATTTGCTCTTGCTGCGCAATTATTAGATACCACACCTGTGCCTAATGGTGGTATATCTGACTTGGCCGATATTTCACCCTTAGCGACAATTGGTGAGAATGTCCATATTGGACCTCATGTAACCGTTAGTGACGGTGCTGTGATTGGCGACAATAGTGTGATTAGCGCAGGTTGTTACATTGGTAAAAATTCTATATTGGGTAAAGCTGTATCTCTAAAACCTAATGTGACCATCTACCACGGAGTACACCTTGGGAACAACGTATCCGTGCACAGTGGCACTAATATAGGTTCAGACGGTTTTGGATACGCGAATGACAAAGGTGTTTGGGTCAAAATTCCACAAACCGGTGGTGTGAGAATTGGTGATGATACTGAAATAGGCGCTGGTACTTGTATTGACAGAGGAGCGTTAGACGATACCGTTATCGGTAAAAACTGTATTATTGATAACCATGTTCAAATTGCCCATAACGTGGTAGTTGGTAATCATTCTTGTATTTGCGGCAGTGTGGGCATTGCAGGAAGTGTCACCATCGGCAATTATGTGGTTATTGGCGGCCATTGCGGCATTGCTGGGCATTTAAGCATTACAGATAAAGTGCAAATAACCGGCTTTACCATGGTAACAAAAAGTATTACCCAGTCTGGGAGCTATTCTTCGGGCATGCCGGCTTTGCCAAGTAAGGACTGGCAGAGAAACACCGTAAGAATGAGAAATATCGACAAATTATTTGATCGCGTAAAAAATCTCGAAAAGGGCGAGTAAAAGAATGTATTTAAGACTGAACAATTTTGCTTAAGTTATTCAGTTCTGACTCTATACAATTATCTTATTTGGGCTACAATACCCGCGATTTTTTAGTATGAAGTATGCCCAAAAAGCCGTTTGTTTCGAGGAGACCCTATGTTATCAAGTAAAATGACCATCGAAGAGTTCGATCCAGAACTAGCCAGTGCAATGGAAAAAGAAAAGCAACGTCAAGAACACCACATCGAATTGATAGCGTCTGAAAACTATTGTAGTCCTCGTGTTCTTGAAGCTCAGGGGTCTCAATTAACGAATAAATATGCTGAAGGTTACCCAGGTAAACGCTACTATGGCGGTTGTGAACATGTAGATGTTGCTGAAGAGTTGGCGATAGAACGTGCAAAAAAATTATTTGGGGCTGACTATGCTAATGTTCAACCGCATTCAGGTTCTCAGGCCAATGCAGCAGTTTTCATGGCTCTATTAGATGCTAATGATACAGTCCTAGGCATGAGCTTGGCAGACGGTGGTCATTTGACCCACGGTTCTCACGTGAACTTTTCTGGTAAGACATATCACGCAGTTCAATATGGCATTCACCCAGAAACTGGCATTATTGATTACGACCAAGTGGAAGCATTGGCACTTGAACATAAGCCTAAAATGATAATAGGCGGTTTTTCAGCTTATTCGGGCATTGTTGATTGGGCAAAGTTTAGAGAAATAGCGGACAAAGTTGGAGCTTATTTGCTGGTGGACATGGCACACGTTGCTGGCTTAGTTGCTGCTGGTTTATATCCAAGCCCTGTACCACACGCGCATGTAGTAACTACCACTACCCATAAAACATTAGCAGGTCCACGCGGCGGTTTAATTATCAGCGCATGTGGCGATGAAACTATTTACAAAAAATTGAATAGTTCTGTATTCCCAGGTAACCAAGGTGGACCATTGTGTCACGTTATTGCTGCAAAAGCGGTAGCATTTAAAGAAGCTCTGTCTGATGACTTTAAAGTGTATCAGGCTCAGGTACTAAAAAATGCCAAAGCTATGGTGTCGATTATTCAAGAAAGAGGCTATAAAGTCGTATCAAATGGTACTGAAAACCATCTTTTCTTACTTGACCTCATCGATAAAGACATAACAGGTAAAGATGCAGACGCGGCACTTGGCAGTGCTAATATTACCGTTAACAAAAACTCAGTGCCTAATGATCCTCGTTCTCCATTTGTCACAAGTGGGTTACGTATAGGTACGCCAGCGATTACTCGTCGCGGCTTCGGTGAAACAGAAGCTAAACAAGTTGCTAGTTGGATCTGTGATATTTTAGATAACATGGGTGACGAAAGTGTTATCGAGCGAGTAAAGGGTGAAGTTGTAAGCCTTTGCGCATCATTCCCAGTATATGGATAACTTATTTTGGTTAAGATTAACCTAATAAAGTTAACAAGAAAAAGCTGGATCCAATCCAGCTTTTTGTTCTCAGGGCTTAAATAGCCAAGGAGATGAAATGTTTTGCCCATTCTGTAGAAAACAAGAAACTAAAGTGATTGATTCCAGATTGGTGTCAGATGGCGCTCAAGTAAGGCGTCGACGACAATGTACATTTTGCAATGAAAGATTTACTACTTTTGAAATTGCAGAATTAGTCATGCCATGGATTATAAAACGAGATAAAAGTCGAGAGCCTTTTAACGAAGATAAACTAAGGGCCGGACTACGCCGTTCATTGGAAAAACGTCCTGTCAGTACCGAAGCAATTGAACAAAGCATTGATAAGATCAAATCTTCCCTAAGAGCCACAGGTGAAAGGGAAGTGACCAGTGAGTTGGTCGGTGAATTGATAATGCAGCACTTAAAAACCTTGGATAAGGTTGCTTATGTTAGATTTGCTTCTGTATATCGGTCATTTGAAGATATTAAAGAATTTGGCGAAGAAATAGCTAAACTAGGCGATGATTAAAAACTATGTTAGGGCAAGATGAGAGCTTCATGGCGAAAGCCATAAAACTTGCGTCAAAAGGGTGTTTTTCTACTACACCAAATCCCAATGTTGGTTGTGTTATTGTGAATGCACAAGGGGAAGTAGTAGGGCAAGGATACCATCAAAAATCGGGTGAAGCCCATGCCGAAATCCACGCTCTAAAACAGGCTGGTAGTGAGGCCGAAGGTAGCACTGCTTATGTCACATTAGAGCCTTGTTCTCATATTGGTCGTACAGGGGCGTGCGCAACCGCCTTAATAAAAGCCAAAATAAAACGCGTAGTTATTGCTTGCCAAGATCCAAATCCTTTGGTTGCCGGCAATGGTATCAGTATGCTTAAAAGCGCTGGTATTGAAGTCACTTTGGGCGTTTTAGAACAAGACGCAAACCTGCTAAATCTTGGTTTCTTTAAGCGCATGCAAGGTCAAAGACCATATGTAACCGTCAAATTGGCTTGTAGTTTAGACGGTAAAACAGCATTAGCGAATGGTAAAAGTAAATGGATCACATCCGCCCAATCAAGACGAGATGTGCAAATTGAACGTGCTAAAGCCTGTGCAATTCTAACGGGCTCGGGCACTGTAATCTCTGATAACCCTCGTTTAAACGTGCGAACCGAAGAGCTCCCCCAAGCTATCCAAAGCAGTTTCGAATATAGGCAACAACAGCCTCTTAGAGTCATCATTGACGGTAAAAATCAATTGACGGACCAGTTTGGATTGTTTCTCGATGGGCATCCTAATCTGGTGTATAATTTGACAAGAAATCTTCAACTAAATCAATCAACTACTCGACAAATACAAGTAGAAAAAGATGGGCAATATGTTGATCTTAAAGCCGTACTTAAAAACCTGTGTTGTGAACAGCAAATAAATCACCTTTGGGTCGAAGCTGGTGCAAATTTGTGTGGGGCTCTGATTCAACAGCAGTTAGTTGATCGATTGATCATTTATCAAGCGCCAATGATATTAGGTGATAAAGGGCATGATTTGCTGATAATGGATGAAATAACCGATTTGCAAAATGCTGTAAACGCCCCAATATCGAATATCAGCCGCATTGGTAATGATGTTAAATTAGAAATTCTTTTTTCGCAGGATAAAGCATAATGTTTACCGGTATTATAGAAGCTAAAGGTACTATTAAAACGCTAGCACAAAAAGGTCAGGACATTAGGTTGGAAGTAGAGTCCAACACATTGGATTTTTCTGATGTAAAATTGGGCGATAGTATAGCCACCAATGGTGTTTGTTTAACCGTGGTAAACTTGGGTAAAAATGTTTATGCGGCAGATGTTTCTGAAGAAACCATTCGCCATACCGGCTTTGCAAACTATACAACCGGAAGCTCAGTCAATCTTGAAAAAGCAATGCGTGCTGATACTCGATTTGGTGGGCATATAGTTTCCGGTCACGTTGATGGGGTGGGCGAGGTTATTTCAGTCACTAATCATACTCGCTACGTGGAAATTTGGGTAAAGGCGCCAGATGATTTAGCAAAATATATAGCGCACAAAGGATCTATTACTGTGGACGGCGTTAGCCTCACGGTTAATCAGGTTAAAGGTGCGAGTTTTATGCTGTGGTTGATTCCGCATACATTACAAGAAACAATAATCGGTAGTTATAAATCCGGTACTAAAGTGAATTTAGAAGTAGATTTAATCGCGCGATATTTAGAGCGTTTAATGCTAGGTGATAAAGCGGCAGAAGAGACAAAACAGGATATTAGTCTTAGCTTTTTGGCAGAACATGGGTATTTAAAATAAGAGAAAAAAATGAGCATACATTCAACCGCTGAAATAATCGAAGACATCAAACAAGGCAAAATGGTCATCCTTATGGATGACGAGGATCGTGAAAATGAAGGTGATATTATTATGGCCGCTGAATTTGTCACGCCAGAAGATATTAACTTTATGGTTACTCATGCTAAAGGCTTAGTCTGTTTGCCAATGACTAGGGAAAAATGCCAGCGATTAAATCTTCCCTTAATGGTGGATAAAAATGGTGCGCAGTTTTCAACTGCTTTTACTGTATCAATTGAAGCTGCTAAAGGTGTATCCACAGGTATTTCTGCTGCCGATAGAGCTACCACTATATTAGCAGCAGTGAATAAAGATGCGGTGGCTGAAGATATTGTGCAACCTGGTCATATTTTCCCCCTAGTAGCTAAAGATGGTGGCGTTTTAAATCGCGCAGGTCATACAGAGGCTGGAATTGACCTTGCCCGCTTAGCGGGATGCGAGCCGGCAGCGGTTATCGTAGAGGTTTTGAACGAAGACGGCACTATGGCTCGTCGTCCCGAGTTAGAAAAGTTCGCTGAAAAGCACGGTATTAAACTTGGAACTATCGCAGATCTCATCGAATATCGTAATTTAAACGAAACGACTATAGAAAAGGTTGCAACCTGTGCATTGCCAACCACTTTCGGTGAGTTTGAGCTCATTACTTACAAAGATGTCATCGATAATCAAATCCATTTTGCATTGAAGAAAGGGGATATCGACCCCGAACAACCCACACTAGTGCGCGTACATTTGCAAAATACCTTAAGTGACCTATTGGGTTCTACCCGTTCTATTAATCGTTCTATGTCGTTACAGAATGCCATGCAACGCATTAATGATGAAGGCGGGGTTTTAGTTCTTCTTGGCAAACAAGAAGATATTGAATCGCGAGTAAAACAATTTGAAGCTGAAGATAAAGGCATTTCCTCTATCGGAAAAGAATGGCAAGGATCTTCACGAACCGTGGGGGTTGGTAGTCAAATCTTGGCGTCACTTGGCATTAAAAAAATGCGCTTGTTAAGTAAACCAGTAAAATACAGTGCACTATCAGGCTTTGGCTTGGAAGTGGTTGAATACGTAAGCGAGTAAACCTAGTACTTAACAAGGTTTTGGACATCTTCGAGCTAAGTAGATTTTGTGGTTATAGAAGGCGCTTCTCAATTGAAAGCTTCGAAATCATGGATGATTTCGTAGAGCGCCCATGGATGGGTTCACAGCGTCTTTCAATTGAGAAGCGCCTTCTATAATTTTGCAATGTCGGATTAAAGTAGGCATGAAATCATAAGCCGTGAAAAAACATCTTAAAAATTACTTGTTTGTGCTATACTTCGCGCCGATTTTCACTAGGAGTCAAATAAATGAATGTAATCGAAGGTAATATTCGTGCCACGGGCAAAAAATTTGCCGTCGTTGTAGCACGTTTCAACAGTTTTGTGGTTGAAAGTTTGGTTGATGGTGCGCTTGATACTCTTGAGCGTCACGGAGAAGTAAATCCAGACGATATCACTTTGGTACGCGTGCCTGGCGCTTACGAATTACCTGTAGTGGCTAAAAAATTAGTGGCAACTGGAAAATTTGATGCGGTGATTGCATTAGGCGCTGTCATTCGTGGTGGGACTCCGCATTTCGACTTCGTTGCCGGAGAGTGTAATAAAGGCCTAGCGCAAGTAGCTATGGAAGCAACTATTCCTGTTGCTTTTGGTGTGATCACTACTGATAGCATTGAACAAGCGATTGAGCGTTCGGGAACAAAAGCCGGTAATAAAGGTGCAGAAGCTGCTCATACAGCACTTGAGATGGTTAACGTAATGTCAGCAATAGATGAGGCATTTTAGTGAAGCCTAGCGCTAGAAAAAAAGCTAGAGAGTTAGCTGTACAGGCGTTGTACAGCTGGCTAATGTCTGGCAATGATATAAAGCAAATCGAGCTTTATACCGCAACATCTAATGACATGACAAAAGTGGATATGGAATATTTCCAAGAGCTTTTACAAGGTGTGTCAAAAAACGTTACTGAATTAGACACAGTAATGAAACCTTATCTTGGTAGATTACCAGAAGAACTTGATCCTATTGAAAAAACAATTTTACGCATCTCAATTTATGAATTGCAATCTCGTGTCGATATTCCTTTCAAGGTTGTGATCAACGAAGCAATAGAGTTGGCCAAAACTTTTGGAGCGGAAGAGAGTCATAAGTTTATTAATGGCGCTCTTGATAAAGCAGTTAAAACGTTAAGAAAACACGAAAGAAACTAGTTTTGAATGAATTTAGTTTGATCCGAGATTTTTTTAAATCTCCTTCTTATTCACGTAAAGATGTTATTGTCGGTATTGGCGACGATGCGGCAGTGACCCAAATTCCAGAAGGTCAGTATTTAGTAACCACCACTGATACACTGCTGGAAAGCGTGCATTTTTTACCCGGTTCTAGTCCTGAAGCAATAGCGCATAAATCCTTAGCTACGAATTTGAGTGACCTTGCTGCTATGGGGGCCGAGCCATCATGGATAAATTTGTCTCTATCTATACCTGAAGCTGATGAAGTATGGTTAGATAAGTTCTCCAATAAGCTGAAACAGCTGTGCGAATATTTTTCTGTACAACTTATTGGTGGCGATACTGTTAAAGGTAAACTAGCCATTACAATTACCGCTCAAGGGTTCGTTCCACCTGATAGTATCTTGAGGCGGTCGGGTGCGCAAAAAGGTGATTGGGTGTTTGTTACTGGTACACTCGGTGATGCAGCTGCGGGTTTGGATGTGCTGACAAACAAAATCAATATAGAAAACCAAGGGCACCGAGAGTTTCTAATTAATCGACACCTTTTTCCAACGCCGAGAGTGCTTGCAGGTACGGCGTTACGAAGATTAGCGACTTCTTGTTTGGATGTCTCAGATGGCTTGTTACAAGACATGCAACATATTATTACAGCGTCAGAAGCGGGCGTGGTTATAGAATTAGACCAGTTGCCAATATCTCCAGCACTAGGAACATCTATTGATAACCTAGATGAAGCATTGAAATATGCTTGCACAGGTGGTGACGATTATGAACTCTTGTTTACGGTATCTGAAGAGCATAGAGTAAGTATAGAAACGGCTATGGCTAGCTACAATATTCCTTGTACTTGTATTGGACAAGTAACTGGTGCTAAAGAGCGAATGGAATTACGCCTAAATGGCCAAGCTTACGAATTGCCATCAAAATCCGGATACAATCATTTTTAAAAGTGCATTATGGACAAATTATTACGTCAAAAAGTGTCTTTAAAAAATCCTCAGCACTTTTTTGCATTGGGTATGGGCTCTGGTTTAATCCCTTTAATGCCAGGCACCTTCGGATCACTAGCAGCGATTCCTTTTCTAATTGCCATGGCATTTATGCCAGTAAGTATTTTTGTAGTAGTAACCCTACTATCTATTGTGATTGGTATCTATATTTGCGATAAAACAGCTGTGGATATGGGCGTTCATGACCATGGTTCAATTGTCTGGGATGAAATTGCGGGTATGTTTGTTACCTTTTTGTTTGTTCCTATCAATTGGAAATCACTGTTAATTGGCTTCATACTTTTTCGCCTTTTTGACATTTTAAAACCCTGGCCCATTCGTTTATTCGACAAAAAAGTCGATGGTGGTTTAGGGATAATGTTAGATGATGTAGTCGCGGGCTTGCTTGCTTGTGTCATTATGCAAGGCCTTATTCAAAGCCCCATTACAGAAAAGTTCTTTGTGTAATCAAGTGAGATTAAAAGGCCTTAACAGCCGCGATTATTCCCGCAGCATCAATACCTAATTCAGCGTACATTTCTTGTTGCGTTCCCTGCATAATAAATTCATCGGGTAAGCCCAAACGAAGCACATGACAAAGCACTTTATGCTGTTGAAAGCATTCTTGCACTGCAGAACCAGCGCCACCTGCAATTGCGCCATCTTCAAGCGTTACTATGAGTTCGTGTTGTTTCGCGGCATCTAACACGGCTTGCTCATCTAGAGGTTTGACAAATCGCATATCAACCAAGGTAGCGTCAAGGGCTTCAGCTGCTTTTTGAGCTTCAGGTAATAGAGCACCAAAATTCAAAATAGCCGTTTTGACACCATTGCGCAATTGACGCGATTTTCCTATTTCTAACGCTGTCATTTCGCTGTCAGGTGCCACGCCTGTACCCGCACCTCTTGGATACCTTACTGCTGCCGGTTGTTTTGCTAGGTGACCAGTGTACAACATATTACGACATTCAGCTTCGTCTCCAGGTGCCATAATAATCATATTTGGGATACAGCGTAAAAATGGAATATCAAATGCACCCTGGTGAGTTGGTCCGTCAGCCCCAACAATGCCAGCTCTGTCGATGGCAAATAATACGGGGAGATTTTGTAAGGCAACATCATGAATTAACTGATCATAGGCTCGTTGTAAAAAAGTAGAATAGATAGCAACTACAGGGCGCTTATTTTCAATCGCTAAGCCAGCGGCAAGTGTTACCGCATGTTGTTCGGCAATTGCCACGTCAAAATACTGCTCTGGAAAACGCTGTGAAAACCTGACCATGCCTGAACCTTCACGCATAGCCGGCGTTATGGCCATCAAATCTTTATCTTGTTCTGCCATGTCACATAACCAATTCCCAAAAATGGCAGAGTAAGTAGGTTTTCCTGGTTTACTTTCTGGGAACTTTTCAGTGGTATGATCAAATTTAGGTACCGCATGCCATTTAATTGGATCTTGCTCTGCTACCTCATACCCTTTGCCTTTTTTAGTTACCACATGAAGAAGCTTGGGCCCCTGCATTTTTCGCATATTGGTTAAGGTATCAACCATGGCATTCACATCATGACCATCGATGGGGCCAATATAATGAAAACCCAATTCTTCAAAAATAGTGCCAGGAACAACCATTCCTTTTAGATGCTCTTCTGCTCGACTTGCTAACGCCTTGATTGGCGGTACGTTACTTAAAATACGTTTGCCTTCATCTCGAATCGAATTGAAAAAAGAACCTGTCATTAGTCGGGCTAAATGTGAGTTCAATGCACCTACGTTTTCTGAAATGGACATTTCGTTGTCATTGAGCACTACGGTAAAATCTTTGTTTAAATCTCCACCATGATTTAGAGCTTCAAATGCAAGGCCAGCGGTCATTGCGCCGTCCCCAATAACGGCCACCACTTTTCTGCCCTTATTTTCTTTTTCTGCCGCGATAGCCATACCTAAAGCCGCGCTTATAGAGGTGGATGAGTGTCCGACTGCAAAAGTATCGTATTCACTTTCAGGGGGCCATGGGAAGGGATGTAGCCCGTTTTTTTGCCGAATACTGGTCATTCGGTCTCTTCGATTGGTCAGAATTTTGTGTGGATAGGCTTGATGACCTACATCCCAAATGAGTCGATCAAACGGCGTATTATAAACATAATGAAGCGCCACCGTTAACTCAACTGTGCCTAAACCTGAAGCAAAATGACCACTGCTTTGGCTGACGCAATTTAGCAAGAATAATCGAAGTTCACTGGCTAAATCTCTCAATTTACTTTTCGGTAGCAGGCGTAACTCTTCCGGTGTGTTCGCTTTTGCCAAATTAGGGTATTGTGAGAGATCTAACGTCATTGTAATTCTTTTCTTTTGGTTTTAAATGATATTCAAGTCAATAATGCCGCAACTTATTAATAGGTGCGGGTTACCATGTACTGCGTAAATGCTTGCAAATCTTGGGTATTGTACTCAAGTTGTTCTAATGACTGTATAGCAAGATGATATTTTTTTTGTAATTCGTTTTTGGCTCCTTCCAAACCAAAATGCGTCACAAAAGTCGATTTATTGCTTTGTTGGTCAGAACCTTGTGGTTTACCTAAGGTTTCAGTATCGGAGATGACATCCAGAATGTCATCTTGAATCTGAAACGCTAATCCTATGTTATCAGCAAATTGAACGAGTAAATTCTCAGTTTTAGGAGAATAGGGTTTGGTACCCAAACAAGCGCCCATTTGCACAGATGCTTTTAGCAATGCACCGGTTTTAAGTTGATGTAATTGTTGCAAACTTGCTAAATCAATTGCTGTATTTGTAGCGAGTAAATCTAAGCTTTGACCTAAGCACATCCCCCGTAACCCGGACGCTTTGGCTAGAATAGCTACTAGTTGTAATCGTTTGGTTTCAGATGCTTCCATGGTAAAACTACTCAGGCATTCAAAGGCCAGAGTTTGCAGAGCATCACCAGCTAGAATAGCTGTGGCCTCATCAAATTGAATATGACAAGTGGGTTTGCCCCGACGTAAATCATCGTTATCCATAGAGGGGAGGTCGTCATGGATAAGAGAATAAGCATGAATACATTCAAGTGCTAAACTAGCGACTTTAATATCTTGTTGATTGGCTTCAAACACTTGCCCAACAAGGCTCAATAATAGCGGTCGCATACGCTTACCGCCATTGAGCAGGGCATACTCCATTGCTGATAGTAAACGAGACTCTTGTAAATTTAGGCTAGCCTTAACATGCTCGAAAGTTTCGCTGAGTTCGGCGTTTATTTGTTGCTGAAGTCGTGTGAGTTGCTGGTTCATTCGCTTAGTGGGGGTTCAATAAAATTCTCTAAAGATTCTTCACCGGCTTGTTCGGTCAGTTGTTTTACTTTTTGTTCTGCTTTAGTTAACAATGCTTGTGAATGACGAGCTAGTGATACACCGCGCTCGAAAGATTTTAAAGATTCTTCAAGCGTAATGTCACCTTGTTCCATTTGATTTACTAAGCTTTCTAACTCTTCCATAGCTTGCTCAAAACTTAAATCAGCAGTGCTCATATTCGCTCCTCAAGAAATCTTATAATTGGCATGCAAGATACCGAAACAACAGTACAAATTCAATGTAATTCTATTGACTTAACAAAGTTCCTGTTTGATTGCGGTAAATCATAAAGATTTATTCGCTACTGCCGTTAAATAAGACATTCAGATTTGGCTAATAAAAAGACTCATTTCGAGGAGTAACCTGTGGATTTAGCAACCCTTGTCGGATTTTTAGGCGCTTTGGGCTTCGTTGTAATGGCGATGGTCATGGGGGGAGACATTATGATCTTCTTCAACGTGCCTTCTTTACTTATCGTTTTCGGCGGGTCGATTTTCGTTGTTCTTATGCAATACCCTATGTCGCAATTTTTGGGCGCTGGTAAAGTCATGGGAAAGGCTTTTTCTTTCAAATTGCAAACCCCTGAGGAGTTGATTGAAAAGATCGTACAAATGGCAGATGAAGCTCGCAAAGGGGGCTTTCTAGCGCTGGAAGAACAAGAAATTGAAAATGCCTTTATGCAGAAAGGGGTCAACATGTTGGTGGATGGACATGATGTAGATGTTGTTCGTGACACTATGTACAAAGACATCGTTAACACAACTGAAAGACACGAATCAGGTGCCGTTATTTTCAAATCTATGGGTGATGTTGCGCCGGCAATGGGGATGATAGGAACGCTGATCGGTTTGGTTGCCATGTTATCCAACATGGATGATCCTAAAGCCATTGGGCCTGCCATGGCTGTTGCATTGTTAACCACACTGTACGGCGCCATGATGGCCAACTTATTTTGCTTGCCGGTATCATTTAAACTGAATGTTAGAAGCTCTGAGGAAAAACTCAATCAGAGCCTAATTCTAGATGGCATTCTAGGTATTGCAGATGGACAAAACCCTCGTGT
Organism: Glaciecola sp. 1036; assembly: GCF_050306235.1. Taxonomy (NCBI): domain Bacteria; kingdom Pseudomonadati; phylum Pseudomonadota; class Gammaproteobacteria; order Alteromonadales; family Alteromonadaceae; genus Glaciecola; species Glaciecola sp. 1036. The sequence goes on along the minus strand of NZ_JBLWFH010000004.1, from coordinate 20,991 downwards.
TATCGAAGGTGTATTAAAAGGTTACATTGCTGAAGGTAAGCGTGGCTCAGAAGAAGAGGCCGCCTAATGGCTGAGCAACAAGAATGTCCTAAATGCCCGCCCGAAGGGCTACCTGCATGGATGGGTACATTTGCTGACTTAATGTCTTTGCTTATGTGCTTTTTCGTATTGCTATTGTCTTTTTCTGAAATGGATGTGAAAAAGTTTAAGCAAATAGCAGGTTCAATGAAATTTGCCTTTGGTGTGCAAAATAAAATTGAATTAAAGGATATTCCTAAAGGGACCAGTGTTGTTGCATTAGAATTTAGACCTGGCAAACCAGATCCTACTCCCATTGAGAGCATTCAACAGATTACCCAAGACATTACTCGTCCAATGCTCAACTTCCAAGATGGGGAAGAAGACTCCGCAGGTGGTCGTCAGAAGCAGAGAGGCACCTTTAGAGGTGGTCAGTCTCCTCAAACAGCAAATCAAACAGCAGCTGCAGGTGCGGCGTCAGCAGACAAAGAGCAAGTCGAAAAGAATAAAAAGAAAATTGAAGACTTACTACAAAAAGAAATAAAAGATGGTGCGGTAGATGTAGAAAACCTTGGCCAACAAATTGTAATCCGCATAAGAGAAAACGGTTCTTTTTCTGCAGGTTCTGCATTTTTGCAACCACAATTTGTGCCCGTTATTCGAAGGCTAGGCACTATCTTAAATGATATGCCTGGTAAAGTAGAAATTACCGGTCACAGTGATGGTATTCAAATTTCAAACGAATTATATACTTCAAATTGGGATCTTAGTGCACAGCGAGCAGTGGCAGTTGCTGAACAATTACGTAGAGCGCCTGGATTTGATGAACAGCGCATGCGGGTGATTGGTAAAGCCGCGACTCAGCCAATAGCCATGGGGGATACACCTGAAGATAATGCCCAAAATCGTCGTGTGGAAATCGCCATTATTCAAGGTGAGCCTAAGTTCTCAGATCCTATTTCAGTTATACAAGAATAGAAACAAGCGCCAGCGCATATACCGAGCAGGGATTCAATAATCCGCTGGCGTTTTACTTATCGATGTAGATCAGCTCTGAATCCAGGTTTTGCAATCACTACTTGCACGGTACTAATAACCCGCTCTAAAAAACCACCTTCGCAATAATTTAAATAATATTGCCACATACGCATAAATCGCTCATCGTAACCATCTTCATTCAACGCGGATTTTTGTTGCATAAAGGCATTGAACCAATCTTGCAAGGTACGAGCATAATCCAAGCCTATATCATGTACATCTCGAATGCTCATATTGGTGTATTTTTTAACGTGCTGATTAATCGAAAATTGCGACGGTAAGAATCCACCGGGGAAAATATGCTTTTGGATAAAGTCAACGTTGTTGGTATAGCTGTCGTAGCGTCTATCATCAATTATGATCGACTGTAGTAGCATAAGCCCGTCTTCCTTTAGCAATGAAGCGCATTTTTGAAAAAAGTTAGGGAGATACTCTTTACCAACGGCTTCAATCATCTCAATGGAAACAAGTTTATCGTATTGACCTTCGAGTAATCGATAATCTTGCTTGAGTAAGGTAATTTTATTTTCTAAGCCCTTTGATTTGATTAAGTCTTCGGCAAAAGCGTATTGTTCTTCAGAGATCGTAGTGGTTGTGACTTTACAGCCAAAATGCTCAGCGGCATAAACAGCTAAACCTCCCCAACCTGTGCCAATCTCTAATAAATGATCATTAGGGGTCAATTTGAGTTTACGACAAATTGTATCTAACTTGTGGGTCTGAGCCTGGGCTAACGTAGCCTGGGGATCAGGGTAAATCGCAGCCGAGTACATCATGCTCTGATCTAGGAATTTGCTATAAAGTTTATTACCTAAATCGTAATGTGCACAGATATTGCGTTTTGCTTGGCTTTTGGAGTTCTTGTTCAAAAAGTGACGCAGTTTCACGGAAGGCATGGTTATCCATTTAAACTTCTTTTCCCAATTGTCTAAAGTCGGCAGGTTTCTAGCAAATATACGAATAACATTAGTTAAATTTGGACTTTCCCAAAGCTTGTCAGTAAAAGTTTCACCCGAGGCAATGCTTCCTCCTAACAGAAGTTTAGGATAGGCGCTTGGGTTTAATATGTTCACTTCCGCCTTTAAATCTGAGTGAGGATCTCCTAGCTGAGCAATCACATTCTGCTGTTCTTTTATAACAAGAAAGCCCTCGGGCATTCGTTTAAGTGCACTGATAAACAATGAACGGCAGGTTTTTTCCCAAACAGAACTGGTATCGGTAGATAAATAGGTTTGTTCATTATGCGACATCTTTTGTTCCTTCTATCTTTCGTACATCACGAATGTGTGTAGACGGGTACACGTTTAAAAAATAGTTTTAGTGCTTGCCAGTAAATTCCAGCCATTGTTTTTACGGTCATGCTAGGAATACTCGAGACACATTGTTTAAGCGTTTTATTACTTAATTCAGAGCGCTGCATTGCGATAGCGGCTTCAAAATGTTTATTTTGTTTAAAACAGCTCAAGCGTAAGTTAATTTGCTGCCCAGGCATTTGAATTTGCCATTTGTAAATCATATCCATGGGATTAAAAGGCGAAACGTGAAAAGCTTTCTCAGTGTCTTGCTGATTCTGTAGATCAACTAGGTAATGATGGCGCTCGTTCCAAGGTGTATTAGAAACTTCAGCCAACATATGAGTGTATTCACCATTATGGTCGCGTAAGAACCAAAAGTTAACTGGGCTAAAATACAGATTAAACGTTCGCACCTGTCCGAAGAAGAATATATCGCCTTCTAAACGCTCATCTGTTAACTTGTTCATGCAATTTAATGCCCTTTCTTTTAGCGGGGTCGAACAGTCTTCATCCTTTTTTAGGTAATCGCTTGAAGAAAAGCTAACAGGGTATCTATAGGATTTTTTAAGATGGAAGTGTTTTATTTCCTTTTCGATTGCAACAAGCTCGTCTAGCTTTAACCACCACATGTATAACGAATAGGTAAATTCATGTTGCTTGGGTTCAAATCGATGATGAAAAACCTTTCCTTTGTATATTGCACTTTCAAATGTCTGCATCAGAGGTGCGCTCCAAAGCGTTTGCAAACATCCAAGGCACTTCTAACGCCATCTTCGTGGAAACCGTTGTACCAATACGCACCGCAATAATGTATACCTTGGACACCACAAATCTGAGCTCGTTGTTGCTGAGCTGCCACCATTTTTGGACTAAACTGTGGGTGGGCATATTCGTACTGTCCTAGAATTTTCTCAGGGTCTATATTTTCCCTATCATTCAAGGTAACAATAAAGGTACGGTTAGCCTGTAGACGTTGTAAAATATTCATGTTGTAGGACACTTTTGCTGGTGCCTCGCGTTCGTTTTTTGTGCCTTGAAGTTGATAATTCCAGCTAGCCCATGCCAATCTTCGTTTAGGAAGTACTTTGACGTCTGTGTGTAGAATTACATCGTTTAACGCATAGGGGATAGCACCAAGTATATTTGTTGTTTGTTTACTTAATGCTTGGTCTAGAGAACTGACATCCAGCAGTTGCAGAGCTTGATCGCTATGGCAAGCAAAAATAACATCATCAAATAACTCATCCCCCGAGTCTGTGGTAACAATTAAACCAGATGACGTTTTTGTGACTTTCTTTACTGGGGTTGAAAGTTTAATTTTATTCGAAAATTCTTTTGCTAGTGGTCCTACATACTCCCTTGAACCTCCAACAATAGTGTACCATTGAGGTCTATCGTTGACATTTAATAGTCCATGGTTATTAAAAAATTTCAGGAAGAATGCCAATGGAAAATTTCCAGCTGTTTCTAAGCTTGCACTCCATATTGCCGCGCACATTGGCAAGATATAATTAACCGCAAAATAATCTGAAAACCCATGCTTTTGTAAAAACTCTGTTAGCGTTATTTCAGACAGATTGAGATCACTATTGAGCGTTTGTTTACACAAATCATTAAACCTAAGAATCTCTCGAATGAGTCGATAAAAACGTGGAGATAAAAGATTTCTTCTCTGAGCAAAAAGAGTATTAAGACTATGGCCATTGTATTCTAGTTCAGAGCTATTATTTCTGACACTAAAACTCATTTCGGTGGCTTGTTTTTTAACCCCAATTTTATCTAACAGTTTAATAAAGTTAGGGTAAGTCCAGTCGTTGAAAACGATAAAACCAGTATCAATGGCGTACTCTTGACCATCAATCTCGATGTCTTTTGTTGCTGTGTGGCCGCCCAGATAATCGCCAGCTTCATATAGGGTTATGTCAGCTCTATCATTTAACAGGTAGCCGCACGTAAGACCTGAAATACCTGAACCAATTATTGCTATTCGTTGCTTTTGCATATTGACTACTTCCCTTTCATTCCGCGACTTAAACGAATACATAATTTATGTTGTAAAAACGCAGGAAGTAAATTTAGAAAACGGATCATTAAACTGAATCGCAGAGGAAAATAAATTGAACGCCGAGAACTAAATATGCCTTTGTACATATAATCTGCGGCTGCATCGGCGCTGATACGCATTGGCATATCAAAATCGTTTTTATCAGTTAACGGCGTTTCTACAAAACCCGGTGAAATTGTTTTTACTTTTACCCCTTTTCTGTCTAGATCTACAGCAAAACTTTTGGCCATGTAATGCAATGCTGCTTTGCTGCCACCGTAGGCTTGGCTTCTTGGAAAAGGCAATAAACGGGCAAGGCTATCAACAAATACCACAGTGTCTTGTTTGCGACAACGAGGCAAAATTGCCGCCATCACGTTGGCTGCACCAAACACATTTGTGGTAAATACGCGTTTAAACATATCGGCTTCAACCTGATCAATGTCCACATATTCGCAGGTACCAGCGTTCAATACATAGTAATCAGCAATAACATCGCTAAGTGCGGATTTCGTTTCTGTTTCGTCGGTAACATCAAATTGCAATGCTTCGATATTCGGAGACTGAGAAAGCTGTTGTAGTTTTTCTTTATTTCGACCACAAGCAATAACATTATGCCCTTCTTGTGCTAATTTCTTGACAAAGGCTTCGCCAATACCTGATGTTGCTCCGGTAACTAACACTTTAGCCATTAGCCAATTCTCCTTTTCACACTTTTAACGAAATAGCCCAAGATCGGCACGTGTTCGTAAGCCATTTGTCCAAGATCGTAATAGTCTCTGTGCAATGTAATTTTATTGTCTTGAGTTTCTAGCCAAGTGATTCCGTCAACACTTACCGGCTTTCCATTATTGATTCGTGATGAAATGTACTTCATCGTCCATGTTATGACGTGGTGGCCATCCGTGGTGGACAATTTGTCGTGAATATCAAATTCACAATACTTTGCGTTTTTTAACAACTTAGTAAAATAATTTTCAACTGCAGAGATACCTTCGTACCTACCTACAGGGTCGGCAAAGACCACATTCTGACTGTAGATTTCAGATAATTTATCGACTTTCATCGACGCCAAATCAGAATAAAATGTAGAAAACTTGTCTAATAAATGCATAAGGTCTGGTAAAAGTTTTTATTCAGATACAGGCTGATTTTCAGACCAGATCAACCATTAATAATTTTTAATTAATAGTCGAACTAATCCAACTCAGACAATTTCTTGTACTTATGAGATAAGTTAATCATCACGGTCAAAATAAAAATGAAGTTGCCACTGTTTCCTTTATCTTCACATTTGTTACCCGAAGGTAGATTGGCACTAAGAATATTCGAACCAAGATACACACGAATGGTGAAAGAGGTTTGTGCGAATAACGGTGGTTTTGTTGTTTGCATGTTAAATACCTCGGGTAACAAACAATCAAATTCACACATATTTCCCCTAGGGACTTACTGCAATGTAATCGATTTTGACATTTTGAAGGACGGCCTGTTGGGTATTACGGTTGAAGGCCAATATTGTGTAAAGATTCACAACATAGCGACCGAACCGGATGGTCTGCGGATAGGTGAGTGCGAACCTTGCGAAATATGGTCATCATCTGGCAATACATATGATTTGCAATCCGCAACCAACAGACTCAAGGAAATATACGACAAATATCCAGAAGTTGCGAAGTTGTATTCGGAGTTGAAGTTTGACGAACCAGAGTGGGTAATTAATCGCTGGATTGAATTGTTACCCGTGAATGCAGAGCAAAAACAACATTTTTTACATCATGGCGATACGAACAGAGTCGTTGCCTATTTAAATCAACTTATTGATTAATAGAACTTTCTGTTGGATTTTTAATGGTTTCGAAAAAACTGACCTGTATATTAAATTTATTTCACTTTTTGTTCATAAATCTTTGCGTATACTGAAGTTCTACGCAAGTTGAAAAACGAAAAGGGTAAAAATCATGTTGATCGGAATTCCACTGGAAAATCAAAAGCGAGAAGATTGTAAGCCTAAAGAATGTGCAGTAGAAATGGCTCAGTATTTAGACACTGTAGCAAACAAGCGATGTAAAATAGCCTTTTCCAAGGTGTTCAGTTATTTTGCACCAAGATTGCGCTCTTATGCGTTGAAACAAATGGGTAATGAGGCGCTTGCAATGGAGCTAGTGCAAGACACAATGTCTAATGTTTGGCAGAAAGCGCACCTATTTAATTCGGAGAAAGGAAGTCCATCTACTTGGATTTTCACCATTGCTAGAAACATACGTTTTGATATGTTGCGAAAGTTACAAAACAGAAAAGAAGATGTGTGTTCTGATGATATTTGGCCAATTTTGTGTGAGCAAACAGCTGACACTAAAATTGCACCGCTGGACCAACAAATTACGTTGGAGGAAGTGGGGCAGTTTTTTGAAGGATTGCCTAAAAAGCAAAAAGCCGTTGTAGAGGCAATTTACATTGATGGCAAATCTCAACAAGAAGTTGCTGATGACTTAGATATTCCTTTAGGTACGGTTAAGTCTAGAACACGATTAGCGTTACAACGTTTGAAGGATATGCTTAAAGAGTATGATTAGATTTCACCCTAGCGCTCAACAACTGAGTCAATTTGCTGAGGGTAATATGTCCCCTGCGCTATCACTGATGATAGCGTCGCACATGGATATGTGCAAAAAATGCATGGAATCATTCGATTTATTACAAGAGCGCGCGGTGAATTCGTTTGAAAGCAGCCACAACAGTTTTGCTGACAATGTTGATTTTTCTCAAATGTTTAAAGACATAACTGAAGACAAGCCGTTTTGCGACGGCTATTACTGTCCAGTCCCACAATCTGTAGTTACCACAACCTTACAACTTGAAGGTAAGGTATTTAATATCCCCCAACCATTACAACGCTTTGCAGAGAAAGCGAGAAATCAAGGCTGGTCAAAACATCTTGGTAAAATCTGGCAAGCAGGGGTAACCATAGGCGGTAAAAATCTTGCCCAGTTCATTTATATGGAGCAAGGTTGTGTGGTGCCGGAACACAGCCATACGGGAAACGAAATTACCTTGGTCATTGATGGGCAATTTTCAGATGGAATGTCTAGCTACGATAGTGGGGATTTGATATTTTTAAACGATTCCCATACCCATTCCCCTTACACAGCAAATCATAACGGGTGTTTGGTTTTCAGCATTGTGGACAGTCCACTGCATTTCACTGATGGTTGGGCAAAGCTAATTAATCCGCTTAGCAATTTATATTTTAAAGCTAATACGGATTAATCTACTGCCCGAGTGTTAGCGGATAAAATCGCTGTCTGGATAATTTAGTTTCAATGTTTTTAGAGCGTTTTGCTTTAATTGCTCTAATCCAATTTGATCATAGCTTTCTACCATGATCTCAAGGGCGGGCTGCACTTGTGCAGTATCAGCAAAATATTCTAAAACATATCGACCACGGTTTGCTGCCGCAACCCATGCTTCTCTACGCATGTAAAAACGAGCAACTGAGATTTCGTGGCGAGCGAGTCTATCTTTAATTGCAACCATGCGTTGCTTAGCATCGTCGGCATATTTAGAGTCTGGTAGCTTTTCAAGTAAACGTCGAAAATCTTCAAAGGCTTCACGGGATGCGCTGGGATCGCGGTCACCACGATCTACGTTAAACAAATCTTGGAACAGGTTGTTATCACTTTCCATATTGACCAAGCCACGCATATACATAGCGTAATCTACATCAGAATGATTTGGATTTAGGCGAATAAATCGGTCGATAGTCGCTAATGTTTGTTCTCTATTGCCGGTTTTATAGTAAGCATAAATTAGATCAAGTTGTACTTGGTGAGATAATTGTCCAAACGGAAATCTTGAATCAATGGTACTTAAAATTTCAGCAGCAGCGGTAAAATTACCAAGATCCATATTTCTTTTTGCTTGCTGATATAAAGCGCTAGCTCCTTGATTGGCTACTAATTCTCGTTCTTCTTCTTCTGAGCTGGTACAGCCAGCTAAACCAAATGCTGCGATACACAAGGTCGCAACCAAAACTTTTTTCATTTGAATATTGCTCTTTTTAAATTTCAAAATAATTCCCGATATTCTACACTATTATTTTGCAATAGCAGTAGCTTAAAGCCTGCTATTTCTTCTTTGTGCTTGCTATAATCCATTCACACTCAATTTTGCGCGTTATTATGTCAGAACAAACAACGAAAATCATGCTTAGTGGAATCATACCTGAGCAAAGTTTTAACAAAAGACTTGACCAATGTCTGGCGGAAATGTTCCCCGATTATTCAAGAACTAAAATAAAAGAATGGATTGAATCTGGCTGTGTTGAAATAGACAACAGTGTTTTAACCATCCCTCGAACTAAGATGAAAGGTGAAGAAGTCGTTAATATTGCGGCTTTCCAAGAGGTTCAAGTCCGTAATCAGGCCGAAGATATTGATATCAATATTGTGTATGAAGACGATGAAATCCTTATCATTAATAAACCCGCTGGTTTAGTCGTGCATCCAGGGGCAGGTAATTCTACTGGGACTTTGCTCAATGCTCTATTAGCACATTGTCCAAACATCGATAAAATTCCAAGAGCAGGCATTGTACATCGGTTAGACAAAGATACTACAGGTCTAATGGTGGTGGCGAAAACCATTGAATCTCAGCGTCATTTAGTCGAGCAGTTACAGTCTAGAAGCATGGGGCGAGAATACGAAGCAGTCGTCATGGGGAATCTTATTGGTGGTGGTTTCGTGGATGAAAATATCGGCAGACATCCAAGTAAACGCACGCTTATGGCGGTTAGAGAAACAGGAAAACCTGCGGTTACTCACTATAGGATTATTGAAAAGTTTCGTGCGCATACCCATCTCAGGTTGAAGTTGGAGACAGGGCGAACTCACCAAATAAGAGTGCATATGGCTCATATCAAACATCCTTTGGTTGGTGATACTCAGTATGGAGGCCGTCCTCGACCGCCTAAAAAGGCCAGTGAAGCTTTAGCGAGTTGTTTACGGAACTTTAAAAGACAAGCCCTTCATGCTGCTCAAATCACCTTACAGCATCCAAGTACAAATGAATTAATGACATGGCAGGCGGAAATTCCTCAGGATATGGTGCAGTTAATCAATGTGCTTAAACAAGATGTTCAAGAAAACCCGGATTTGATGGACTATTGAAAACTATCTCGCCAACTTATTTGCTAGCTCCCAATGTAGTTTGTTTTAGTTGTACACGGGAGCAAGGGGAAAGCTTAGTACCCTATGATAGTTTGAACATGGGACTGCATGTTGGCGATAATAGAGACGCTGTGTTGCAAAACAGAGGATATTTATTTGAATATTGTCAACAACTTACCGGCAATACATGTAATTTCCCTGTGTTTATGAATCAACAGCATTCGAATCAGATTATTGACGTTGATAAAAATACTATGGAGCCCTCTACCATAGCAGACGGTATTTTTACTAGCCAAAAACACTTACCTTTATGTGTGATGACTGCAGACTGTTTACCCATTGTCATGACTGATGGAATCGAAGTAGCAGCTGTGCATGCAGGCTGGCGCGGACTTGCAGAAGGAATTGTTGAAAAAGCTGTTGCTAATTTTGCTGATCCAACTCGTTTAGCCGTCTGGATCGGACCTAGTATTAGCCAAGAAAAGTTTGAAGTTGGTCTGGACGTGATTAAATATTTTACTCAGTATTCAAGCTGCATCCGGCCTTCTTCTTTAAATAATAAGTATTTATTAGACTTACCCGCTATCTGCCAACAAATATTAAATAATGCGGGAGTAGAAAATATACAACTGAGCAACATTTGTAGCTATCGGGATGAGCGCTTTTTTTCGCACCGTCAAGCGACCCACTCGGACATTCAACAAACCGGTAGAAATGTCACTGTAATTATCAAAACTTGATAAATTTTTAATCGTTTTGTCTTGAAATGACCCCCTGTAATACCCATATCCTGTGTAGGGTAATTTTGGAGAAATTAAGATATGCGATTAGATAAATTCACAAACAAGTTTCAAATCGCTATTTCTGATGCACAATCCTTGGCATTAGGAAGAGATAACCAATACATAGAACCAGTACATTTGATGTCTGCATTGTTAAATCAACAAGGCGGGACAGTTCGTCCTTTATTGGATCTCATAGGGGTGAACGTAAACGCGCTTCGTTCTTCACTTAGTGAAGCGGTAGAAAAACTACCTAAGATTCAGGGTATAGCAGGTGATGTTCAACTTGGCAGAGATACCGGTCGACTTTTAAATATTTGCGACAAGTTAGCGCAAAAACGCAAAGATGAATATATCACTTCTGAATTATTTGTTCTTGCAGCTTTAGAAGATACTGGTGCTTTAGGCTCTATGTTGAAACAGCAAGGCTTAGACGCGAATAAAGTTGAAGCTGGAATCGATAAAATGCGCGGTGGTCAAAAAGTAACAGACCAAAGTGCTGAAGATGTTAGACAGGCATTGGAAAAATTTACCACTGATCTCACTGAACGAGCTGAACAGGGGAAATTAGATCCTGTTATTGGGCGTGATGAAGAAATTAGACGCACAGTCCAGGTGTTACAACGACGAACTAAAAATAACCCAGTGTTAATTGGTGAGCCCGGTGTAGGTAAAACAGCAATTGTCGAGGGGCTAGCACAACGGATCATCAACGGTGAGGTGCCTGAAGGATTAAAAAACAAAAGAGTACTTTCTTTAGACATGGGAGCACTTTTAGCTGGTGCCAAATATAGAGGGGAATTTGAGGAAAGGCTCAAAGCCGTTTTGACTGAGCTTGCCAAAGAAGAGGGTAGAGTCATTCTCTTTATTGATGAATTGCATACCATGGTAGGGGCTGGTAAGACAGATGGCGCAATGGATGCTGGAAACATGCTAAAACCCGCCTTAGCTAGAGGAGAATTGCATTGTGTAGGAGCAACTACTTTAGATGAATATCGCCAGTACATTGAAAAAGACGCAGCGTTAGAAAGACGTTTCCAAAAGGTGCAAGTGGATCAACCAACTGTTGAAGACACAATTGCTATTTTAAGGGGCTTAAAAGAACGTTACGAACTGCACCACTCAGTTGATATTACCGATCCTGCGATTGTTGCAGCCGCTACCTTATCCCATCGATACATTAGCGACAGACAATTGCCCGACAAGGCCATAGATTTGATCGATGAGGCGGCTTCTAGTATTCGTATGCAAATTGATTCTAAACCAGAAGAAATGGATCGACTTGAAAGACGTATTATTCAATTGAAACTGGAAGAGCAGGCACTTGCAAAAGAAACCGACGATGCTAGTCACAAGCGTTTAGAGGTGATTGAATTAGAGAGAGAGCAAGCTGAAGTGAAATTTGCCGAGCTAGAAAAAGTTTGGAACTCTGAGAAAGATGCAATGCAGGGCACGCAGGGTATTAAAGCGGAGCTTGAACAAGCTAAGCTAGATCTTGAAATTGCCAGAAGGGCATCGGATTTAAACCGAATGTCTGAACTTCAATATGGCAGAATTCCAGAACTAGAACAAAGACTGGAAAAAGCGTCTGAAATGGAATCTTCAGAAAATCAATTACTTAAAAATAAAGTTACCGATGTAGAAATTGCTGATGTCCTTTCCAGGTGGACAGGAATCCCTGTATCTAAAATGCTTGAAAGTGAGAAAGAAAAATTAGTCAATATGGAACAAGTGCTAACCAAACGTGTTGTAGGACAGGCCGAAGCTGTGAAGGCAGTGTCTAGTGCCATCAGACGATCTCGTGCAGGTTTGGCAGATCCTGATAAACCTACAGGTTCGTTCTTGTTTCTAGGACCTACGGGGGTTGGTAAAACTGAACTTTGTAAAGCCTTGGCCAATTTTATGTTCGATACCGAAAGTGCCTTGATACGTATTGATATGTCGGAATTCATGGAGAAGCATTCAGTATCGCGTCTTGTAGGTGCTCCTCCTGGATACGTTGGCTACGAAGAGGGCGGGTATTTAACCGAAGCCGTGCGACGTAAGCCCTATTCGGTAATATTACTGGACGAGGTAGAGAAAGCGCATCCAGATGTATTTAACATTTTGCTACAAGTGTTAGATGACGGTAGGTTGACCGACGGGCAAGGACGAACAGTCGATTTTAAAAATACCTTAATCATTATGACCTCTAACCTAGGCTCCGATATCATTCAGGCCCAAGCTGGGGAAGAGAACTACGAACAGATGAAATCAAGCGTTATGCAAGTGTTAGGACAGCACTTTAGACCTGAATTCATTAACCGTGTTGACGATATAGTAGTATTCCATCCTCTTGCAAAAGAGCAGATTAAAGCTATCGCTAAGATTCAGTTAGCGGGTTTACGTCAACGCTTAAATGAAATGAATCTTAAACTAGAAATATCTGCAGGGGCCTTAGATAAACTCGCTGAGGCAGGCTTTGACCCAGTTTTTGGGGCGAGACCGCTAAAAAGAGCTATTCAAACTCAGATTGAAAATCCATTGGCAGAAACCTTGCTTGCAGGTCAGCTCAAAGATAAGGATACGGTCAGAATTGATGTGGAAAATGATGCTTTAACCATTATTTAGCATAAGCTGTTAGGTGAAAAGCGAGCTGTAAAGCTCGCTTTTTTATATGTTTTGCATTAACTCTTCAGCTTTCTGCCTTTTTTCAAATTCGCCGAAATCAGAGAGTAAAACCTTCAACTCTCTTTTCGCTTCATTTATTCTGCCAAGTTTTTCTAAGGTATAGGCGATATGAAAGCGATTATTTGGATCTTGAGCATTTATTGAATACGAACGACGTAAATAATCTAGCCCTTGAGTAAAGTCACCTTGCAAACTTAATACCCAACCTAAAGTATCTAAAATCGCAAAATTCTGTTGATTGGTTTCATAAGCTTGTTGGATATATCCATAGGCAACATCAAGGCGATTTTCTTGAATATATAAATTTGCTAAGTTGTTCAACACTCTGTGGTTAGCCGGATATTCATTTATGTTCACTATAGACATATATTTTGCTTTCGCTTTTTCCAGTTCATCTTTTTCCATGTAATAATCGGCTAAAAGATGGGTTGCAAAAACATTGTTCACTGGATCTTTGGCTAGGTTTTCGAACTTCTTCTCGAAGCTCTTTGCTTTGATGCCTTGTCGCGATAGCTGATAAGCACCAATGATAGCAGGCGTTAAAATTGGACTTATGTCCAGCGCTTTAATATAACAATCCATAGCTTTACTTGGATTGTTCTTTGCTAAAGCAATATCGCCCCTTAATAACTCCACGTCTGGATTGCGGATATAGTTTGTTGCTAATTCATCAAATTGTGTTTGCGCTTCAGTTAATTTCCCTCTGAATAGATATACTCGTATCAAATTACGTCTATAAAGAAAATTATCCTTGTCTAATTCAAGGGCTCTTGCGAGAGATTTTTCGGCGCCAGAAAATTCTTCTATATTGATAAACCTCTCGCTTAAATCATATAAAGCTTGATGATCTTCAATAAAAATTCCATACAGGGTATTCAAGTCTTCAATCGCACTAGTTTTCTGTCCGAGTGCTTTTAAAATTTCGAATCTTGTCAATAGTAGGTCTGATGACAAAAACTGGCGTTTCAGTAACCAATTTACTGTTTGCAGCGCTTTTTCATAATCTTCTACAGTGACTTCCAGCGCCAAAATTGTTCGCTTCAGCGCTTCATTTTCTTTACTTCTCGCTTCTGCTTCTAACAGAATTTCTCGCGCTTGTTCAGTATTTCCCAACCCTATAAAAATTCGACTAAGCAATATTTTAGCAGGAATGTTTTCGGGAGCGAGGTTGCTGACTCGTACGGCTAAATCTTTTGCTTCTTTAAATCTTTTTTGCTCAAACAAAAACAGTGCAAAATTATAATTCGCTGAAAAGTGAGAGGGATCATTCTTAAGTATTTTTCGGTAAAGCTCTTCAGCAATAGACTTTTCTCCAGACTTTACTAAATATGAAGCTTTTAAGTTTTGCACATTTGGACTGTCTGGGCGAGCTTCAAATAAAGCATCAATTAACTTGCCTGCAACCTCTAAATTATCAGACTGAAGCGCCATAACGGCTCGTTGAACACTTAGTTCAAAACTGTCAGTCGTTATTTTATTTAAACTTTCAAATGCTAGCTGAGGCTTACCTCTAGCCATCATTAATCTAGCTTTAGTTGCTAAAAAAATCGGATCGTCGGTAAATTTGGACTCAGTGGCATTAATCAAAAAGTTACATTTGTGATTCCGATTTGAGCGAATATACAATTCACAAATCTCTTTAATCATTAATGGATCTTTGTCTACTTCATTTTGATATTGCTCTAGTATCTCGGCCGCCGCTATATAATTGCCTTCGTTTTTATACACTTCTACCAACATTTTTGCTGCGTTAAAGTCACCATTGTTTCGTTGTAAATAGCGACTGAGCATAGTGCGAGCTTTTTCAAAATTTCCATTTGCTAAATTAGCGATACCACTGATATACAGGAGTTCGTCACTTTCATTTGCAGTTTGATCGTCGACCAGACTTAATTTATTTACCAATTCATCTAGTTCAGCGGACGCTTCTTGCTGTCTATCTAATCTAGACAACACCCAGCTTTTAAGGAGTTTAGCCATTGGATCATCAGGCGATAATTCTAATGCGCGATCCAATTGCGCCAATGCATCTTGGAAACGTTTTTGCGATATGTAAGCAGCGACCAAATCTCTAAGGATTAGTGGGTGTTTTTCGAATAATTTTAGCGCTGTTTCAAGATAGGTAATTTGAGTTTCCTTTCTGCCGAGTTTTTTATTTGCCTCTGCAAGCAAACGATATGTTTCGGCGTTTCTATCATCGATATTTAGAGAGGTTTTAAGTAGCGCCATGGCTCTATCATTTTCACCTGACTGAATGTTGATGTTAGCCGCAGCATTTAATACTTGTACTTCGGATGCTCCCGTTTCAAGTGCTTGTTCTGCTCTTAAAAGTGCTTGTTGTGTATCCTTTAAAATAAAATAAGCACCAGCTTTTGCAATTAGGAGTCTTGCTTTTTTTACTGGGGTAAGCTGATTGGTTTCTAATTCTGTAATTGCTTGGTACTTTTGTAGGGAAAACAACACATTAATAAGCGGTTCTACAATGAGGTTGGGATCGCCGTTTTCGTCTAATGCGTCTAATAAAATCTCTTCTGCATCTTCATAATAACCGGATAGACCTAATACTTCACCCATCAATATTTTACTTGGCAGGTGGTTAGGATTTTCGTCTAAGCTACGTTTTAAATAAATATAACTTTCATCAATAGCACCTTTGTCAAAGGCGATATATGCTGACTCGAAATCACCGTTCAAGTCACCTTGTTGCTCTTGTTGAGCCACTACACTATGTGAAAAAAGACTTAGTAAAAGAAATAAGCGTCGCATCTACACCCTCTAAAAACAAAAAAAGCCGATTATATAATCGGCTTCTTATTCAAATAGTTTTGTTATTTTCGCCTTCTCAGGAATAATAACGCTCCGCCTATCAGCATTGCAAGCATTCCAGGTGCGCTAGCTTCAGTTACGGTTCCTGTGTCAGGCTTGGTGTGAGTAGTTAAGCCAGCAAGTTTAATTGCGTCATTTCCAGTTGACCAACTTTCAGGATGACCAAAAATACCATTATATGCACCAATCAACCAATACTGAGAATATGTAGGGTCAGAGGCCGTAGTTACAGATGAGCCAACAGAAACGTTTGAGTAATGATTAATGTGATCCCAACCAGAAGACATTAGATCTTCCCATGTGCTTGTTCCATCGAAGAAATTACCATTAGTTGCTCCGCCTGTGTAAGCGAGCACGCTCATGTCACTATCATTGCTCCACCAACCAATATTAAATGATGCAACATCAACTTCTTTGTTAAATGATAGTAACACCATTTCGTACTCTATATCATCAGGCGAATCACCGCCGTTATATATATTGTCGATGGCATGGTTTGGAGAAGAAGTGTAGTTGTTATTAATTTCGTCTTGGTTAGAAATACCTAAATGACTACCCCAGCGATTTAGTTGTGCTGGTGCAACACAAGGATCAGGATCCGTTCCTGGATTTGGTGACCCGCCATAAGGATAACCACATTCTGACGAGCTAGCCCATGCTGTTACCTGCATGTTAACACCACCAGAGCTTATATTTAAGGTGTTTCCTACACCGTAAGAACCAAATGAACCAGAGCCAAAATCCCAAGTTTGTTCTCCAGCCTGTGCCATTGATGTCATCAATGTTAGCGTTGCCGCTAATCCTAGCAATTTTATTTTCATGATCATCTCTATATGTCTACATCTAACGGTATCTTTAGCAACAACTGTGCCTAAAGAATAAACTCTTTAAAAAACAATAGAATAAAAAAACTTTCCCTGTTTTCTATCGGCGCATTGTATAAAATCCTGACACAAAAGAACAGTGAAATTTGATTGTTTTTTAAACTTTTCTCAAGTGGCTTGTTCTAATGCGTTACAAACAAAAGGCTATATGTCATTGAAATCCAATGCTATAGTTAGACCTAAGCAAATCGCTTCTTTTTAAAATGTAAAATAGTGGAAAAACGAAAAATATGACAAAAAGACGAGGCATTTATTTATTGCCAAATTTATTGACAACGGCTGGCCTTTTCAGTGGCTTTTACGCGGTTGTAATGTCTATGAATGGAATGTTTGAACATGCGTCAGTGGCTATTTTTGTCGCTATGATATTTGATGGTTTAGATGGCAGAGTCGCTAGAATTACCAATACTCAATCTGCTTTTGGAGCGGAATACGATTCAATGGCCGACATGGTATCTTTTGGTATTGCGCCGGCGTTGGTGGCTTACAATTTCGGAATGACAGATTTAGGTAAAATTGGTTGGTTGGCTGCATTTATGTATGTAGCTGGGGCCGCCTTAAGACTCGCAAGATTTAATACACAAATTGAAACTGCCGATAAGCGCTTTTTTCAAGGTCTAGCAAGTCCGGCAGCAGCTGCTGTGGTTTCAGGTACGGTTTGGGTAAGTTACGATTACAACATAGACGGAAACAGCATCGGCTTTTTAGTCGCCATAGTTACCGGTTTAGCTGGTTTATTGATGGTGAGTAATTTCAAGTACAATTCATTCAAAGAATTAAATTGGCATGGCAAAGTCCCCTTTGTGGCACTTTTAATTGTAATGCTTATTTTTATCATTGTAGCAACTGCACCATCCCTTGTTTTGGTAACGGTGTTCGCCCTATACGCTATTGCTGGGCCAGTTAATACCTTCCGAACAGTTGATAAGTTTACTTTAGAGGATGTCATTGGCGATACTGAGCCCGATGCAGATTTTGAAGAAACCTCTTTTCAAACATCAAGTCAAGAAAAAGAGTCTTCTAGTGAACAAGAAGACTCTAAAGAAAATAAGCAATAACTTAATCGTGCAGGTTGGAGTCTAATGTCCAGCCTGCTTCATCTCTCGAATACAATACTGTCGGCCAATAGTAATTTTCTTCTCTAACGCGATATTCTTCTATTTGAAAATTTTTATCTAAGCGTACGGCTAATATCTTTGTAAAGTCGCCGGTTTGTTTTTCCTTTAAAATAGAAAATAGTTGCCCAACATCATCAATAGGTTGGTTATCGAGAGCAATAATGCAAACTGGATCACCGCCTATTGCAGAGTATACTGACGCACCATAATATCGATATCCAAGTCTGATACAGGTTTTTTGCGGACCGAAAGGTGTATTTATAGCCAACGGCATCGAGTGAATAATGCCTCCTCCCCAAATAAGCACTTTATTTATATTCAGATAATCCCAGTTGCTCGGCTTAACTACAATTTCCTTAATGCCGCCATTACGTAATACTTTTACTTTATGAGAGGCGGCGTTTAAGGATAAATAAACCTCATTCAAGGTGGTTACTTTTTCACTGTTTACTTCAAGAATTATGTCTCCAGAAGCTAAACCACTATTTTCAAGTTCAGCAGCTTTTTGAACGAACACTTTTCGCGCTATGTCTTGGGCGAACTTCCTTTCAAGTCCAAGTTCAAGGGCTTCAGCGTAACTGACGTAGGTTAATTGATCTTTAATTTGATATCTGCCCGTTTTCCCTTCTGTCACGCTGTGTACAAAGTCCAAAACTAAAGCCAAGGGGATCACTACATCGAAGGGTTCCTTTTCAGAATATCCTGGCGCCAAAGCGAGAAGCCGATTGTCTTCCGAGGTATAAATAGAAAAATCTCCGGTAATATAGGAAAAGTCATAAGAATCAAAATTTATCTGTGCTTGATTTAATACTGGCCAACCTTTAGACACTTCAGTTTCAAAATCTATATGGGTTGTGCGTCCTTTTAGTAAAACGGATTCGTACTCATTTACCCTTGATAATTCTAGTGAGGGAATTTTAGCGTTATCAATATTAATCGAAGATAAGTCTGCAGATAGTAATACCAGATTTAAATAAGGATGAATTGCGCTAACTGAGGCTGCTAAAGTGGTGCCATTGTTAAAATACAAATTTACTTGGGATAAACTTGAATCTATGATGCCTTTGCCAGTTAAAATTAGGCCAGCATCAACATCCAAAATTAGACCCATACCTTTTTGAATTACTGATCCATTTACATTAACTTCAAGTGGCCGAATTACTTCTATATCTACGAACGGACTGGAAACCTCATTTTCTGATTTTTTGCTAAAACCATTCATAGAATCTGTGGAGGGGGGAAGTTTATTACATTGCCAAAATTGTTTGCCAATTACATTTTTACAATGTCGATTGATGTAGAAATTAGCTAAATTTCTAACTTTTGTGTAGCGTTGTTCTTTTTGATCGTATAAATACCGATAACGAATACTAAATTTTTGGTTATTCGGAATCGACGTCAGTGTAGTTTTTAAGTCGTCGAGCGAATTTATCGGATTTTCATTAATACTGTCGACCTTTACAAAACTTCGTATTGATTGACCACCAAACACTCTTCCTTCTGAGGTTATAAGCACTCCAGATATAGGTACGTTAAAAAGTCTCGCGGCACCGATTCCAATAGGGGTAAATACGGTTTTTCCGTATTCTATATATTCTGTTGGGACTAATGAAAATAAGTCCGTGACTTGAATCTTTGCTTGCTTAATTTCATTTTCCCGTTCAAATATTATTTTTACATTTTGGTTTACGCGATTATTAAGCTTACTTTCCAATGTATAAAAGTCGTCGAGTACAACATCATCGATGCTATGGATTAAATCCCCAATTTTTAAATGCGTTTCAGCTGGGCTCTGTTTTACAATGTGTGTAACTAGTAATCTTCCGTTAGCTCCAGGCAATGCTTGTTTCAGTTCTTTTATCCGTTCAGCCTTTATTCCAAGTCTTGTCATTTGATTGAAAGGAACATGTTCAAAAACAACTTGTAAACTACCGCGGTTAACGGGTTTTTCATTTATGACGTTATCGATAATAGGCTTTATCATTTTCATGGGTAGAAAAAAGGCTGTCGCTGTATCAACCCTCCCCCCAGCATTTATTGCGATGGCCTCATTATTATCATTTAATATTGGGGAGCCAGATGAGCCACCACTTGTCCCTAAGGCTTCTTGCATATAATAGGTGTTGTGATCGTTATTGGTGTTATTGTAGACAGGAGGCTCTCGATCTAAACGAGAAAGTACACCCTCTATAATAGACAGTGCTTCACCACCGTCATTACCATACAATCTAATTTTTTGTCCCACACTGGCGTCAGTAGATAATTTAATAGGGATGATAGATAAATCGTTAATCTCATTTACGTTATATTTAAAAATGCCAAAATCGTGTATTGGATCTCTATAAATTGGCGTGATACTTAGTTTACGTTTGTTGGCGAACTCAGCATAAGCAACAATAGGCCCTACATTTACAATGTGCTTATTAGTGAGTATTAAACCTTTTTCACTATCTATAACGAACCCTGTACCAAATCCGGATGCGTTAAATCCTTCATCCCAGGGAACTACTTTATTCAATTCGATATTAACGACAGCATTAATTATTTGATCTTGATTTGAAGCTGAACTGGTTGACGAAAAAAGGGCCAAACAAATACTAGATAATAAAATAAATAATAAAGACTTCATGTCAGATATATTCCAATAAAACAGCGTGAATTTAACGGTAACATTTTCGACTCTGAAATAGCAAAATGATTTCATTTTAAAAAAACACTTGCACTAATTTTTTTGCTGTGTAGAATGCGCGCTCGCTGTTGAGGAGTATCGCTTTGCGGTCATAATTTGACCACTGCTGAGGCTTTTCACAGACAAGCTAAAACGAGGTAAAAAAAGCTATCTTTTTTCACTAAAACAGCTTGACAAAATTTTGGGTTAGCGTAGTATTCGCATCCCGCTTGAGAGGGACTTGAAAGAGACCGCTTGAGCAAAGATTAACCTCATAGGTATTTATATCACGAGGCTTAATCCACAAGAGGTCTTGTCCTACTCTTTGTGAGTACGAAACATCTCTTGCGCAAATAACATTTTTCGCGATGCGAAAAACAACATTTGCACTTTGTTCTTTAAAAATTAGAAACAAGACAATCTGTGTGGGCACTCGTTAAGAGTGTCACAACGACAATTTATTTGTAATTCGATATTTAA